>NZ_KQ948353.1:408881-666814 GCF_001514055.1 Streptomyces corchorusii | reverse complement strand
AGCCACCGATCAGCCGCGTGAACAACGCTGCGGGTCAATACACCTAAGGCATGACCCGTGCCAGATAGGGCGCCGTCGCGCTGCCCTCGGCGCGGGACACCCGGTCCGGCGGGCCGGCCGCCACGATCCGGCCGCCCCGGTCGCCCCCGCCCGGGCCCAGGTCGATCACCCAGTCCGCGCCCGCCACCACCGTCATGTCGTGCTCGACCACGACGACGGTGTGCCCGGCGTCGACCAGCCCGTGCAACCGGTCCATCAGGACCTCCACGTCGGCCGGGTGCAGACCGGTCGTCGGTTCGTCCAGCAGGTACAGGGTGTGGCCCCGGCGCCCGCGCTGGAGCTCGCTCGCCAGCTTGATGCGCTGCGCCTCCCCGCCGGACAGCTCGGTCGCCGGCTGGCCGAGCCGCAGATAGCCGAGGCCCACGTCGAGCAGGGTGGTGAGGCTGCGGGCGGCGGCGGGGGAGTCCGCGAAGAACTCCGCCGCGGCCTCCACGGTCAGGTCGAGGACGTCGGCGATGGTCCGTCCCCGGTACGTCACCTGGAGCGTCTCGGGGTTGTAGCGGGCGCCGCCGCAGTCCGGGCAGGGCGCGTAGGTGCTCGGCAGGAACAGCAGTTCCACGCTGACGAACCCCTCGCCCTGGCAGGTCTCGCAGCGCCCACCGGCCACGTTGAACGAGAACCGCCCGACGCCGTACCCGCGCTCCCGTGCCTCCTCGGTGCCGGCGAACACCTTCCGCACGACGTCGAACAGGCCGGTGTAGGTGGCCAGGTTGGAGCGCGGGGTGCGCCCGATGGGCCTCTGGTCGACCCGGACCAGCCGCTCGATGCCGTCCAGGTCCTCCGTCAACTCGCCGATCAGCGTGGACTTCCCGGAGCCGGAGACACCGGTCACCGCGGTGAACGCGCCGAGCGGGAACCGTGCCGTCACCTCTCGCAGGTTGTGCCGGGTCACCGGGCCCACCGTCAACCAGCCGCGCGCCGGGCGGACTTGGCGCGGCGGACCGGGCGACTCGTCGAAGAGGAACACGGCCGTCGCCGACTCCTCGACCGAGGCCAGCTCGGCGACCGGCCCGCTGTACAGCACCCGCCCGCCGTGCTCGCCCGCGCCGGGGCCCACGTCGACCACCCAGTCGGCGCCGCGCACCACCTCCAGGTGGTGCTCCACCACGAAGACCGAGTTCCCGGCCGCCTTCAGCCGGTCCAGCACGGTCAGCAGGGCCTCGGTGTCCGCCGGGTGCAGCCCCGCGGACGGCTCGTCGAGCACGTACACCACACCGAACAGCCCGGAGCGCAACTGCGTGGCGAGCCGCAGCCGTTGCAGCTCGCCCGCCGAGAGGGTGGGGGCGGCCCGGTCCAGGCTGAGATAGCCGAGCCCCAGCTCGACCACCGGCGTGATCCGGGACATAAGGTCGGCCGTGAGCACCCGGGCCGTCTGCGTCCCGGTGCCGCCGTCCAGCAGTGCCGCGAGGTCGGTCAGCGGCAGCGCGGCCAGCTCGGCGATGGTCCGGCCGCCGAAGGTCACCGCGAGGGCCTCGGGCCGCAGCCGGCTGCCCCCGCAGGCGGGGCAGGGCGCGCTGGTCAGGAAGCGCTCCGCCTTCGCCCGCAGGGTCGGCGACTTGGTGTCGGAGAAGGTCTTCAGGACGTACCGGCGGGCGCTCATGTAGGTGCCCTGGTACGGCCGTTGGATGCGGTCGGCGTCCCGGACCGGGTGCACGGTGACCACCGGCTGCTCGTCGGTGAACAGGATCCACTCGCGCTCACGGGCGGGCAGTTCGCGCCAGGGCCGGTCCACGTCGTGACCGAGCGCGTCCAGGATGTCCCGCAGGTTCTTGCCCTGCCAGGCGCCCGGCCAGGCCGCGACGGCGCCCTCCCGGATGGTCAGCGAGGGGTCCGGGACCAGCAGCTCCTCGGTGGTCTCGTGCACCTGCCCGAGGCCGTGGCACGTGGGGCAGGCACCGGCCGCCGTGTTCGGCGAGAACGCGTCCGAGTCCAGCCGCTCGGCGCCGGGCGGGTAGGTGCCGGCGCGCGAGAACAGCATGCGCAGCGAGTTGGAGAGGTTGGTGACCGTGCCCACCGAGGAGCGCGAGCCGGGGGCGGAGCGGCGCTGCTGGAGCGAGACCGCGGGCGGCAGCCCGGTGATCTCGCCGACCTTGGGCGCCCCCACCTGGTGGATCAGCCGGCGCGCGTACGGGGCGACCGACTCGAAGTACCGCCGCTGCGCCTCGGCGTAGACCGTGCCGAACGCCAGGGACGACTTGCCCGAGCCGGAGACGCCGGTGAAGACGGCGAGGACGTCCCGGGGGATGTCCACGTCGACGCCCTTGAGGTTGTGCTCGCGGGCGCCGCGGACGCGGACGTAGGGGTCATGGGGGCTGTGCATCGAGGGGATACTCTAACCGCCCCGGTGCGTCAGACCTGCGGAGGGTTGTCCCGGTCCTGCGGCCGGGTGCCGAACTCGTCGCGCAGTTTGTCCTGGCCGGTGTCGACCTGCGACCGGTACTTGTTCCCGGTGCGCTCGTCGACGTAGTCGCCGCCCTTGTCGATGCCCTTGTCGGCCATACCCTCACGGCCCTTGAGCATGCCCTTGATCTTGTCCTTGAGGGACATGGCAGCCCTCCTCGTCGCTAGGGGTTCGCCCTCCCAGGGTCACCGGCCCCGGCCGGGTTCGCATCTCGGGCGGGTCACCTGACCGGCGCGAAGAGCGCGGCGAGCCGCCGGTGGGAGTCGAGCAGGGCCGTACGGTCGTAGGTGCTGGTGGTGACGAGTACCTCCTCGGCGCCCGTCTCCTTGAGCACGGTCTCAAGCTCGTGGGCGACCTGGTCCGCGGTGCCCGCGATGTGCCCGGCCAGCCCGGAGGCGTAGAGGTCCCGTTCCTTCGCGGTCATCGCGCGGGCCTCGACCGCCTCGGCGGGGGCGAGCGGCGGGAAGGTGCCGTGCGTGCGGGAGTACGCCATCGCCCAGGCCTCGGGGACCAGCAGCCGGCGCGCCTCGGCCTCGGTGCCGGCGACCGCCACCGTGCCGGAGATCACGACGTACGGCTCGGACGCCCAGCGGGAGGGGCGGAACAGGGAGCGGTACTGGTCGATGCCGCGCAGCATCTTCTCGCGGCCCCGCAGGTCTCCGATGACCATGGGCAGGCCCGCGCGGGCCGCGATGCGCGCGCCCTCGCCCATGGCCAGCACGAACGGCGGCACGGTCAGCCCCTCCGCGGGGCGGGCGTGCACCCCGGTCGGCGAGCCGCCCGTGAACCAGTCCAGCAACTCGCCGAGCCGGGCCGCGAAGTCCTCCGCGTCGCCCTTGTCCCGGCCGAGCGCCCTGCGCACCCCGTCCGTGAAGCCGACGGAGCGGCCGAGCCCCATGTCGACACGGCCCGGGAACAGCGACTCCAGCACCCCGAACTGCTCGGCGACGACCAGGGGCTGGTGGTTGGGCAGCATGACCCCGCCCGTGCCGACCCGGATGGTGCGGGTGGCGGCGGCGACCGCGGCGGCGAGCACGGTCGGCGCGGAACCGGCGACACCCGGCACGCCGTGGTGCTCGGACACCCAGAACCGGTGGTAGCCGAGCGCCTCCACCTCGCGCGCCAGCGCGACGGTGTCCCGCAGGGCCTCGGCGGGCGGGTGGCCCTCTCGGGTGCGGGAGCGGTCGAGGACGGAGAACCGGGTCCGGCTGATCAGTGTGCTGCTCACAACAGGGTTCAACGCCGTGGCAGGCCCGGGATTCCCGCGGCCGGCCCCGGTGGGTGCGCCGGTACGCGCCGTACGGCCGGCCGGGGGCTGGTTAGGGTGGTCGGTGTGACCGACAGCAGCAAGCGCCCGCTCGCCGTGTTCGACCTGGACAACACGCTTGCCGACACCGCTCACCGCCAGCACTTCCTGGAGAGCCGGCCGCGGGACTGGGACGCGTTCTTCGCCGCCGCGCCCCAGGACCCGCCGATCGCCGAGGGCGTGGCGCTGGCCGTGGAGAGCGCCCGCGCCTGCGAGGTCGTCTACCTCACCGGCCGCCCCGAGCGGTGCCGCCGGGACACGCTGGAGTGGCTCGCGGCCCACGGGCTCCCGGAGGGGCGCGTGCACATGCGGCGCGACGCCGACCGCAGGCCGGCCCGGTTCACCAAACTGGAGATCCTGCGCCGGCTCGCCCGGGACAGGGAGGTCCGGGTGGTCGTGGACGACGACGAACTGGTCTGCGACGACGCCGAGCGGGCCGGTTTCACCGTCGTACGGGCCCGCTGGGCCGCGGAGTCGGCCGCACTGCACGAGGCGCAGGAGCGGGAAGGACGTACCTGAACAGGGCCCGAGCGGACGGGCTCAGTCGCCGTCCTCCAGGCGGAAGCCGACCTTCAGGCCCACCTGGTAGTGCTCGATCCGGCCGTTCTCGATCTGGCCGCGGACCTGCGTCACCTCGAACCAGTCCAGGTTGCGCAGCGTCTGGTCGGCGCGGGCGATGCCGTTGCGGATGGCCTGGTCGACGCCCTCGTGCGAGGTGCCGACGATCTCGGTGACCCGGTAGGTGTGGTTCGACATGCGGGTGCTCCTCTCGTGTCACGCCGTACTCCACCGTGCCGTATCAGCGCTGCGCGCGCACGGCGTCGCGGGCCGGCCGGGGTCCGGCCCTTGACCTCCGCATTGGTCCATACCAAAATCCGGAACACCCGTACGAGCCGCGCGCTCGTCCCCCCACGTCGGGCCCCCACCCCTGTCCCAGCACTCCCGCCAGACAGAACAGGACCCCTCGTGAGACGTCGTCTGCTCGCCCTCATCTGCGTCACCGGTTCGCTCGTCAGCGGCTGCGGGATGCTCCCCGGCGACCACGACCGCAAGACGGTGACCGTGTGGCTGATGAAGGGCAGCGCCTCCGGGGAGTTCCTGCGCCGGTTCACCGAGGACTTCGAACGCACCCACGAGGGCCTGCGGCTGGACATCCGCATCCAGGAGTGGACCGGCATCGTCGACAAGGTCCGCGGCGCGCTCAAGGCCGGCTCCGGTGACGGCCCCGACGTCATCGAGGTCGGCAACACCCAGGTGCCGCTGTACGCGGACGGCGGCCGGCTCGCGGACCTGACCCTGGAGTCGATGCGGGACTGGGGCAAGGAGAAGTGGCTGCCCGGTCTCGCCGAGCCCGGCAAGGACGGGAACAAGCAGTACGGCATCCCGTGGTACGCCGCCAACCGCGTCGTCATCTACCGCAAGGACCTGTTCGAGCAGGCCGGCGTCACCAGCCCGCCGAAGACCCGCGACGCATGGCTCGCCGCCACCGAGAAGCTCGACTCCGGCGGCAACCAGGGCATCTACCTCGCCGGGCAGGACTGGTACACGCTCTCCGGCTTCATCTGGGACGAGGGCGGCGACCTCGCCCGGGAGGAGGACTACGAGTGGCAGGGCACCCTGGACACCCCGGCCGCGCTGCGCGGCATGGACTTCTACCGCCGGCTCCAGGCGCTGGGGGAGGGACCCGTGGACGCCGACGAGGAACACCCGCCGCAGGCCGGGGTGTTCGCCGGCGGCAAGGTCGCGCAGATCGTCGCCGTACCCGGGCTCGCCCAGGCGGTCGTCCGGCAGAACCCGGACCTGAAGGACAAGCTCGGCTTCTTCCCCGTGCCCGGCCGGACCGCCGGGCGGCCCGGCACGGTCTTCACCGGCGGCTCGGACCTGGTCGTCCCGCGCAACACCGACGACCAGTTCGCCGCCACCGCCGTCGTCGGGGCGCTCACCGGGGCCAAGTGGGACACCGAGCTCGCCCGCGCCATGAACTACGTGCCCAACAAGACCACGCTGGCCGACGCGGTCGGGGGCGAGGAGGGGGTCGCCGCCATGGCCGCGGGCGCGGCACACGGCCGGGCGACCCCCAACACCCCTCAGTGGGCCGACGTGGAGGCCGACAACCCGATCAAGGAGTACATGACCCGGGTGCTGGGCGGCGCGGACCCGGCGACCGAGGCCCGCCGCGCCTCACGCGAGATCACCGAGGCGCTCGCCCCGAACGTGGGCTGACCGGGCGCACCCGGCTCACCGCACCACGCTCAGCGACAGTGCGAACCGGCCCTCGGCGTCCGTCCACCAGTGGGTCAGCTCCAGGCCGGCCGCGGCCAGTTCTCCGGTCACGCCCTCCTTGCGGAACTTGGCCGACACCTCGGTGCGCAGCTCCTCGCCCGCCGCGAAGTCCACGGCGAGATCGAGCGCGGGCACCTTCACGGTCTGCGCGGTACGGGAGCGCAGCCGCATCTCGATCCACTCCCGCTCGGCGTCCCAGAGGGCCACGTGGTCGAACGCGTCCGGGTCGAAGTCGGCGCCCAGTTCGCGGTCGACCACGGCCAGCACGTTCTTGTTGAACGCGGCCGTCACCCCGGCCGCGTCGTCGTACGCCCGGACCAGCACCCGCTCGTCCTTCACCAGGTCCGTGCCGAGCAGCAGCCCGTCGCCCGGGGCGAGCAGCGCCCGCACCGAGGCGAGGAACCCCGCGCGTTCGACGGGCAGCAGGTTGCCGATCGTGCCGCCGAGGAAGGCCACCAGCCGGGGCCCCGGTGTGGCGGGCAGGGTCAGCGGGGCGGTGAAGTCGGCGATCAGCGCGTGCACGTCGAGCTCGGGGCGCTCCTCGATCAGGGCCCCGCCGGCCTGGGTGAGGGCGCTCTCGCTGACGTCGACCGGGACGTACGCCGAGAGGGGGAGCGCGTCGATCAGATAGCGGGTCTTCTCCGAGGAGCCCGAGCCCAGTTCGACCAGGGTGCGGGCACCGCTGGCGGCGGCGATCTCACCGGACCTAGCGGCGAGGATCTCCCGTTCGGCGCGCGTGGGGTAGTACTCGGGCAGTTCGGTGATCCGCTCGAACAGCTCGCTGCCGCGGGCGTCGTAGAACCACTTGGGCGGCAGCCACTTGGGAGTGGCGGTGAGGCCGTGCAGGACGTCGGCGCGCAGCGCGGCGTCCGTCGCGTCCTCGGGGAGCGTGCGGGTGACGTGCAGGGGGCTCAACGGCAGGGCTCCTTCGGTGATCGGGGTGCCCCCGCTCGGGCGGAGCCGAGCGCGGGCGAGGCCGCCGGGTCCTCCAGCGGGGCGAGCAGCACGCCGACGCGGCTCGCGGTGAGCACGGTGCGGTCGGGCACCTCCCGCCAGAGCGGGTCGTCGTCGTACGGCTCGGAGGCGACGACCGTGCTCCGGCCGGGCTCCGTGCGGTACCAGAGCGAGTCGCCCCAGGCGGTGGCCGTGATCGTGGCTCCGTCGGTCAGCAGCAGGTTGAGGCGGGAGGCGGGGGCCGCCCAGGCAAGCTGGCGAACCGTTTCTCCCATGGCCTGGTCCGCCTCGTCGCCGCTGCGCAGCCGGTGCAGGACCAGCGCCCAGACGAACGCCGAGTCGTTACGGGCCTGGAGCGAGAGCAGCTCGACCGGCGGCAGCGCGGACACCAGGGGCGCCGCCGCGTCCGGCCAGCCCGCGACCGCGCCGTTGTGACTGAACAGCCACCGCCCGGACGCGAACGGCGCCGCGGCGGCCTCGGCGTCCGCCCCCGCGAAGGTCGCGTCCCGGACGGCCGCGAGCACGGCGCCCGAGCGCACCACCCGGGACAGGTCGGCGAAGGACAGGTCGGCCCAGATCGGCCCGGCCCGCCGGTAGCGCGCCGGTACCGGGTCCTGCGAGGCGTACCAGCCCACCCCGAAACCATCGGCGTTGACCGTGCCGTGCCGCTGCCGGCGCGGCGCCCACGACTGACGGAACAGACTGTGCGGGGGCTCCATGAGGACCCGGCCGAGCGGTTCCTCGGGGCCCAGGTAGGCGAGGTGACGGCACATCAGACCGCCTCCGAGCGGGCGGTGCGGAACCCGGAGAAGATCTGCCGGCGGATCGGATAGTCCCAGTTGCGGAAGGTACCCCGGCAGGCCACCGGGTCCACGGCGAACGAACCGCCGCGCAGCACCTTGTGCTCGGACCCGAAGAACACCTCCGAATACTCCTTGTACGGGAACGCGCGGAAGCCCGGGTACGGCAGGAAGTCGCTCGCCGTCCACTCCCACACGTCACCGATCAGCTGCCGGACGCCGAGCGGCGAGGCACCGGCCGGGTAGCTCCCGGCGGGAGCGGGCCTGAGGTGCCGCTGGCCCAGGTTGGCGTGTTCCGGCGCCGGGTCGGCGTCCCCCCACGGGTAGCGCCGCGAGCGGCCGGTGGCCGGGTCGAAGCGGGCCGCCTTCTCCCACTCCGTCTCGGTGGGCAGCCGCCGCCCGGCCCAGCGGGCGTAGGCGTCCGCCTCGTACCAGCACACATGCAGCACCGGCTCGTCGGGCGGGACCGGTTCCGTGATCCCGAACCGGCGCCGCAGCCACTGGCCGCCGTCGCGCCGCCAGAACAGCGGGGCGGATATGGCGTGCTGCCTGATGTGCGCCCAGCCCTCCGGCGACCACCAGCGCTCGGTGTCGTAGCCGCCGTCCTCGATGAACGCCTGGTACGCCGCGTTCGTCACCGGGGTCGTGTCGATCCAGAACGGCGCCACCTCGCGCGGGTGCGCCGGGCGCTCGTTGTCCAGCGCCCAGGGTTCGCTGGAGGTGCCCATGGTGAACGGGCCGCCGGGGACGAGGACTTCGGCCGGCCCGGTGAAGAGCGGGGCCGGCTCCGGGTCCGGGGCGGTCAACGCCTGCGGGCCCTTGCGGAGCTGATGGGTGATCAGCATGGTCTCGTCGTGCTGCTGTTCGTGCTGGGCGATCATGCCGAAGGCGAAGCCGGCCTCGGTCAGCCGGGTGCCGTGGAAGTCCGCCGCCTGGAGCAGGTCCAGCGCCCGGCCGCGCACCTCCGCCGCGTACCGGCGGGCCTCGGCGGGCGGCAGCAGCGGCAGGGTGGGGCGCTCGGACCGCGGGTGCTCGAAGGCGTCGTACAGGCTGTCGATCTCGGGCCGCATCGCCTCCCGGCCGCCGACCGCCCGCAGCAGCCACAGCTCCTCCTGGTTGCCGATGTGTGCCAGGTCCCACACCAGTGGGGACATCAGCGGCGAGTGCTGGGCGGTGAGGTCCGGTTCGTCGACGCAGGAGGTCAGCAGCGTGGTGCGGTCGCGGGCGGTGGTGAGGGAGGCCAGCGCGCGCTCCCGCAGCGCCTCGGCGTCCGTCTCGGCCGTCTGGGTCTCGATGTCGGTCTCGGGGGCGGTCATGTACGGATGTCCTTCCTCCCGCGGGCGGTGCGGGTGCCTCGGGCCGGGCCGGACCCGGACGAGGGCGTCACGGTCAGCCGGTCCAGCAGGTCGTCGGCCGGGCAGCGGCCCCGGGCGACATAGCGGTCCCGGTACGCGGCCACGGCGTCGATGACCCGGGCGGTGGCGCCGAGCCGGGGCAGCGCGTCCAGGGCCGCCGCGAAACAGACGTCGGCCGCCTCGCGCAGCTCCGGGTCGGCGAGCCCGGACCGGGCCGCGTCGACCCACAGGGGGTTGTGCGGGGCGGGCAGGTCCAGGGCCCGTTCGCCCAGTGGTTTCACGGTCCGGTAGGCGGTCTCGGCGGCCTCCGGGTCGTCGAACAGCGCCGCCGTCACCGCGAGCGGCACGATCCAGCCGTCCTCGCCGGGCTGGGCGTCGATCATCCGCAGCTCCAGATGGCCGCGCGGCCGGACCGGCGGGAACAGCGTGGTGAGGTGGTAGTCGAGGTCCGCCCGGGTGGGCGGCCGGGGCGAACCGGAGCGGGTCCACTCCCGGAAGGTGAGCCCCTCGGGCACCTCCCACGGTCCGCTGTCCCGGCGCACGCACATCACCGGCGCGTCCAGCACGTGCCGGGCCCAGGCGGCCCGCGGCTCGCCGTTCGGCGGGGGAGCGCCGGCCCGGCCGGCACCTATCTCCGTCCATATCAGCTGCCGGGCGGACTGCCAGCCCGTGGGGCGACCGCCGATCAGCGGCGAGTTGGCGAACGCGGCCACCAGGACCGCGCCCAGCTGGTGCGCCAGCCACCAGCGCCGGGCGTGCCCCAGCGGGCCGGGCTCCTCGTGTCCGGCGTCCACGCAGACCTGGACGGACGCAGAGGCGCACATCATGTGCCGGCCGGCCGGACCGGTGCGGTCCAGGCAGGTCTCCATGGCGTCGTAACGGGGCTCGCGCAGGAATCTGCGGGGCGGGTGCCAGGGATCGTGACCGATGCCCGCGAGGCCGAGACCGTCCTGGGCCAGCACGGCCCGGACGGCGTCCAGGTCGGCGGAGACGGTGTCGACGCACTCCATCAGGGAGGCGGCGGGCGGCGAGCTCAGCTCCAGCTGGCCGCCGGGTTCGACGGTGAGCGCCGATCCCAGGGGTACGGCCCGCACGGTGGCGTAGGCCGCTTCGAGTCGTTCGGGTGTGACCGGGAGCTGCGGCAGCTCCAGCGGGTGGACGAGCCACTCCAGCTCGACACCGAGGGTGCGGGGCGGTCCGGTCTTGAAGCAGATGCCCCGGACCAGGGCCTCCACCTCGGCCTCGGTGACGGCGGTGCGGTGCTCCGTACAGTCACCACCGTCGCTCTGTGTATGAGACATGTCGGGATCCTCCTGAGATTCCACCATGCCACGGGCCCCGCGTCCGGGCCGGTGGCACTCGTCCCACCCAAGACCTTCGCACCGATTCGCACAAGAGTGCCAGCCGGGACGTTCCGGATCCGTCACCTCCGTTTCCTTGGGTGTTCCCGGGCCGTCGCGGAGCCGCGGGAAACTCCTTTGCACCGCATCACCAGCATCACCCAGGATGCGTGCGTGAGCACGACGGGGGAGGCCGCGCGGGCCGCGGTCGCGGCGCCCACGGGGGTGGCGCCGTGAGCGCGCGCCTGCGCGGGATCGCCGAGGAAACGGAACGGATCGTGGCCGCGGGCCGATATCGCGCGCCGGACGGCCGGGAGGTGTCGCTCGCCGAATCGGTGCAGGCCGCGCGGGCGGGCACCCGGATGTACGGCCCGGCCCCGGTGCCGGTGACACCAGCAAGCGGAACCGAGTTGGTGGTCGAGGTCAGCGGCGAGAGCAGCCTGGAGGCGGCCCGCCGGCTCGCCGACGCCCCCGTCGCCGTCCTGAACTTCGCCTCCGCCCGTAATCCCGGCGGTGGTTACCTCAACGGCGCGCAGGCGCAGGAGGAGGCCCTGTGCCGCGCCTCCGCGCTGTACACCTGCCTGCTGACGGCCCGTGCCTTCTATGACCATCACCGCGCCGACCGCGACCCGTTCTACTCGGACCGCGTGATCCACTCCCCGGCCGTCCCCGTCTTCCGCGACGACCGGGGCCGGCTGCTCGCCGAGCCGTACCACGCGGGCTTCCTGACGGCCGCCGCCCCCAACGCGGGTGTGATCCGGCGGACGGCGCCGGAGCGGGCCGCCGCCCTCCCGGCAGCCCTGGCCGTACGGGCCGGACGCGTCCTGGAGGTGGCCGCTGCCCACGGTTACCGGCGGCTGGTGCTCGGCGCCTGGGGCTGCGGCGTCTTCCAGAACGACCCGGCGCAGGTCGCGGGGGCCTTCCGGACGCTCCTGGGGCCTGACGGCCGGTTCGCTCGGGCATTCGAGCACGTGGTGTTCGGCGTGCTGGACCGGACGCCGGGGGCGGTGGTGCGGGGGGGCGTTCGAACGGGCGTTCCCGGAGTCGGCGGGGGTGTAGCGGGGGGTCCGGGAGAAACGCTCGTGCCGTGGCCCGGCGCGGTCAGGTCCAGCCGTAACGTTCGTGCAGGCGTTGGCGGACGAGGTTGAACCGCATGCGGTCCAGTGCGCACGCCTCGCGGCGCATCCCCTGCTCGTGCAACCGAAGCACCCGATCCACGTCCACCCACGAATCACGGCCCGACCGGTCCCAGGGTCCGGCGCCGATCGCCACCCACTCGCGGTCGCCGTCGTGCCGCTTGCTGGACAGTTGTACGGCGAGCAGGGTGCCGGCGGGCTCCCGGGCCACCACCAGCACCGGGCGGTCCTTGCCCCGGCCGTCGTTCTCCTCGAACGGCACCCAGGTCCACACGATCTCCCCGGGGTCCGGGTCGCCGTCATGGGCCGGGGAGTACTCGGTGCGCACCCGGCCGACCTCGCGCGGGTCGGCCTCGGTGGTGGCGTGCGGGCCGTGCCGGCCGGGGACGTTCTCTTCGGTAAACGTGCTCACGGAGGCACCCTAAGGGCTGTCCCGTAATGATCTAAAGCGCGCTGACGTCGACGGGCCACCCCGCTCGACGGCCCGTCAAGCGGGCGAAGGCGTGTTCAACGCGGGGGTGGGCCCTGCGGTGAGATGTCGTTTTCCTCTTCCCATGCCGGGAGTTCGGCTTGGACCTGGCGGTGATGGGCGGAACGGACCAGGGGCCTCGCTCCCGTGACGCAGCTAGTCCTGTTCATCGAAGTACAGCGGCGACAGTCTGGCGCCACGCTCTGAAGCATCTACGTCAGGCGGTGTGACATGGGCGAGGTCACCGTCGATCGGGATGTCGAACGTCCGGCCGATCTCGGGGTGAGGCGTTCTCTTGCGTTCTCTCGACGAACCTGCGTGCCGAATCCACCGTCGGCAGTTCCCGGGCGCACGACGAGCCGAACGAATCGACCTAGCCCGCCGCCCGGTCCGGTGCGGAACCGGGGCGCTGGAGCGGTGCCGTGCCCGTCGGGCGCGCGCCGATCCGCATGCCGGGGCGCCGGACGTGCACCGTCAGATAGGTCAGCCCCAACTCGCCGGCGGTGATGCTGCGGGCGGCGCCGTGCGGCAGCCAGACCAGGGCGCCCTCGGTGAGCGCCTCCACCGCGTCCGAGGAGCCGTTGCCGAGCGTGCCGTTCCCGGCGACGACCAGGACCAGCACGTCCAGTTGCGCCTCGGTGTGGGCCGTGATCCGTCCGCCCGGAGCCAGCCGGACGACGTTCGCGTCGAGCTGCCGACCGCTCTCCGCCAGCTTCCACAGCACCCCGGCCGGTGCCGGGGGCGTGTCGGCCAGCGCCCGGGTGTCGCACAGCACGCGCGGGTCCGCCGCCGGAGGGGCTGCTGCTGCGGTGTCGGTCGCGGACGGCGACGTCATCTGGTGTTCTCCTCGGCTCTGCCGTATCCCTGCCCACGGTGTCCGACCACTTTACAATTAATACATGTAGGGTTCGTGAAAAATGGCCGCAGGTGGGAGAGGGGTGTCCGGACGTGACCACGCGGGAGAGCCCGCGCCGCCGGGAGCTGGTGGAGGTGCTGCGCACCGCGCCCGCACCGCTCGGGGTCGCCGAGGCCGCCGAGCGGATGGGGCTCCACCCCAACACCGTGCGGTTCCACCTGGACGCCCTCGTGGCCGACGGCCTGGTGGAGCGCCGGGCCGTGGCACCCACGGGACCGGGCCGGCCCCGCACCGTCTACACCGTGCGCCCCGGCATGGACCGTGGCGGCCACCGCGACTACCGGTTGCTCGCCCGTATGCTGCTCAGCCGGTGGGCCGCCGCCGACCCGGCCGCGGCGCGGGCGGAGGCGATGGAGACGGGCCGGGCCTGGGGCCGCTTCCTGGTGGACCCCCTCCCACCGTACGAGCCGGCGACGCCCGAGCGGTCGGTGACCGCGTTGCTCGCCCTGCTGGACGGCCTGGGCTTCGCGCCGCGGCCGGACGGGGAGGACGGAACGGGCGGCGAGCCCGGCCGGACGCCGGAGCGGATCCGCCTGCGGCACTGCCCCTTCCTCGAACTCGCCGAGGAGCAGGGCGGGTTGGTCTGCCCGCTCCATCTGGGCCTGATGCAGGGAGCGTTGGCGGAGCTGGGCGCACCATTGACGGCCACCGCCCTGGAGCCGTTCGCCGAACCCGACTCCTGCGTGGCCCACTTGGCGGTGACCGCGCCCGGCTGAGCCGTCCCGCGCGCGTCCGGGCGCCGCACTCAGCGAACGAGCCCGCTCGCCGGTCGCGGAAGCCAACGCGCCGCTCGCCGAGTCGGCGGCCACCGCACCGTCCGCCGGTCGGGGCAGCCACCGCACCGCTCGCCGGATCGCCAGCCACCGCACCGCCCGCCGCCCGCGGCAGCCAACGCACCGCCCGCCGGATCCGCGGCTGTCGCACCGCCCGCCCCGATCAACCCCGCCCCGATCAACCCCGCCGCTGCACCCACCCGGGCGGAGAGAGGCCCTCCCATGAACTCCACCGCCGCAGCCACCGCCGGCGCGGTCACCTTCGTGTGGCTCGGGATGGTGCTGGCGATCTCCTTCCTGGAGGCGCCGCTGAAGTTCCGTGCCCCGGGCGTGACGATCCCCGTCGGTCTCGCGATCGGACGACTGGTGTTCCGCGCGCTGAACGCCGTGGAGACCGTCCTCGCGGTCGTCGTGGTTCTCGCGGTCGCGCTGGGCGACGCCCCGGCCGCCGTCATCTCGCTGACCGCGGCGGTGGCGGCCCTCCTCCTCGCCCAGCTGGCCGTCGTCCGGCCCTTCCTCAACCGCAGGTCCGACCGGGTCCTCGCGGGGGAGGAACTGCCCCGTTCGCGCAGCCACCTGTGGTACGTGGCCCTGGAAGTCCTCAAGGCGGGCGCCCTGATCGCCCTCGGCGTCGCCCTGCTCACGGCGTGACCTCCTAGCGTCGAAGCGGGGCGGAACCTCCCGGCCTCGCCCACGCCGCCGGGGCGACCCCGCCGCGCGCCCGGAGACGGCCGACCGGATCGTGCACGCGCACGGCCGGGGCCCCTGGTGAGGGACCCCGGCCGTGCACGGCACCCCTTGCTCAGCCCTCCTGCTCCACCGGCACCTTCTGCGGCGGAGGCGCGACCACGCCGTTGAGCGAGGGCGAACCCCCGTTCACCGGCTGGCCGTTGTCACCCATGGTGGCGAGCAGCTTGCGAGCGAGGCCGAGCCCCGTACCGCCCATGGTGAGCGCCTTGGCGAACAACTCGCCCATGCCGTCGGCGCCGTTGAGCAGAACCATGTTGTCCACGTTGCCGAACGCCGACGCCCCCGCCTGGACGATCTCCGGCCACTTCTCGGCGAGTTGCTGGGCGACGACCGCCTCCTGGTTCTCCGCGAGGGCCGCGGCCCGCGCCTTGATGGCCTCCGCCTCCGCCAGGCCCTGGGCGCGGGTGGCCTCGGCCTCCGCCAGGCCCTTCGCCTGCTGAGCGGCGGCCTCGGCCTCACCGGTGGCCCGGGTGGCGGCGGCGCTCGCCGTACCCCGGGTCTTGGTCGCCTCGGCCTCGGCCGCGGCGGCGGCCTTCACCCGGGTCGCCTCGGCCGCCGCCGCCAGCTCCGTCTCCTTCGCCTTCGCCTGGGCCGCCGAGATCCGCGCGTCACGCTCGGCCTCGGCCAGCGTCCGCTTCTCGTACGCCTTGGCGTCCGCCGGCTTGCGGACGTCCGCCTGGAGCTGCTGTTCCCGCCGGTGCGCCTCCAGTTCGGCGACCCGCGTCTCCTGCACGACGACCTCCTGCCGGGCCGCCGCCGCGGCGAGCGGGCCGGCCTGCTGGGCCTTGGCCGCCGCCTTGTCCCGCTCGGCCTGGTAGCCGGCCTGGAGGATCTTGCTGTCCCGGGTGGCTTCCGCCATCCGCGCGAACGACTGCTGCTCGGCCTCCGTGGCCAGCCGGTTCGCCTCGGCCTGCGCGATGCGCGCGTCCCGCTGGACGGCCGCCGCGTGCGGCATCGCCAGGTTCTGGATGTACCCGGTCGGATCCTCGATCTCGTGGATCTGGAGCGAGTCCACGATCAGACCGAGCTTCTCCATCTCCGTGCCACAGGCCGCCCGGGTCTGCCCGGTCAGCTTCTCCCGGTCGCGGATCATGTCCTCGACCGTCAGCCCGCCCACGATCGACCGCAAATGACCGGCGAAGACGTTGTGCACCCGCTCCGACATGAGCTTCTGCTGGTCCAGGAAACGGCGGGCCGCGTTCGCGATCGACACGAAGTCGTCGCCGACCTTGAAGATGACCACGCCCCGCACCTTCAGCGGAATGCCCTGGTGCGTCACGCAGTCCACGTGCAGCTCGGTCTCGTTCAGGTCCAGCGACAGCTTGCGCACCGCCTGCACACCGGGCAGCACCAGCGTGCCGCGGCCGGTGACGATGCGGAAGCCCATGCCCTCCTCCAGGCCCTCGGTGCGGTGCTTGGACCCGGAGATGATGAGCGCCTCGTTCGGCTCGGCGACCCGCCACATCATCTTGAACAGACCGATCAACACGAGGACGGCAACGACGACCGCCCCCGCAACGACGCCGACAACCATCGGCATACGCCCCCTTTGCATGGTGCCCTCTCGGCACCGAACGAAGGGAGTGTGCGCCTGCCGTGGGCCCGGGTGAAGACGCCGGGTAATCCTTGTTGCAATCTTGACGCACGCCGCCCTCACCTGGGGCGACGCGGGCTCAACTGTCGTACGCCGCCGTCACGTAGACCGTCCTCGGTGGCAGGTACTCCACCACCATCACGACCGTGCCGGTCGCGATCCGGCCCGTGCCGTCGGCCGGATAGGCGAGGAAGTGCTCCGCGCCGCCGCGCACCCGCACGATCACCTCGCCGACCAGACCGGGTCCGACCGTCCCGGTCACCCGCCCCATCAGCCCGACCATCGACGCGTCGTCCATGGCCCCAGCGTACGGGCGGAACGCCGTCACACGGCCGGAGTGCCGGCATCCGCGTCGGCGTCCGCCCCCTCCGGCGGCCACAGCTCGTGCCAGCGCAGCTCCGCCTCCAACTGCGCGGCCAGCGACACCAGGAGCGGCTCACTGTTCGCTGGGCCGAGCAACTGCGCGCCCACCGGGAGTCCGGGGCCGGCGAACCCGGCGGGCACGTTCACCCCCGGCCAGCCGAGCACGTTCCACGGCCAGGCGTACGGGCAGGCGGCGATGATCGCCCGGTCCGTGGCCGGCCCGCCGAGCCCGGACAGGGCACCGATCCGGGGCGGGGGCATGGCGGTGGTCGGGGTGAGGATCACGTCGTACGACTCGAAGAACGCGCCGATCCGCCGGTGCAGCACCGCCTCGGCGCGCCGGGCGGCCCGGAGCGGGGCACCGGCGAGCAGCCGGCCGAGCCGGGCGGCGCCCCGGGTACGCGGATCGAGCAGCGCCGGATCCGGTGCCTCGCGGACCCGCTCGGCGATCCCGGCCGTGGCCCGGGGCACGAAGGCCAGCCCGATCTGCCCGTACGGCGGATCGGCCTGCTCCACGACATGCCCCAACCGCGCCAGCCGCTCGGCGAGTTCGACGACCCGGGAGCGGATCACCGGGTCCAGCCGGGCGGGTACGGCGGTGAACGGCGGCTTCAGCGACAGGGCGACGCGCAGCCGGCCCGGGTCGCGGCCGACCGCGTCCGCCGCCGTCAGCGCGGGCGGCCGGTGCGGGTCCCGGTCGTGGTTGCCGCTCGCCGCGTCGAGCAGCAGGGCCGCGTCGGCGACCGTACGGGCGAGGGTGCCGTTGACCGTGATGCCGTGGAAGGACTCGCCGCGCGGCCAGGTCGAGATACGGCCGCGCTGCGGCTTGATGCCGATCAGGTGCGTCCAGGAGGCCGGGATGCGTACCGAACCGGCGCCGTCGGAGCCGAGCGCGGCCGGGACGAGCCCGGCGGCGACGGCCGCGGCCGACCCGCCGGAGGACCCGCCGGGCGTGTGCTCGGTGTTCCACGGGTTGCGGGTCTCCCCGAAGGCCGGCCCCTCGGTGAACGGCCACTGCCCCAGCTCGCACGTGTTCGTCTTGCCGACGATCACCGCGCCGGCCGCGCGCAGCCGCCGTACCGCCTCCCCGTCCGCGGGCGCCGGCGGGAACTCGCCGCAGCAGCCGAACGCGGTCGGCTCACCGGCCACGTCCATGTCGTCCTTCACCGCCACCGGCACCCCGAGCAGCGGGCGCCGCACACCGGCGGCCAACTCCCGGTCCGCGGCCTCCGCTTCGGCGAGGGCGGCCTCGGCGCGCACGATCCGGAAGGGGTTCAGCGTCGCCTGCGCGGCCTCGATCCGCGCCAGCGCCCGCTCCACCACCTCCCGCGAACTCACCTCCCCCTCGGCGAGCGCACGCCGCGTCTCCACGAGTCCTGCGGCACGGTCGGGCGTCATGGACGAGCACCTCCGGGAGACTCCGGGCACGATGTCTACCGAACGGTAACGTCACAGCGGGCCGGGAGCGCGGTTTTCAGCCGGGTGTCTTCCGGGGGCCGGGATTCTTGCAGGGGGTGGGGCGGTGATCCCCGGGGCGGGCGCGGCCACGTCCGGCCCGGCCAATCAGGGGCGGACCCGGAGGCGGCGGGTCGGTGGGGCGTCGGTGGGGGTGAGGGCGCTCGTCACCAGGGCCTCGCCCGTGTCGGCGAACTCCCAGCGGGCCGGGTGCGCCCCTGCCTCGGAGGGCCACTCGGCACGGACGACGGGACGCATCAACAGGCGCTCGAACCAGGCGGCGCACCGCTCGGCGAGCTCCTCCACCGTGCCGGAGGCGCGGAAGAAGCCGCGCTCGGGCGACTCGTGCAGGTTGAAGAGCTGGTCGCAGACCTTCCCCGCGCGCACATGAGAGCCGTGGAAGTGCACGGCCCACTCGCCGAGCGCCATCGAGCGCGCCTCGTCGAGGAGGCACACGTGGACGAGCAGCGAGGAGCCGTCCTCGGGCCGTCCGGCCCGGCTGGGAGCCCACGGCACCCGCCAGGCGGCGGCCCGGCCGCGCAGGGCCGCGAGGAACGCGCGTTTCGCCTCGTCGAAGTCCCAGGGCTCCTCGCCGTACTGCTCCGGATCCTCCGCCTCGAACCAGGTGGTGATGTCCACGAAGAGACTCTAGGACACAGGTGTGTCGCGTGGTGGGGGGTCACCCAGCAGCCGCCGCAGCCACCCCAGGCGGGCCGCGCGGGCCGTGCGGGACAGGGTCGCCTCCGGGGCGAGGGCGTCGAAGCCGTGGCAGCCGCCCGGCCAGACGTGGAGTTCGGCCTCGCCGCCGGCCTGCCAGATCCGGGACGCGTAGCCGACCACCTCGTCCCGGAAGGTCTCCGCGGAGCCCACGTCCAGGAAGGCCGGGGGAAGGCCGGACAGGTCGGTCGCGCGGGCCGGGGCCGCGTACGGGGACACCTCGGGACCGCCGCGGCGGTCGCCGAGCAGGGCCGTCCAGGCGGTCTCGTTCGCGGTACGGTCCCACACGCCCAGGCCGGCCATCTGACGGCTGGAGACGCTGTCGTTGCGGTCGTCCAGCATCGGGCACATCAACAACTGGCCGAGGGGGCGCGGGCCCCGCCGGTCCCGGGCGAGCAGGGCCAGCGCCGCGGTCAGACCGCCGCCCGCGCTGGCGCCCGCGACGACGATCCGGTCCGGGTCGCCGCCGATCTCCCGCGCGTGCTCCGCGGTCCACAGCAGCCCGGCGTACACGTCCTCGATCGGCGCCGGATGCGGATGTTCGGGCGCGAGCCGGTACTCCACCGACACCACGACCGCGCCCAGCTCGCGCGCCCAGGCCAGCGGTTCGGTCACACCGACCCGGTTGGTTCCGGCCACCAGGCCGCCGCCGTGCACGTGGTACAGCACCGGCAGCGGGGCCGGGACGGGAGCGGTCGTCGGCCGGCACAGGAGGAGGGGGACGCCGGGGGCGCCCTCCGGACCGGGCACCGTACGGTCCTCCGCCTCGAACGCGCCGTCCATGGTCACGTCGACCAGCTCGACGGCCGCGCCGCGCCGGGCGGCCTCGACGTCTTCCGGTGCCAACCCGGGCTCGATCACACCCCGGAACGACTCCAGTACGGCGGCGAGTTCCGTGTCGAACGGCGGGGGGACCAGGGACATGGCTCCTCCTGCTCCTTCCGTGGGGCGTCCGGCGGTCGGTCACGACGCAGGCGGTCGTGACCGGTCATGAGCGGTCACGAGCCGTCTACCCCTTGCCGCCCGGAGCACGACCCGCCGGAGCCGGGGACTTCGGCCGCAGCCCCCGGCGCCAAGGGCTGCGACACGGGTGAGGGCCGGAGCCGCGGCGGCTCCGGCCCTCACCGGGAACACAGGGTGCCGGTCCCGACGGGAGCGGCGGTACGGCTCAGGCGGCGGCAGCGCCGACGTTGCCGTGCAGACGGGCGACGACCTCGGTCAGCTGGGCGGCGACCTCGGCGTCGTCGACCGGGTGGGTCTCGGCGAAGCGGGTGACCGAGCCGGGGATGGACAGCTTGATGTCCTCGATCACCTTGCCGCCGGCGATGCCGACGGCCTTGCGGGCCTCGTCCTGCGCCCACACGCCGCCGTACTGGCCGAAGGCGGTGCCGACCACGGCGACGGGCTTTCCGCCGAAGGCGCCGGCGCCGTAGGGGCGGGACAGCCAGTCGATGGCGTTCTTCAGCACGGCCGGGATGCTGCCGTTGTACTCGGGGGAGAAGAGCAGGAAGGCGTCCGCGGCCTGGGCGGCCTCGCGCAGCTTGGCGGCGGCGGCCGGCACGTTGCCCTCGACGTCGACGTCCTCGTTGTAGAAGGGGATGTCGGCCAGGCCCTCGTACAGCTCGACCTCGGCGCCCTCCGGCGCGAGCTTCACGGCCGCCTCGGCGAGCTGGCGGTTGTGCGAACCGGCGCGAAGGCTGCCGACGAGCGCGAGGATGCGAACAGACATGGGAACTCCAAGGGGCTGAAACATCGCTGTCACGATCCGGACCGGGGTCCGTTTAAGTTTGTATCACCCTAACCGGACCGCGGTCCAGTTTTGTTCCCGATGCTTTACGCTGTCGACATGTCCAGCGCTCTGCCGCCCTTCCCGAAGCCTGAGGAGCCCCTCGACACGCCCCAGTTGCTGGAGGTCGGCCCGGCATCCGAAGCGCCGGGCCTGCGGGCCGACGCCGCCCGCAACCGGGCCCGGCTGCTGGAGGCCGCCGCCCGGCTGATCACGGAGCACGGGGTGGCCGGGGTCACCATGGAGGCGGTGGCGGCGGCGGCCAACGTGGGCAAGGGCACCGTCTTCCGCCGCTTCGGCGACCGCACCGGGCTGCTGATGGCCCTGCTCGACCACTCGGCCAGGCAACTCCAGGCCGACTTCCTGTGCGGGCCCCCGCCGCTGGGTCCCGGCTCGCCGCCCCTGGAGCGGCTGCGGGCATTCGGCGTGGCGGTGCTGTACCGCACCATGGAGCAGCTCGACCTCCAGCTGGCCGCCCAGCCGGAGCCGACCCGCCGGTTCGTGCACCCCGCCTCCGGGTCGCTGCGCATGCACGTCACGATGCTGCTGCGCCAGATCGTCCCCAACGCCGACTGCGACCTGCTGGCC
Source organism: Streptomyces corchorusii (assembly GCF_001514055.1). Lineage (NCBI taxonomy): Bacteria > Bacillati > Actinomycetota > Actinomycetes > Kitasatosporales > Streptomycetaceae > Streptomyces > Streptomyces corchorusii. The sequence goes on along the minus strand of NZ_KQ948353.1, from coordinate 645,768 downwards.
CACACCCTCCTCGCCTCGCTGGACCCCGCGCTGATCCACCACCTGACCCGGCAGTGCGACATGCCGATGGAACGCCTGGAATCCGGCTGGCTCGATCTGGTCGCCCGGGTGACCGGCACGGAGCCGCTGCGCTAGCCGGACCTGAACGAGCCGACCCGCGTGAAATCACCGAGCCGGGCCACCCCAACCGGCCGTGCGGAACCAACGAATCGGCCGCACGGAACCACCGAATCGGCCGCACGGAACCACCGAATCGGCCGCACGGAACCATCGAGCCGGACCGGCCGAACCGGCCCGGCTCGGACGGCCTCACCCGGCCAAGTCGACGCGCACCGCGCAGAACCGTCGCTCCCGGCCGAGCCGCCTCCGCCCGCTCGGGGCCCGATATCCGGCCGAGTCGCCCCCGCCCGTGCGGAGCCCCCGACGCTCGGCCAAGACGTCCTCGCCCGCTGGGGGCCCCGGTCCCCGGCCACGCCGGTCTGGCCCGCTCGAACCGGATCGCCCCGTCAGGCCAGTCGTCTCCGCTCGCTCCAAACCGCCGGTGCCCGGCCAAGTCGCCTCCGCTCGCTCCAAACCCCCGGCGCCCGGCCAAGACGCCCCCCGCCCGCGCGGAGCCCCGGCGCCGGGCCGAGTCGCCTCCGCCCGTTCGCAATCCCGGCGCCCGGCCGAGTCACTTCCGCCCGCTCGAAATCCCCCGGCGCCCGGCCAAGTTGCCCCGGCCCAATCGGGCCGGCCCGCCCAGCTAAGACGAGCCAAGGCCCGCCCAGTCAGGACGAATCAGGGCCCGCCCGGTCAGGACGAGCCAAGCCCGCCCGGTCAGGACGAGCCAAGCCCGCCCGGTCAGTCCTCCTGGCCGGTGAACATGTTCACCAACCCCTGCGGCGCGTCCGTGCGGAACAGCAGGGACTGGCTGTGGGCGGAGTCCGTCGCGGCGGCCTCGGCGCGGGGGAACATCCGGGACTCGTAGGCGGCCAGCGCGGCCTCCGTGTTCCCGGGGTGCGCGGCCAGGGCGAGGCCCAGTTCGGCGCCGTCGATCAGGGCCAGGTTGGCGCCCTCGCCCGCGAACGGCGACATCAGGTGGGCCGCGTCGCCGAGCAGGGTCACCCCGGGCACCCGCTCCCAGCGGTGCCCGGCCGGCAGGGCGTGGATGCGGCGGGGCACCAGCGCGCCGTCCGCGTCCGCGACCAGCGCCCGCAGGCTCCCGTCCCAGCCGTCGAACTCCTTCAGCACGGCCGCCTTCGCCGCCTCGGTGTCGGTGAAGTCGATGCCGTCGAGCCAGTCCTCCGGCGCCACCACGGCGGCGTACACGTGCAGGCTGCCGTCGGTCTCGCGGTGGGCGAGGAAGCCGCGGCCGGGCCCGAGCGCGAAGAGCATGCCGCCGCCGACCACCTCCGCGCTCGCCGGGTGCCGCGCATCCGCCTCCCACAGGTCCACCTCGACGAACGACACACCGGTGTACGCCGGCCGGGCCGCGGAGACCAGCGGGCGCACGCGCGACCAGGCGCCGTCCGCACCGACCAGCACATCGGTGGTGAACCCGGTGCCGTCCGCGAGCGTCACCCGGTGCCGGCCGCCGTCCAGCGGGTGCGCGCCGGTGACCTTGGCGCCCCAGCGGACCGTGCCGGCGGGCAGGGAGCCGAGCAGGAGTCCGCGCAGGTCGCCCCGGTCTATCTCGGGCCGGCCGCCGGTGCCGTCGTCGGGCTCCGCCAGCCGGACCGCGCCGTCCTGGTCGAGGACCCGCAGGGCCTGGCCGCCGGGGTGCACCCGGGTCAGGAACTCCTCGTGCAGGCCGGCGGCCCGCAGCGCCTCCTGGCCGGTGTCGTCGTGGATGTCGAGCATGCCGCCCTGGATCCGGGCGTCCGCCGACGCGTCCAGGTCGAACAGGGCGGCCTCGATGCCGTGCACGTGCAGCACGCGGGCGAGCGCGAGTCCGCCGAGCCCTGCGCCGACGACCGCGACGGGGTGGTGGGGGAGGGAACCGGTGGTCACGTGGCCTCCTGGCCTTCGGTCGGTACGGGGTTCAGTGCGTCGGTCGGTACGGGGTTCGGTACGGCGGTTCGCTCGATGCCGTTGATCAGCGTCTGGAAGGCCCACGACAGGCGGGCCCCGGGCGTGCCGGACAGCAGCGCGTCGGCACCGGCGGCGATGTGCGGATGGGTGGCCGCGGGCGCCTCGCGCAGGGCCCGGGCCGCCGCCTGCCAGTCGCCCTGGGGCTCCTCCCCGGCGTGCTCGGCGGCGGTCGCCGTGGCGTGCTGGAGCAGCAGGTCCACCCCCCAGGCCGCCTGGGCGAGCGGTACCCCGCCCGTCTGGAGCAGCTCCAGCAGGGTCTCGACCAGGCGCAGGTAGTGCGGGCCGCTCGGCCGGGCGGTCAGCGCCGAGCGAGCCAGGGTCGGGTGCTCCAGGAGCATCGCGGTGTAGCCGGTGAGCACCCGCTCCAGCCGTTCCCGCCAGGTGCCCTCGGCAGGAGCGGGGCCGATGGTGCCGAGCAGTTCGTCCAGGACGGCCGCGTGCAGTTCGTCGGTGTTGCGGACGTACACGTAGAGCGAGGCGGGGCCGGTGTCGAGTTCCTGCGCGAGCCGTCGCATCGTCACCTTGCGGAGCCCTTCCGCCCGGAGGATCGCGACGGCGGCGGCGATGATGCCTTCCCGGGTCAGGGCGGGCTTGGCGGGACGCTCCCGGCGGGAGCGGGGGGCAGCGTTCATGCCCGTCACCGTAACGAACATGTTCGTCGCGAACAAGTTCGACACGAACGTGTTCGTCACAGGCCGCGCGGGCGTCCTCTTTGTCGAACGATGAACCACCTTGCCCCGCCCGGCCCCGGCCCCCGCCCCTCTGCCAAGATGCGGTCTGTCATGGTGCAGATACCGAACACGCCCACGAGTGCCGATGTGGCCCGCCTGGCCGGCGTCTCGCGCGCGACCGTCTCCTACGTCCTCAACAACACCAGCGCCGTACGGATCAGCGAAGCGACCCGCCGGCGCGTGCACGAGGCCGCCCGCGAACTTGGGTACGTCCCCCACGCCGCCGCCCGCAGCCTGCGCGCCGGACACAGCCGTATGGTCCTCATGCCCGCCCCGGCGATCCCGGTGGGCCCCCTGTACAGCCGGTTCCTGAACGAACTCCAATGGGCGCTGGGCCGTCTCGACTACACCGTCGTCCAGTACGGCAGCGTCGGCCTGGAAGGTGACGAGGCCGCCCGCGCCTGGGCGGAGCTGCGGCCGGTCGCCGTCCTGGTGCCCGGTGCCGGACTCGGCCCGCAGGGCGTCGCCGTCCTCAAGCGGTCCGGCGCCCGCGCCGTGGTCACCCTCGGTCCCGGCCGCGTCGAGGGAGCGCACGCGCTGCTGATGGACCACGACGCCGTCGGCCACTGCGCGGGCGCCCACCTGTACGCGCGGGGCCGGCGCCGGATCGGCGTCGTCCTGCCCGGGGAACCGGGACTGGAGGTCTACTCACGGCCCCGGCTCGCCGGCGTGCGCGAGGCGCTGCGGGGCACGGACGCCACCGTGACGGAGCTGCCCCTCGCCTACACCGAGGAGGCCGCCGCCGAACGGGCCGCCCGCTGGACCGCGTCCGGCCTGGACGCGGTGTTCGCCTACAACGACGAGTACGCGATGCTGCTCATGCGCGCCCTCCAGGACGAGGGCGTCCGCATCCCCGAGGACGTCGCCGTGATCGGTGCCGACGACCTGGTGCTGGGCCGGCTGCTGCGGCCCCGGCTGAGCACGGTCCACATCGAGCTGCCCTCCGGGCAGGACCTCGCCGAACTGGTCGACCGTGCCGTGCGCGACCCGGGCGGCGAGCCCGAGGTGCACACCGTGCTGGGGGCCTCGGTGATCCGGCGCGAGTCCAGCTGATCCGGTCCCGCACGCGGTGTCACCGCGGCCCCGCACGCGTTACTGCTGCGCCTGCCCCGGCTGCTCCTGGCCCGCCTGGGCCTGGTCCTGCTGGGCGGCGATGTCCTTGCGGACCTCGTCCATGTCCAGCTTGCGGGCCTGCCCGATGAGGTCGGCGAGCATGGGCGCGGGCAGGGCGCCCGGCTGGGCGTAGACCGCGACCTGGTCGCGCACGATCATCAGCGTCGGGATCGACTGGATGTCGAAGGCGGCGGCCAGCTCCGGCTGCGCCTCGGTGTCCACCTTGGCGAAGACCAGGTCGGGGTTCTCCTCGGCGGCCTTCTCGTAGACGGGCGCGAACGACCGGCAGGGCCCGCACCAGGACGCCCAGAAGTCGATGAGAACGAACTCGTTCTCGGTGACCATCTGGTCGAAGTTCTCCTTGGTCAGCTCCACAGTGCTGCTCATGGCGTGATTCCCTCTTCCTGGTGTGGGGTGTGCCGACGTCGGAAACACAGTCGCCCGGCCGCCTATTCCACCCGCGCACGCCCGTGTTCCGCGCGCGTACCCCCGTGTGGCCACGGCGCACACCACCCACCAGACTGACTGCATGACGGAAACGGAATCCATCGCTTACGACGTCGTGGTGATCGGGGGCGGACCCGTGGGGGAGAACGTCGCCGACCGCACCCGCGCGGCCGGCCTCACCACGGCCCTCGTGGAGAGCGAACTGCTCGGCGGCGAATGCTCGTACTGGGCGTGCATGCCCAGCAAGGCCCTGCTCAGGCCGGTCATCGCGCAGGGCGACGCCCGCCGCCTGCCCGGCCTCGCCCAGGCGGTCCAGGGCCCGCTCGACGCCCCGGCCGTGCTGGCCCGCCGGAACTACTTCACCGCCGACTGGAAGGACGACGGCCAGGTCGGCTGGCTGGAGGGCACCGGCGCCGTTCTGTACCGCGGCCAGGGCCGGCTGGCCGGGCCCCGCACGGTCACGGTCACCGGACCCGACGGCACGGTCACCACCCTCACCGCCCGGCACGCCGTCGCCGTGTCCACCGGCACCCGGGCCCAGCTGCCCGACCTGCCCGGACTCGCCGAGGTCAAGCCCTGGACCAGCCGTGAGGCGACCAGCGCCCAGACGGTCCCGGGCCGGCTGATCGTCGTCGGCGGCGGTGTCGTCGCCACCGAGATGGCCACCGCCTGGCAGGCCCTCGGCTCCCGGGTCACCATGCTGGTGCGCGGCAAGGGCCTGCTGAACCGCATGGAGCCGTTCGCCGGGGAACTGGTCGCCGAGGCCCTCACCGAGGCGGGCGTCGACCTGCGCACCGGCACCTCCGTGGAGTCCGTCAGCCGTGAGAACGGCACGGTCGTGGCCGTCACCTCCGCGGGCGACCGGATCGAGGGCGACGAGATCCTCTTCGCCACCGGCCGCGTCCCGCACACCGACGACATCGGCCTGGACACGGTCGGCCTGGAACCCGGCTCCTGGCTGGACGTCGACGACAGCATGCGCGTGACCGGCACCGACTGGCTGTACGCGGTCGGCGACGTCAACCACCGCGCCCTCCTCACCCACCAGGGCAAGTACCAGGCCCGCATCGCCGGTGCCGCCATCGGCGCCCGCGCCACCGGCGGCACGGTCGCGGAGGAGCCCTGGGGCGCCCACGCGGCCACCGCCGACCACCATGCCGTGCCCCAGGTCGTCTTCACCGACCCGGAGGCCGCCGCGGTCGGGCTCTCCCTCGCCGAGGCGGAACAGGCCGGCCACCGCGTCCGCGCCGTCGACGTGGAGTTCTCCTCCGTCGCGGGCGCCGGCCTGTACGGCGACGGCTACAAGGGCCGCGCCCGGATGGTCGTGGACCTGGAGGACGAGATCCTGCGCGGGGTCACCTTCGTCGGCCCCGGCGTCGGCGAACTCATCCACTCGGCCACCGTCGCGGTCGCGGGACACGTCCCGGTCAGCCGGCTGTGGCACGTCGTCCCGTCGTACCCGACGCTGAGCGAGGTGTGGCTGCGGCTGCTGGAGGCCTACCGGGACAACTGAGCCGCAGGCTACGGCAGTTCGAAGCCCAGGGCCTCGGCCGCCGCCTCCGGCGTCGGCTGGGCCCACAGGGCCAGCGCCGCCTCCGTGGTGGACAGCGAGCGCGGCTCCGCGCGGTCCAGGTACAGGGTGCCGTCGAGGTGGTCCGTCTCGTGCTGGACGATCCGGGCCGGCCAGCCGGTGAACACCTCGTCCAGCGCGCGGCCGTGTTCGTCCGCGCCGCGCAGCCGCACCTCGGCGTGCCGGGCCACCACCGCGACCCACCCCGGCACGCTGAGGCAGCCCTCGAAGAACGCGGCCCTGGCGGTGCCGACGGGCTCGTACGAGGGGTTGACCAGGACCCGGAAGGGCTGCGGCACCCGTCCCCGGGCGACCGCCACCTCCTCCGGCACCTGCGCCGGGTCCTCGATGACCGCGATCCGCAGCGGCACCCCGACCTGCGGGGCGGCGAGGCCCACACCGGGGGCCGCGTGCATGGTGACGCGCAGGGCCTCGACGAACCGGGCCAGCAGCGCGGGGCCGAGCTGGCCGTCGTACGGCTCGGTGCCGCGCCGAAGCACCGGCTGTCCGGCCGCGACGATGGGCAAGGGGCCGCCGGCGGCGAGGAGTTCCTCGACCCGCTCGGCGAGCGGTGCGTGATCACGGGGAGGTGCCATCGCGTCAGGATGCCACGCCCGCCCGCCGACCCCTGTGGCACAGGTCACCAACACCCCGGGCAACTCGGCCCTTTCGCGGTCCGACCACTGGACCACCCGCGATTCGCGCACCGAGCCCCGGAGAAGGGCCTGCACCTCTACGCCGGCGCGCTCGTCGCGACCTTCCCGCTGACCGCCGCCGTCACCGGCCCGCTGTACGCGGGCTCCATCCAGGCCGAGAGACTCGTGTACGGCCACGAGCCGACCGTTCCGGCCGGCGAGCGCGCGCTGCCCCGTCTCCGTCCAGGTGACCGCCGCCCGCAAGGCCCACCCGGAGGGCACCGCCACGCCCGCCCGCCCCGCGCCCGAGGCCGGCGCCGCGCCTTCGGCCTGCACCGCACCGTCGCCGTCGACCCCGCCGCCGGCCGGGTCACCGACGAGCTGCGGTTCGCCGACCACCCGGTGCTCGCCGAGCTCACCCGCTGGGGCATCGACCTGCACACCGGTGTCCTCTTCGAGGTGCCGCCGTACCTCCTCGCGCCGCCGCTCGGCATCCCGCCGGCCTGTTTCCTCGTCGTCGGCATCCTCCTCGGGGAGGTCGCGAACCGGCGCGGGCGCCGCACGTGCGGGAGTGTCAGTGGCGTGAAGTAGCGTGGAACGGCGGGTGAGCGAGCGAGTGAAGACGGGGGAGGTTCCACGGATGACGAGGGAAGACGGCCGGGCCCGGCGGCGCGGGCAGGGGGAGCTGGAGGGCCAGGTCCTCGGCGCGCTGCGCGAGGCGGACGGACCGGTCACCGCGGCCTGGGTGCAGGAGCGCCTCGGCGGCGACCTCGCCTACACCACCGTCGTCACCATCCTGACCCGGCTGCTCGCCAAGGACGTCGTCTCCCGCGAACGGCACGGCCGGTCCTTCCTGTGGACGCCGACGGCCGACGTGGCCCGGCTGGCCGCCCTGCGCATGCGCCGCCTGCTGGACGGCGAACGGGACCGCGAGGCGGTCCTCGCCAGCTTCGTCACCGCCCTGCCGCCCGGCGACGAACAGGTGCTGCGGGCGCTGCTCGACATCCCGGGCCCGGACGCCGGCGGCACGGAGGACTGACCGCTCATGGGGCTCTTCGTCTTCCTGCCGCTGGTGCTGCCGCTGTCCGCGTGGCCCGTCGCCCGGCTCGCCGAGACCCGGCTGCACCCGCGCACCGCGACCCGGCTGCTGACCGCGGTCGCCGTCGTCATGGCCGGGTGCAGCACCCTGTGCCTGGCCCTGCTCATGGTGGTCGGCACGGCCCAACTCCCCGGCAACCCGCTGCCGGACGGCTGGTCCGACCCGGAGGTGCGGGCCGCCGTCCCGCACGACGAGGTGGCCGGCCGGGCCGCCATCCCCGCGCTCTCCGTCGTCGCCGCGGCCTGCGCCCGCACCCTGTGGCGGCACCACCGGGTCACTCACCGCGCCCACCGCGCGCTCGCCGGGGTGCCGGGGTCCACGGTCGCGGTCCTCCCGGACGGCACACCGTACGCGTACGCCCTCCCCGCGAGCCGCAGCCGGGGACGGGGACGGGGCCGGATCGTCGTCAGCACGGCCCTGCTGGCCGGACTGGCGCCCGCCGAGCGGCGTGCCCTGTTCGCCCACGAACGCGCCCATCTGACCGCCCGTCACCACCGCCACCTGCTCGCCGCGCACCTGGCGGCCCGCGCCAACCCGTTCCTCAGACCGCTGCGCACGGCCGTCGTCTATACGGCGGAGCGGTGGGCCGACGAGGAGGCGGCCCGCGCGGTCGGCGACCGGCGTACGGTCGCCCGCGCCATCGGCAAGGCGGCCCTGCTGTCCCCGCGCATACCGGTGCCGACCGTGGCCGCGCTGGCGGCGACCGGTCCCGTGCCGCGCCGGGTGGCCGCGCTGCTGGCCCCCGCCCCCGCGGCCCGTACCTGGCCGTCGGCGTTCACCTCGGTCGGCCTGGCCGCCTGGGGCGCCGCCGCCGGGGCGCTGGTGTCGGCGATGTCGTCGGCGAGCTCCGCTGTCACCCTGTTCCTGGTCCTGCACGCGGCGACACCGCTGTGACGACGCAGCGGCCGGGCGGCAGTACCCAGGCCGCGCGGGCTGGTGCCGGTCCGGTCCGCGGACACGCGGGGTCTGCCGGAGGGCCCGCGAGGGGGCCTGAATTCTCGGGGTGCCGCCTCCTGGCCGTGCCGGCCGGCATGCCTGCCGCGTCCCTACTGCGCGGGGCGCACCGCGTGCCTGGTGACCGCGCCGCGAGCGGGGCGCCAGGTGGCGACCAGGGCCGCCGCCAGCAGGAGTTCGGCAATGTCACCGCCGTAGTACATGATCTCGGCAGCGCCCCGGACCTGGGGGACCGGAGCGCCGACGGCCACCCGGAAGCCGCCGTACATCAGCTGTGCGACGCTCGCGTGCACCGCGATGGCGCAGCCCAGGCAGACCAGCCGGGCGCGCACACCGGGGCGGCCCGGTGCGGGATCGGGTCCGGCGACGGCGTGCGCGAACAGGCAGCCCGCCAGCAGGAAGTGCGCGTGCAGCAGCCAGTGTCCGGCCGGGCGGCCCGTCACGGCGTCGTAAAGCGGGGTGAAGTACAGCGGCACGAGGCTGCCGGTGGACAGCAGCAGACCGGTCACCGGGTGGGCGAGCAGCCGGGCCGGTCCGCTGTGCAGGAACGCGGTGAGGCGGCGGGCGTGGGGTGCGGGCAGGGCGCGCAGCGCGAGGGTCATCGGGGCGCCCAGCACCAGGGCGAGTGGCGCGTACATGCCGATGAGCATGTGCTGGGCCATGTGGCCGCGGAAGTCACGGTGGGCGAAGGCGGCGACCGGAGGCAGCAGCGCCGCCGCCAGCAGGAGCAGGCCCGCGCAGAAACCGGCCGTGCGCCAGGGGTTCCAGCCCCGCACGGGGTTGCGGCGGCGGACCCGGCGCGCCAGCAGCAGATAGCCGCCCGCGCACGCCAGCAGGGCCAGGACGGGGAGCAGGACCTCCAGCGCGCCGCCGCTCTCCGCGTGCCGCATGTGCGTGTGCAGATGCGCGGTGCCGTCGGCCATCAGACGGCGTGTCCCGGCCGTGCGGCGCGGGGCGCGGCCGGATCGAAGGGCCGGGCGCCGCGCCGCAGGAGCAGGCCGCCCGCCAGCAGCAGCGCACCGAGCACGAGGAAGCCGATGTCCCACCACACCTGGTAGGGGCCGCCGTGGACGTGGTGGACGCCCAGAACGTGATGGTCGAGGACGCCCTCCACGAGGTTGAACAGGCCCCAGCCCGACAGCACCCAGCCCCAGAGCACCCGTGAGGCCCACACCTGGCGCCGGCCCGTGGTCACCCGGGCGTACAGGACGGCGAGGCCGCCGAGGACGGCGAGCCAGCAGACGGTGTGGAAGACGCCGTCCCACACGGTGTTCATCTCCAGCCCGGAGACGGTGTGGGGGTCGTAGTACTTCACACCGATGTGGTCGTGGTCGGTGCTGGTCAGCATGTGGTGCCACTGGAGGAGCTGGTGCAGCAGGATGCCGTCGACGAATCCGCCGAGCCCCACTCCCAGCAGGAGGCCGGGCAGCCGGAGGCTGGGCGGCGCGGTCTCGGCTCCGGTCTCGCGCACGGTGGTCGTCATCGCTCCTCGTCTCGGTCGGTTCCCCGGTGTCCCTCGGTCGAGCGGGTACGGCAGCGGCTGCCCTACGAGAGCTACCAGCTCCCCGGCCCCGCCGCTGCGGCACGCTCGGCCATCTGTGCGCGGACGGGTGTACGGCGACGGAACCGGCCGGCCCGGACCGGTCCTCTCATGCCGTCCGCCGCCAGGGGTACCCGCCCGGCACGGGAGGAACCCGGCACGCCCGCGCGGGTGCGGGTACCCGCGACGGCTCGGACGGAAGGGCGACGCGACCATGCCCGGTACCACGGACCCACCCACCGACGACACGGCCGACCTGCACTTCATCGGCAACGCGACCGTTCTGCTGCGCTACGGGCCGCTGACCCTGCTCACCGACCCGAACTTCCTGCACGTCGGCCAGTACGCCTACCTCGGCAAGGGCCTGCTGAGCCGGCGCCTGACCGAACCCGCTGTGGAACCGGAGGACCTGCCCCGACTCGACGGGATCGTGCTGTCCCACCTGCACGGGGACCACTGGGACCGCCGGTCCCGGCGCCTCCTGGACCGCTCGGTCCCGGTGCTGAGCACCCCGCACGCCGCGCGCCGCCTGAAGGTGCTGCACGGACGCGAGCGGGTGGCCGGACTGCGCACCTGGCGGGGACTCACCCTCCGGCAGGGCCCGGTCCAGGCCAGGGTCACGGCGCTGCCCGGACGGCACGCCGGACATCCGGTGCTGCGAGGGCTGCTGCCCCCGGTGATGGGCAGCATGATCGAGCTCGGTCCGGCGGGCGGCCCGCCGCGGCTGCGGCTGTACGTCTCCGGCGACACCCTGCCGTACGACGGCCTCGACGAGATCACCCGCCGCTTCCCGGCCGCCGACCTGGCCGTCCTGCACCTGGGCGGTACCACGCTCCCCGGCGGCTTCCTGGTCACCATGGACGGCCGGCAGGGCGCGGAACTGGCCCGGCGCCTCGGTCCCCGCGCCGTGCTGCCCGTGCACTACGAGGAGTACACGGTGATGCGCTCGCCCCTGTCCGCCTTCCTGACCGAGGCCGGTCGGCTCGGCCTCGGCGACCGGATCGTGCACTGCCCGCGCGGGCGCCACGCCCGGCTCGTGGCCGAGCCGGGGGCGGCGCCCGTCGTGGGCTGACCGGCGCGCCGGGCTGCCAGGAGTTCCGGCGCGTCGGGGGTGCGGGCTCAGCGGGTCACCGCGTCACCTCATGGCGCGCGTCCGGGACGCAGTGCGTCATGGTGAGGCCCTCGACGTTCCGCGGCGGGTTCTTGCCGAGGTTCGCCAGCCGCTCCTTGTCCTCCTCGGTGAGGTCCTGGCTGGCCAGCGGCTCCAGGTCCGCGACGTCCTCGGGGCGGAGGCCGAGGCCCTCGCCGACCCGCAGCCCCAGATCGTTCTCCACCAGCAGGAAGTGCCACACCATCCGCTCCTGGACGGACCGGTCGCACCGGGAGAGCTGACCCACCAGGTTCCGCACCAGGTCGTCGCGCTCCCACTGCTCCATGAGCAGGTACCGCTGGCCCGCCTGGAGGTAGTCGTTGGTGCGCGGGATGCGCTTGCGGGTGAGCCGGCCGTGGATCTCCGGGCCCTGCTCGTCGTGCGCCGGATACTCCGCCTCGCGCAGGCCGCCCCGGATCGACGGCTCGTAGTTGACGCTCGGGTTCTCCCCGGCGCCGTCGACGTGGTACGTCATCAGCCCGTCGCGCTGGTTGGTGCGCACCCGGGCGTTCTTCGCCTGGTTGACCGGCAGCTGGAGGTAGTTCGGGCCGACCCGGTAGCGCTGGGTGTCGCTGTAGGAGAAGGTCCGGCCGACGAGCATCTTGTCGTCGGAGAAGTCCAGGCCGTCGACGAGTACACCGGTGCCGAAGGAGATCTGCTCGTTCTCCGCGAAGAAGTTCTCCGGCATCCGGTCCAGCACCATCCGGCCCACCGGCTTCGGCGGGAAGTCCTGCTCCGGCCAGGTCTTGGTGTCGTCCAGCGGATCGAAGTCGAGTTCGGGGTGCTCGTGGTCCTCCATGACCTGCACGAGCAGCTCCCACTCGGGGTACTCACCCCGCTCGACGGCCTCGTACAGGTCCTTGGTGGCGTGACCGAGGGAGCCGGCCTGGACGTTGGCCGCGTCCTCCTCGGTCATCGAGCGCACGCCCTGCTTGGGCATCCAGTGGTACTTGACGAGCACGGTGTTGCCCTCGGCGTTCACCCACTTGTAGGTGTTCACGCCGAAACCCTGCATGTGGCGGTAGTCGGCGGGGATACCACGCGGGCTGAACAGGTTGACCAGCATGTGCATGGCCTCGGGCGTCTGCGACATGAAGTCGAAGATCCGGTTCGGCTTCTGCTCGAAGTCCACCGGGTCCGGCTTCAGGGCGTGGATGACGTCCGGGAACTTGATGGCGTCCCGGATGAAGAAGACGCCCAGGTTGTTGCCGACGAGGTCCCAGTTGCCGTCCTCCGTGTAGAACTTGACGGCGAAGCCACGCGGGTCGCGCGCCGCCTCCGAGGAGTCGCGGCCGCCGATGACGGTGGAGAAGCGGACGGCGACGTCGGTGCGCTTGCCGCGCTCCTGGAACAGCTTCGCGCGCGTGTAGCGGCCGATCGGCTCGTCGCCCCAGGCGCCGTACGCCTCGAAGAAGCCGTACGCGGTCACCCCGCGGGCGTGGACGACCCGTTCGGGGATGCGTTCCCGGTCGAAGTGGCTGATCTTCTCCAGGAACTGGTAGTTCTCCAGCGTCGCGGGCCCACGGGCGCCGACGGTGCGCTGGTTCTGGTTGTCGTAGACGGGGTGGCCCTGTCGGTTGGTCAGGATCCTCCGGTCGTCTCCGGAGGCGGGACCGGTGCCTGCTACGTCTGTCATGTCGAAGGCTCCTAGAAACGGGAGAGGCGGTACGACAAGCGTCGCCACGACCACCGTCCGAGTACCCGAAGGCGCGCGGCCATGTCCCTGCCGAACCCTCGTACGGCTCTCGGGCGCGACGGCCGCGCGAAGACGCCCGTCGGCCGCCGTATAGGGCAAAAGGCTGAAAAACCATAACTTGCGTGTTTACGGCGGCGTTTCCTCCGGTGCGGGTGAGTGCCCGCGACCGTGTCTGGAAGGGCTGGGAACCGATGAAACGGGCTACCCGAAACAGTGTGATCGCCATTGCCGCCGCGTCCGGCGCGATGGCAGTGGCGGGACCGGTGCACGCCGACTCCGCCGCGCAGGGTTCCGCGGGCGGCTCGCCCGGGCTGATCTCGGGCAACGGCATCCAGTTGCCGGTGCACCTCCCGGTGAACGTCTGCGGCAACACCGTGAACGTGGCGGGGCTGCTCAACCCCGCCATGGGCAACACGTGCGCCAACAAGGGCGGCGGCACCGGCGGGAAGGAGCGGCCCGCGGCGCCGAGCGGGGCGACGGCCCACGCCCGCACGCAGGACTCGCCGGGCCTGGTCTCCGGCAACGGCCTCCAACTGCCGGTCGACCTGCCCGTCAACGTCAGCGGCAACAGCGTGAACGTGGTCGGTGTCGGCAACCCCGTCTTCGGCAACACGTCCGCGAACGTCCCGGGCGACCACCCCCAAGAGCCCGGCCGGGCCACCCCGCCCAAGCCGCAGGAACCCCCGGTCGCGCCGCCGGTGCGTTCCGAGCCCCCTCGGCCGCAGGAACCGCCCGCCACCCACCCGGCGCCGACCCCGCCCGTCGTACGGCACGAGCCGCCCGGCAGCCTCGCGCAGACCGGTGCGGAGACCACCTGGGCGGCGGCCGTCGCGAGCCTGGCCTCACTGATGGGCGGGGCGCTCCTGTACCGCCGCTCCCGCACGAGGCAGGCCGGCCGGGAGGCATGACCCCACCCTGAACCCCCGGCCGGACTGTCTCCGGCCGGGAACGGACGGCTGCGGACGCAACCGGGCCGACCGGGGGACTAGGCCGGGGCCGGCCGGGTTCGGATCGGGTGGCCGGCCGGCGCGTTCCCCCGGGCCCGGTCACCAGCCGGTGAGCAGCAGGTGGTTCAGCAGCAGCGCGAGCGCTGCCTGGGCGGTGAGCCAGCCGCGTGGGCGGGGGAGGAGCGCGCAGGCCGGGAGCAGCCACATCGCGAAGGGCAGCCAGATGCGTTCCGTCTCCGCCTTGCTCATGCCGGACAGGTCGGCGGCCAGCAGGGCGAGCAGCGCCGCCGCCACCAGGAGGGCGAGCCGGAACTCCGCACGGGGGGCCGTGCGGCGGCGGACGAGGCAGACGCCCGTCCGCCGGAGCCCCGCCGCCGTGGCCAGGCCGGTGATCAGCACCGTGCAGGCCAGGTTGGCCCACACCCAGTAGCCGTAGGGGCGGATGCCGCCGACGCCCTGGTAGTAGCGCGTCACCAGCAGCCGGTACCCCTCCCACCAGTCGAACCCGGCCAGGGTGAACACCGTCGGGACCACCGCCGCCCCCGCCACGAAGAGGACGAGCGGGACCGGTCGCACCCGGCGCCGTCCCGCCGCCGGCACCACCGCCCCGATCAGCGCGAAGAGCGTCAGGCCGTACGAGAGGTAGCAGGTCAGGCCGTACAGCAGCCCGCTGCCCACCGCCCAGGCCGCGGACCGTCCGGTGACCGCCAGCGCCAGCAGGGCCACCGACCAGGCCGCGACCGCCGCGAAGTACCCGTCGGCCGAGGCGCCCACCCACACGGCGGCCGGGGCGAGGACGAGGAACGGCGCCGCCCGCCGGGCCAGGCGCTCGTCGGCCAGCGCCCGCACCGCCACCAGGACCGCCACGCAGGCGGTCGCCCCGACGGTGATGCACCAGGCCCCGGCCCAGCCGCCGCCGCGCAGCCCGGCCCGGTCCAGGAGGACGAAGGTGACGGTGGCCGCCGGGGGATGCCCGGCGACGTGCGCGGGCCAGGGGGCGGGGGAGCCGCTCACGATGTGGTGGGTGAAGTCGCGCAGCGCGGCCGGGAGGTCGTGGAAGCGGCCGATCACCCTCAGGTACTCGTTGCGGGCGGTGAGCCGCCCGGCCACACCCCGCTGCCAGCCGTCGACCAGCGCCAGCGACCAGGTCCAGGCCAGTGCCGCGGCCCAGGCCGCGAGGAGCAGCCCCCGCCACGGCAGCCGTGCGGCGACGCAGGGCCCGTACGCCACCACGGCGACCGCCACCAGGACGGCGGCCGGGGTGCCCGGCCCCAGGTGCGGGTCCCAGTCGGCCAGCAGCGGCGGCCAGTGGACGAACAGGGTGCGCCGGGTGTCCTGGATGTGCCGGCCGACCAGCACGGCGACGAGGACGAGCAGGGCGGCGGCCGACGCGGCACAGAGATCGGCGCGCAGGCCGGCGTACCGGTCGCGCAGGGGAGGCTGGGTCACACCGGAACGCTAGGGCGGCGACCGGGGGAACGAGGGGACCGGCGGCCCGACGTCAGCGTTTCGTCATGGGTCGCGGACGCGGTCACGGCGTGTTCCGGCCTACGGTCGAGACATGCGAGACGACGACCCTCGGCTCCCCTCCTCACCCGGCTTCTGGCGCAGCCCGCTGCGCGGCCCCTGGTTCACCTCGGTGCTCGGCATCGTGCTGCTGGTGGGCATCACGGTGCTGTTCGTGACGGGCCTGGTGTCCTACGCCGCCTACAACCCGGACCTCGCACGGGTGAACGACCAGACGCCGGACAAGGGAATCCTCGGCTTCTACCTCTTCGCCTGGCCGACGAACCCGTACTGGCTCTACCGGGTCACCCAGGGACTGCACGTCACCCTCGGCATCACCCTGATCCCGGTGCTGCTGGCCAAACTCTGGTCGGTCGTGCCGAGGCTGTTCGCCCTGCCCCCGGCCCGCTCGCTCGCGCACGCCCTGGAGCGGATCTCCCTGCTCCTCCTCGTCGGCGGCGGGCTGTTCGAGTTCACGACCGGCGTCCTGAACGTCCAGCTCGACTACGTCTTCCCCGGCTCCTTCTACCCGCTGCACTTCTACGGCGCCTGGGTCTTCTTCGCCGCGTTCGTGGCGCACGCGGCGCTGAAACTGCCGACCGCCGTACGAAGCCTGCGCCGACGGCGCGAGGAGCGGGGGGAGCCGGTGCCCCGCGCGCCGGAGCCGGGGGAGTTGGTGTCCCCCCGCCCGCTGCCGCCGACCGTGTCCCGGCGCGGGGCGCTGTGGTTCGTCGGGGGCGCCTCGCTGCTGCTCCTCGTCACCACCGCGGGCCAGAGCATCGGGGGAGCGCTGCGGCGCACCGCCCTCCTCGCGCCGCACGGCGGAGCCGACCCCGGCGGCGGGCCGAACGGCTTCCAGATCAACAAGACGGCCGCCTACGCCGGCATCGACGCGGCGGAGACCGGCGAGGAGGCATGGCGGCTCGTCGTCACCGGCCGCACCGGAACGGTCCGCCTCAGCCGCGCCCAGTTGCTCCGGCTGCCGCTGCACAGCTCCGCGTTGCCCATCGCCTGCGTCGAGGGCTGGTCGACGGAGGACCAGTGGTGGCGCGGGGTGCGGCTGCGCGACCTCGCCGCGCTCGTCGGGTACGACGGCGACCCGCCGGACCTGTTCGTGGAGTCGCTCCAGCGGCGCGGGGCCTTCCGCCGGGCCGCCCTGCGCGCCAACCAGGTGGCCGACCCGCGCTCCCTGCTCGCCCTGTACGTCAACGGCGAGGCCCTGTCCCCCGACCACGGCCATCCGGCGCGGATCATCGTGCCCGCGGCGCCCGGTGTGCTCAACACCAAGTGGGTGGCCCGGCTGACCTTCGGAGACCTGTGATGCTTCCGCGCCCGGCCCTCGGCAGCCCGTTGCAGATCCTGCTGCTGGCCTGCTCCTTCGCGCTCGCCGGCTACGCCGGCGTACGGCTGTTCGCGGGCGACTGGCGGGCCGTGGCGCTGTGGCTGGTGGGCGCGGCCCTGCTGCACGATCTCGTGCTGCTGCCGCTGTACGCGGTGGCGGACCGGGCGGTCGTCCGCGCTCTCGGCGCCGCCGGGCGGCGGGAGCGGACCATGTACGTCCGGGTCCCGGCCGCCCTGTCCGGACTGCTGCTGCTCGTGTGGTTCCCGCTGATCACCGGCATGGTGGACCGGCCCTACCGGTCCGCCACCGGCCTGTCGGCGGACGGCTTCCTCGCCCGCTGGCTGCTGATCAGCGCGGTGCTGTTCGCCGGCTCGGCGCTGCTGCTGGCGCTGCGGGGGCTGCGGCTGCGCAGGGCGACGAAGCGGCGCCGGCCGGTCGTCCACTGACCGGCGGTGCGCCAGCCCGCCCGGCCCGCGTACCGCAGCAGGGCCGGGGTGCCGAGCCGCGCCCACGGAAAGGCACCATGGCCGCCCGTGTCCACATCGGTGCCGTCGACGACCTGCACCTCGGACCGTTCGTCGACGTCCACCACGGCCGTCTCGGCGATCAGCAGACCGCCGGGCCGCAGCAGCCGGGCCACCCGGTCCAGCAGGGCGCGCGGGTCGCCCCCGATGCCGACGTTGCCGTCCATGAGCAGCACGGTGCCCCAGCGCCCCTCGCCGGGCAGCGGCTCGAACACCGAGCGCCGCAGCGCCTGGCCGCCGAGCCGCACGGTGTGGTCGACGGCGGCCTCGCTGACGTCGATGCCGAGGACGGTACGGCCCCGGGCGGCGAGCTCCGCCACCAGCCGCCCCGGTCCGCAGCCGACGTCGAGCACGGCACCCTCGCACCGGTCCAGCACCGCCCGGTCGACCGGGTCCGCCCGCGCGCACCAGCGCTCGACCTCCAGCGGCAGCAGCCAGCCGTCGGTCCGGCGCAGGAACAGCGGGCCGCGCCCGGTGCGCAGGGCGAGGGCGTAGGGACCGGCCCCGGCCCAGGGGACGGCCGGCGGGGCGCTCCTCGCCCGGCTGCGGCTCCGGGTGCTCATCGCCCGGTCCCCGGTCCGCAGGGGTGCGCGGCGCACCGGGCCAGCCGGGCGGCGAACCGGCCGTGCGGCGCCCGGCCGGCGACCGCCACCGCGTCGGCGGCCGTGTCCACGTCCCGCAGCCGGGGCAGCTCGCGCACCCGCAGCCCCGCGGCCACCAGCCGCCGCCGCTGGACGGCACCGGTCCACGGCGTCGACATGGGCACGCCCCGCAGCAGAGCCGGGTCGGGCTCGGCCAGGCCCAGCGCCCAGAAGCCGCCGTCCTCCGCCGGGCCGAAGCACGCGTCGTACCCCGCGAAGTCCACGGTGAGCAGCTCCGGGGTCACCTGCGGGGTGTCCATGCCGATGAGCAGGGCGGGACCGGTGCACCGCGCGAACGCGTCGGCGAGCCGCAGGTCCAGCCCGCCCGCGCACTGCGGTACGACGTCGAAGCCGGGCGGCAGCCAGGGGCCGGGGCTCCCGTCCAGCACCAGGACGCGCCGGGTGGCGGGGGCCGCCGCGACGGCGCACAGGGTGTCGGCGAGCGCGGCCTCGGCGAGCTCCGCAGCCTGAGCGGGGCTGAACGGCGGGGTGAGCCGCGTCTTGACCCGCCCCGGCAGCGGTTCCTTGGCGATCACGAGCAGTGTGGTCACGGTGCGGTCCTCCCGCCGGCCGGCGGTTCGGCCAGGACGCGGCTCATGTCCCGCACCGCCTGCCAGGTGCCGCGCCAGGTGCCCGTCACCTTGGAGGCACCGGTGCGCGGCAGGTACGGCACGTCGTGCTCGGCGATCCGCCAGCCCGCGTCGGCCGCGCGCACCACCATCTGGAGCGGATAGCCGCTGCGCCGGTCGTCGAGGCCGAGCGCCAGCAGCGGCTCCCGGCGGGCGGCACGCAGCGGGCCGAGGTCGTGCAGCCGCAGCCCGGTACGGCGGCGCAGCAGCCGCGCGAGCGCGAAGTTGCCCGCCCGGGCGTGCGCGGGCCAGGCACGCCGGGTCCGCGCCCGCCGCCGGCCCAGGACCAGGTCGGCCCGGCCGTCGAGGACGTCCCGGACGAAGGGCACGAGGTGCCCGGGGTCGAGGGAGGCGTCGCAGTCGCAGAAGCAGACGACGTCGGCGGTGGCGGCGGTCAGCCCGGCGTGGCAGGCGGCGCCGAAACCGCGTCGCGGCTCGTGCACGACGGTCGCGCCGAGGGCGCGGGCGAGGCCCGCGGAGCCGTCGGTGGAGCCGTTGTCGACCACGAGGGCGCGCCAGCCCGCCGGGATCCGGGCGAGCACCCAGGGCAGGGCCTCCGCCTCGTCCAGGCAGGGCAGCACCACGTCCACGCTCGCCGCCGATGAGGGGGATGAGGGGGTCACGCCGTTCACCCTACGGAGGGGAACCGGGCATATCGGGCCGGCGCTGCTTACGAAACGCGGACGTCCGGGCCGGGAGCGGGCCAGGGGTGCGACACCCGCCGCGGCCCGGTGCGAGGCTGGTGACATGCAGCAGCCGCACCTGCCCGCCGGACGCCCAGTCAGGGACGGGTCCGCCCCCGGCACCGAAGCACCGGCCCCCCGCTCCGTCCCCGGTGCCCCCCGGGTCCTGGTCGTGGACGACGACGCGACCGTCGCCGAGATCGTCGCCGGATACCTCGGCCGCGCCGGATACGCGGTCGACCGCGCCGCCGACGGCCCCACCGCCCTCACCCGCGCCGCCGCCCACTGGCCGGACCTGGTCGTACTGGACCTGATGCTGCCCGGCATGGACGGACTGGAGGTCTGCCGGCGGCTGCGCGCGCGGGCTCCCGTCCCCGTCGTCATGCTCACCGCCCGCGGTGACGAGGACGACCGCATCACGGGTCTGGAGGTCGGCGCCGACGACTACGTGACCAAGCCGTTCAGCCCCCGCGAACTGGTCCTGCGGGTGCAGTCCGTGCTCCGCCGGGCGCTGCCCGGCACGGGCACCGGGCCGCTGACCGCGGCCGGTGTCACCGTCGACCCGGCCGCCCGCCGCGCCACCAAGAACGGTACCGAACTCGCCCTCACGCTACGGGAGTTCGACCTCCTCGCCTTCTTCCTGCGGCACCCGGGGAGGGCCTACGGCCGGGAGGACCTGATGCGCGAGGTGTGGGGCTGGGACTTCGGCGACCTGTCCACCGTGACGGTCCACATCCGCCGGCTGCGCGGCAAGGTCGAGGACGACCCCGCCCGGCCGCGCCTGATCCAGACCGTGTGGGGCGTCGGCTACCGCTTCGAGCCGAGCGGCGCGGAAGGGGAGGGCTGACGTGCGCGACACCGTCCTCATCGCCCTGCTCGCCTTCGCCGGGGCCGCCGTCACGGGCCTGGCCGGGGCCGCCGCGCTCCGGCTGCTGCGGCGCCGCTCGCTCACCGTGTCCCTCGCCGTGATCGCGGCGGTCGGCGTGGGCGGCGTGCTCGCCGGCACCCTCGCCGTCGCCCAGGCGATGTTCCTGTCCGCCCACGACCTGAGCGTGGTGACGACGGTCGTCGCCATGGCGGCCGTGGTCTCCCTGGCGACCGCGCTGGTACTGGGCCGCTGGGTCGTCGCCCGCAGTCACGAACTCGCCATGGCGGCACGTTCGTTCGGCGAGGCCGGCGACTTCGCCGCCCCCGCGGGCCCGGCCACCGCCGAACTGGCCGAACTGAGCCGCGAGCTGGCGGCCACCAGCGCGAGACTCGCCGAGTCCCGGGAACGGGAACGCCTGCTGGAGTCCTCGCGCCGGGAACTCGTCGCCTGGATCTCCCACGACCTGCGCACCCCGCTCGCCGGTCTGCGCGCCATGTCGGAGGCCCTGGAGGACGGCGTCGCCGACGACCCCGACCGCTATCTGAAGCAGATCCGCACCGAGGTCGAGCGCCTCAACGGCATGGTCGGCGACCTCTTCGAACTCTCCCGCATCCACGCCGGCACGCTTCCGCTGAGCCCGTCCCGGATCTCGCTCTACGACCTCGTCGGCGACGCCCTCGCGGGAGCCGACCCGCTCGCCCGCGCCCACGGCGTACGGCTGGTCGGCGACCGGGTGGAGCCGGTCCCGGTCGAGGTCGACGCCAAGGAGATGAGCCGCGTCCTGGGCAACCTGCTGGTCAACGCCATCCGCCGGACGCCCGCCGACGGCACCGTCGCCGTCGCCGCCGAGCGCTCGCCCGACGGCGTGGTGCTCTCCGTGACGGACGGCTGCGGCGGCATCCCGGAGGAGGACCTGCCCCGCGTCTTCGACACCGGCTGGCGCGGCACCCACGCCCGCACCCCGCCGGCCGGCGCGGGCCTCGGCCTCGCCATCGTGCGCGGCATCGTGGAGGCCCACCGGGGCCGGGCCACCGTGCACAACATCCCCGGCGGCTGCCGCTTCGAGGTCACGCTCCCGGCGGCTCCCTAGCCGGTACGCCACCGGCGACGGCCAGTTCGGCTTCGGGCGGCACCAACGCCCAGGGCGACCACGTGTACGAGCGGGGTCCGCAAGAGCCTGACCGGCACCGGTCACCCCGAGGCCGCGAACTCCCGCATTCCCTCCTCGAAGCCGACCCGCGGCTTCCAGCCCAGTTCGGCCCGCAGGCGTGAGGAGTCGGCGGTGATGTGCCGTACGTCGCCCAGCCGGTACTCCCCGGTGACGACCGGCGCGGGACCGCCGTGGGCGTCGGCCAGCGCGCGGGCCATCTCCCCGACGGTGTGCGGCTCGCCGCTGCCGGTGTTGTACGCGGTCAGCGCGCCCGGCGCGGACCCCGCCTCCAGCGCCACGACGTCGGCCGCGGCCACGTCCCGGACGTGCACGAAGTCCCGGCGCTGCCGCCCGTCCTCGAAGACGCGGGGTGCCTCGCCCCGGGCGAGCGCGGACCGGAAGAAGGAGGCGACGCCGGCGTAGGGGGTGTCGCGGGGCATCCGGGGCCCGTACACGTTGTGGTAGCGCAGCGACACGGCGGACCCGCCGGTCGACCGGGCCCAGGCGGCGGCCAGGTGCTCCTGCGCCAGTTTGGTCGTGGCGTACACATTGCGCGGATCGGCCGGCGTGTCCTCGCCGACCAGCCCGGGGGCCGGCTCGGCGCCGCACACCGGGCACCTCGGTTCGAACCGCCCCGCGTCCAGATCGGCGACGGTCCGCGGCCCCGGCCGTACGACCCCGTCGCGCGGGCACACGTACCGCCCCTCGCCGTACACGACCATCGACCCGGCCAGCACGAGGCGCCGTACCCCGGCCTCGGCCATGGCCGCGAGGAGTACGGCGGTGCCCAGGTCGTTGCGGGAGACGTACTCCGCCGCGTCCCCGAACCCGGTCCCGAGCCCGACCATCGCGGCCTGGTGGCAGACGGCGTCCACACCGGCCACCGCCCGCGCGACCGCGACCGGATCCCGCACGTCGTCAGCCGGATCCGTACGCACGTCGAACACGACCGCCTCGTGCCCGCGCGCCGTCAGCGCCTCGACCACATGAGACCCGATGAACCCGGCGCCGCCGGTGACCAGTACCCGCATGCCCCCACGCTAGGCCCGCCGCCGCACCGGGCCGGCGGGCCGCGCCCGCACGTCACGACTCCGTAAGACGGGCGCGCAGCAGGGAGGCGGTTCAGCGGCGCAGGGCGGTCTCGCGGTCCATGCGCGACAGCTTCTCGGGGTTGCGGACGGCGTAGAGGCCGGTGACGCGGCCGTCGTCCAGGTGCGCCGCGATCACGGTGTCGATCCTGCCGCCGAGCCGGAAGAGCAGCGCCGGGTAGCCGTTGACCTCGGCGGGCTCCAGCGACGCGGCGGGGCCGAACCTGCTCAGCCCGGCGGCCAGCGAGGCGACCCGCTCCGCCCCCACGACCGGCACCGGCGCGGCCTCGGCGACTCCGCCGCCGTCCCCGAGGAAGACGACGTCGGGCGCCAGGATGTCGAGCAGCCCTTGCAGGTCGCCCGTTTCGACCGCCCGCCGGAACGCCTCCAGCGCGGTGCGGGTCTCGGCCGCGGAGACGGCTCCGCGAGGCCGGCGCGCCGCCACGTGCGCGCGTGCCCGGCGGGTGATCTGGCGGACGGCGGCCTGGCTCTTGCCGACGGCCTCGGCGATCTCGTCGTACTCCACGCCGAACACCTCGCGGAGCACGAACACCGCCCGCTCGGTCGGCGTGAGCGTCTCCAGCACCAGCAGCATCGCCATCGAGACGCTGTCGGCGAGTTCGACGTCCTCGGCCACGTCGGGGGCGGTCAGCAGCGGCTCGGGCAGCCAGGGACCGACGTAGGACTCCTTGCGCCGGGCGAGCGCGCGCAGCCGGGTCAGCGCCTGGCGGGTGGTGATCCGGACCAGGTACGCCCGCTGGTTGCGCACCGTCTGCGGGTCGACGCCCGCCCAGCGCAGCCAGGTCTCCTGGAGGACGTCCTCGGCGTCGGCGGCCGAGCCCAGCATCTCGTAGGCGACGGTGAACAGCAGGCTGCGGTGGGCGAGGAACGCCTCGGTCGGGGAGCCCGCGCGGCTCCCGCCGGTACGGTGTCCGGCTCCGTCCGTCTGCCGCTCGCCCATGCCCGGCCCCCGCTTTCTTCGCGCTCGACTCCGCCACACCCACGAGACGCCGGTCTCCGCCGCCGTGTGACGGTCACCGCCGGTGGCGTGCGTCACAACCCGGCGAGATCCGTCGCGCCGTCGGCATCGGCGCCGGGTCCGCCCGGCCGGCCCGGGGGGACGGGTCCCCGTCGGCCGGCCGGGTGCGCTCGGCGGCGCCAAGATACGGCGCCTTGGCCAGGAACCCGCGTCACCCCCGCTGTGCGGCGATCATCGCCTTGTACCAGTGGTAGCTGTCCTTCGGTGTGCGCCGCTGGGTGTCGTAGTCGACCCGGACGATCCCGAAGCGCTTGTCGTAGCCGAGGGCCCACTCGAAGTTGTCCAGCAGCGACCAGACGTAGTAGCCGCGGACGTCGACGCCGGCGTCCATCGCGGCGCGCAGCGCGGTGAGGTGGTCGCGCAGGTAGGCCACCCGGTCGGTGTCGTGCACCGCGCCGTCGGCGGAGAGCGTGTCGTCCTCCGCCGAGCCGTTCTCCGTGATGTGGACCGGCGGCAGCGCGTCCCCGTACCGCTCCTTGAGCTGGACCAGCAGGTCGGTGAAGGAGCCGGGGACCACCGGCCAGCCCATCGCCGTCTGCCGCACGCCCGGCAGCCCGACCTCCGCGTAGCGGTTGTCCGTGGCCACCCGCCGTGCCGGGTCGGCCTCGCGGTGCGGGGCGTCGGCGACCACGATGGGCCGGTAGTAGTTGATGCCGAGGAAGTCCAGCGGCCGGGAGATCAGTTCCAGGTCGCCGTCCCGCCGGAAGTCCGCCCCGGTGATCAGCTCGCCCCAGGTCTCCTCCTCGGTGGCCGGGTAGCGGCCCGCGAGGATCGGCTCGGTCCACACCAGGTTGTGCTGGGTGTCGGCGCGGACCACGGCCGCGAGGTCGGCGGGGGAGTCGCCGGCCGGCAGGTTGCGGTCGAGGTTGAGGGTGATGCCGACCTCGCGCACCCCGGCCGCCCGCAGCGCCCCGACCGCCAGGCCGTGGCCGACCAGCAGGTGGTGCGCGGCGGCCAGCGCGCCCCGGCCCTCCTGGGCGCCGGGCGCGTGCCGGCCCACGGAGTAGCCGAGGAAGGCGCTGCACCACGGCTCGTTGAGGGTGATCCAGCGCGGCACCCGGTCGCCCAGGTGCCCGGCCACGACGGCCGCGTACTCGGCGAACCGCTCCGCCGTCTCCCGCACCCGCCAGCCGCCCCGGTCTTCGAGCGCCTGCGGCAGGTCCCAGTGGTAGAGGGTGGCGGCCGGCTCGATGCCTGCCGCGAGCAGTTCGTCGACGAGCCGGGAGTAGAAGTCCAGCCCCTTGGAGTTCACCGGGCCGGAGCCGTCGGGCACGATCCGCGGCCAGGCGATCGAGAAGCGGTACGAGTCCACGCCCAGGTCGCGCAGCAGCGCCACGTCCTCCCGGTAGCGGTGGTAGTGGTCGCAGGCCACGTCTCCGGTGTCGCCGTTCGCCGTCCGGCCCGGCGTGTGGCTGTAGGTGTCCCAGATCGACGGCCCGCGGCCGTCCTCCCGCGCCGCGCCCTCGATCTGGTACGAGGCGGTCGCGGCGCCGAAGACGAAGCCGGGCGGGAAGTCGGGGAAGCCGGTGGTGTCGGGGAAGTCAGTCATGAAGGCCGTTTCCAGGGGTGCGGTGGGGCGGGTCACTTGACGGAACCGCCGGTGATGCCGGCGGCGATGTACTTCTGGGCGAGCACGAGCAGGATCGCCGCGGGCACCGCGGACAGCACGGACGCGGCCATCACCGACCCCCAGTCGCCGACGTGGGCGCCGATGTACTGGTAGATGCCCAGCGTGACCGGCTTGACGTCGTCGGTGGTGTTCAGCGTGAGCGCGAACATGAAGTCGCTCCACGAGAAGAGGAAGGCGAACAGCCCCGACGTGATCAGGGAGTTGCGGCTCATCGGCAGCACCACCCGCAGGAACGTCCGCACCGGCCCGGCACCGTCCATCTGCGCCGCCTCGATCACCTCGCCCGGGATCGACACCATGAAGGACCGCATCAGCACGATCGAGAACGGGATGCCGAGCGAGGCGTCCGCCAGCATCAGGCCGAAGTAGGAGTTGACCAGGCCGAGGTCGACGTACGAGTTGTAGAGCGCGTTGGCGATGACGATGCCCGGCACCATCTGGGTGATCAGCGTGCCGAACACGATCGTCCGGGAGCCGCGCAGGCCGAACCGGGCCAGCCCGTAGGCCGCCGGGGCGGAGACCGCCAGGCAGATGACGACCGCGCCGAGCGAGACGACCAGCGAGGTCAGCAGGTGACCGCCCTGGTCGTCCAGGGCCTTGGAGAAGCCGGACAGGTCCAGGCTGCCGGGCACCGGGTCGACCTGGAGCAGACCCGAGGCGGGCTGGAGCGCGGTGTTGAGCATCCAGTACAGCGGGAACAGCATCACGCACAGGATGAGCACACCGGCGACGGTGGAACCCCAGCGGCGCCCGGATGTCGTGGGCGTGCGAGCGGCCATGGAGGTCACTTCCCCTCGGTGCGGTTGGCCCGCAGGTAGAACACCGCGAACACCGCGGAGACAAGGATGAGGACGTTGCCGACGACCGCGCCCGCGCCGAAGTCCAGCCGGACGAACGAGTTCTGGTAGGTCAGCGTGCCCAGGGTCTGGGTGGCGTCGGCCGGGCCGCCGTCGGTGAGCGCGAGGATCAGGTCGAGGATCTTCACCGTCGACATGAAGCCGAGCACGAGCACGACGGTGATCACCGGCTTGAGCTGCGGCAGGGTGATGGAGCGGAAGGTCCGCCAGGCGGAGGCGCCGTCCAGGGAGGCCGCCTCGTACAGCTCCTTGGGGATCTCCTGGAGACCGCCGTAGAGGATGACCATGTTGAACGGGATGCCGATCCATATGTTGACGAGGATCACCGACAGCAGGGCCATGCCGGGACTGGTTAGCCACGGGGTGTGGCCGCCGAGGCCGAGCGTGTCCAGGAACGAGTTCAGGACGCCCGTGTCCTGGTCGAGGATGCGGCGCCACACGATGCCGGACACCACCATGGGCACCAGCCAGGGCAGCAGGATCAGCGACCGCAGGACACCGTTCAGCGGGAAGCGGCGGCTGAAGAACACCGCGAGCGCCATCCCGATGCAGAACTGGCCGAGCAGCGAGCCGGCGGTGAAGACCAGGGTGTGCCAGAGCGCCTTGCCGAACAGCGGGTCCCGGAACACGTTCGACCAGTTGTCGGCGCCGTTGAAGGGCGCGTCCCCGGTGAAGAACGTCTTCGGGGTGAAGTGCTGGAAGCTCATCACGACGTTGCGGACGAGCGGATAGCCGAAGAACAGCAGCATGAAGACGACCGCGGGGGCGACGAACCCCCACTGGGCCAGTCTGCGGCGGCGGCGCAGCCGGACCGGGTCCGGCGCGGCGGCCGTCCGGGACGCCGTCCCGGGCGCCTGGGCGGTGACGATGGACGTGGTCATGGTGGCTTACCTCAGTTCCCGCTCGTGGCCCGCTGCTGGGCGCGCTTCAGGGCGGCCTCGCTGGACTGGCCGGTCAGTGCGGACTGGAAGGCGCTCTGGAGGGCGAGCGACACACTCGGCCAGCCGGCGCCGAGCTTGGCGGTCCGGGACCGGGCGGCGGCCACCTGGTCGGCGAGCGCGTCCAGCTCGGGCACCCGTGTGCGCCACACGGCGGCGGCCTTGGCGTTCGCCGGGACCATCCAGCTGTTGAGCGCGTAGGTCAGCTGCTCCTTCCGGCTCGCCAGACAGGCGACGATCTCCCCCGCCCGCTTCTCCCGCGCGGTGTCACCGGTGTTGGGCACGGTGAGCACGGCACCGCCGAGCGGGCCGACGGAGGGCGCGCCCGCCCGGGGGACCGGGATCTTGGCGATGCCCCAGTGCAGCGACTTCTTCGTGTTGAGCGTCTCGACCTGCCAGGGGCCGTTGATCATCATCGCCGCGTTGCCGGCCATGAACTGGTCGTTGACGTCCGCCTGCGTCCAGCTCACCGTCGACTTCGACAGCGAGCCGTCCGCCAGCAGGGCCTTCCAGTAGTCGAGCGCCCCGACGACCTGCGGGCCGTCCAGCCTGGTCTCGTCACCGCCGTTGGACCACATGAACGGCGTGAACTGGAAGACGCCGTCCTCCGCGCCGCCCGCGCTGAGCGCCAGTCCGTACCGCTTGCCCCCGGTGAGCTTCTTCGCGGCCTTGCGCAGCTCGTCCCACGTGGTGGGGACCTTCACCCCGGCCTGGTCGAGGATGTCCTTGTTGTAGAACAGCGCCAGGGTGTTCACCGACCGGGCCGCGCCGTAGTAGGTCCCCTTGTAGGAGCCGAAGTTCACGATGCCCCGGGGGATGTCCCGGGTGCTCAGGCCAAGCGTCTTGAGGTCGACCAGGCCGCCCGCCTCGGCGAACGTCGGCATCTCCGAGGCGTCGAACTGGACGATGTCGGGCAGCGACTTCGACGACGCCATGCGCAGCGCCTTCGTCATTACCTGCGCGGCCGGGACGCTCTGCTGCTCGATAGTGACGCCGAGCTGCTTGCCGCAGCGGGCCATCGCCTCGGCGTCCCAGCGGTGGTAGGTCTCGTCGGTCGACGAGTTCATCACGGTGTAGACGTCGCCGTCACGCTGCTGACCGCATCCGGTCAGGGCCGCCCCGGCGACCAGGACCGACACGGCGGTGAGTGGTGCCACGGTCCTGCGGGGGCGCCCCCGGCGCCTGGCGACCGGGGACCTCTCAGGAATGCGATTGAAGCGCTTCGACATGCTGCGGCCCTTGCTGTCGTGTGCCCGGCTTCGTCGCCGGGGCTTTTGTTTGGCCTGATGACTAATACGTCAATCCCGGGTGTCACGCTAGACCCCCAGGCGTGTTCATCCGGGCACGCAGCGAAGTGGCACTCGATAACTCGGCTACAAACTTGCAGGTCACAGTGGCTTTAGCTGGCTGAAGCAGGCGGGACGACGATTTCTTCTGTGTACGATCAACCCGCCGGACGACAGCCTCCGCCGTCCCCACCGAACAGCCCCGCTCCCCCGAGGAAGACCATGAAGTTCACCAACGGGTTCTGGCGCATCCGCGACGGTGTCCAGGTCGCGTACGCCACCGAGGCGCGCGACGTGCGCGTCGAATCGAAGCGCTTCACCGCCTATGCCTCCGTGCAGAAGGTGACGCGCAGAGGGGACACGCTCAACGCGCCGCTCCTCACCGTCGACTGCTTCTCACCCGCCGAGGGCGTCATCGGCGTGCGGGTCACCCACCACGCCGGCAAGCGCCGCCCCGGGCCGGACTTCGCCCTGGCGGCCGAGCCCGGCGGTGCCGGCGAGGTCCGCCGGGACGGCGCCGTCACCGAGCTGACCAGCGGCCCGCTGACCGTGCGCCTGGACCGGGCCGCCCCGTGGTCGCTGACCTTCCACGACGCGGACGGGCGGGAGCTGACCCGGGCGGGCCGCAAGGGCACCGCCTTCGCCACCACCGACGACGGCGCCCACCACGTCCTCACCCAGCTCGCGCTCGGCGTCGGCGAGCAGGTCTACGGCCTCGGCGAGCGCTTCACGCCGTTCGTGAAGAACGGCCAGGTGGTCGACATCTGGCAGGCCGACGGCGGCACCAGCAGCGAGCAGGCCTACAAGAACATCCCCTTCTACCTGTCCTCACGCGGCTACGGCGTCTTCGTCAACCACCCCGGCGCGGTCTCCTTCGAGGTCGGCTCCGAGGCCGTCGGGCAGGTGCAGTTCAGCGTCGAGGACCAGACGCTGGAGTACTACGTCGTCGCGGGCCCCACCCCGAAGGACGTCCTCACCCGCTACACCGCGCTCACCGGCCGCCCGGCCCTGCCGCCCGCCTGGTCCTTCGGCCTGTGGCTGACCACGTCCTTCACCACGGACTACGACGAGCAGACGGTGACGTCGTTCGTGGACGGCATGGCCGAGCGCGGCATCCCGCTGTCCGTCTTCCACTTCGACTGCTTCTGGATGCGCGAGTACCAGTGGTGCGACTTCGAGTGGGACCCCGAGGTCTTCCCCGATCCCGAGGGCATGCTCGCCCGGCTGAAGGCCAAGGGCCTGAAGGTCAGCGCCTGGATCAACCCGTACATCGCGCAGAAGTCCCCGCTGTTCGAGGAGGCCGCCGCGCTCGGGCACCTGGTGCGCCGGCCGGACGGTGACGTGTGGCAGTGGGACCTGTGGCAGGCCGGCATGGGACTGGTCGACTTCACCAGCCCCGACGCCCGCGCCTGGTTCCAGTCCAAGCTGAAGCCGCTGCTGGACCAGGGCGTGGACTGCTTCAAGACGGACTTCGGCGAGCGCATTCCCACCGATGTCGTCTGGCACGACGGCTCCGACCCGGAGCGGATGCACAACTACTACACCCACCTGTACAACCAGACCGTGTTCGAACTCCTCGAAAAGGAGCGCGGACAGGGCGAGGCCGTGCTCTTCGCCCGCTCCGCGACGGCGGGCGGTCAGCAGTACCCCGTGCACTGGGGCGGCGACTGCTGGTCGTCCTTCGAGGCCATGTCCGAGTCGCTCCGGGGCGGCCTGTCCCTGTCGCTGAGCGGCTTCGGGTTCTGGAGCCACGACATCGGAGGCTTCGAGGGCACGCCCGACCCGGCGGTCTTCAAGCGCTGGCTGGCCTTCGGCCTGCTGTCCTCCCACAGCCGGCTGCACGGATCGTCGTCCTACCGGGTGCCGTGGGCGTTCGGCGAGGAGGCCGTCGACGTCGCCCGGCGGTTCACCCTGCTCAAGCACCGCCTCATGCCCTACCTGTACGGCGCCTCCGTCGAGGCCCACCGCACCGGCGTCCCCGTGATGCGGCCCATGGTCCTGGAGTTCCCGCACGACCCCGCCTGCCGCCCCCTCGACCGCCAGTACATGCTGGGCGCCGACCTCCTGGTCGCCCCGGTGTTCAGCGAGGACGGCGAGGTGGAGGTCTACCTCCCCGAGGGCACCTGGACCCACCTCCTCAGCGGCGAGCGGGTCACCGGCCCGGCGTGGCGCACCGAACGGCACGGCTACGACAGCCTCCCGCTCTACGTCCGCGAGGGCGCCGTACTGCCGCTGGCCACCGACGACCAGCGCCCCGACGGCGACTGGCTCGACGACCCGGTCCTGCTGGTCCACCCGCCGGCCGCGGCGACGTACACCCGCCAGGTCGCCGTCCCCGACCTGACGGGTGCGCCGGCCGCGGTGTTCCACGTCCGCCGGGAGGGCGACCTGCTGCGCGTCACCGCGGAGGGCACCGACCGCCCCTTCACCGTGCGCGTCGCCGGCCGAGCGAGCGCCGGGGGCACGGGAGAGGTGACCGTCCCGCTGCACTGACCGCGGAGCCCCGCGAGGTCCACGGCGGCGGTGACCGGAGTCCCGGCCACCGCCGCCGCCCCGGGTGTCAGTGGCCGCGGCTACAGTCCGGGCATGGTTCAAGAGAGGGTCCTGCGAGGGTACTTACTGGAAGAGGTCGTCGCCTGGCTCCTGCGGTCGAGCGGGTACGAGTTGCTCTCCGCGGCGGACGACAAGGAGACGAACCCCGTACACCGCGTCCTCGAACAACGGCCCAGCGGGCTGGCCGTGCGCGGCCGGGGCGCCTGGCACCAGGCGGACGCGCTCGGGGAGTTCCGGTACGTACCGCCGTTCTCGCTGCCGGTCCGGCTCTTCGTGGAGGCCAAGTTCACCGGCAGGAACGTCAAGCTGCCGACGGTGCGCAACGGCCACGGAGTGGTGCACGACGTCAACGAGAACGTGGTCACGTCGGTCCACGGCACCGACCCGAGCCGGCCCCGGCCGCGCTACCACTACAGCTACGCCGTCTTCTCCACCGCCGGCTTCAGCCGGGACGCCCAGGAGTACGCGCTCGCCCACCAGATCTCGCTGGTCGACCTGTCCATGCCCGACTTCGCGGAGCTGCGGGACCTGGTGGCGACGCAGGCCCAGCGCGTCCACCAGGCGCTCGACGCGCTCCCCCCGGCGGCCCGGCCACGGGTGTACGGGGTGCGCAGCCACCTCCGCCGGCGGCTCCTCCAAGTCGCCGGCGACAACGGCTACTTCCTCTACGGCGACGAGACGCCCGCCCTGCCCCCGGACGTCGCCCGGCCGCTGGACGAGATCGCCGAGCGCCTGACGAGCCGGCGGACGCCGGGGCTGGTGCTCGCCTTCCCCTCGGCCCCCTTCGTCCTCGGCCTGGCCTCCGAGAACCTCCACGCCTTCGTCGACCACGCCCGCCGGCACCCCACCCACACCGTGCACCTGCGCAGGCTCCCGCGGACCGCGTCCCATCCGGTGTGGCAGATCCGCCCCGCCGGGGACCCCGATGCCTACGCCATGACGTTCAGCCTGCCCGAGCAGGTCGAATCATGGATCCGGGCGCAGGAGGAGACCGTCAACGACCGTGCCCGCTGGATCAAGCGCCATGTGCTGTCGACCATGACGGTGTACTGGCTGGACGGCGATCACACCCTCACCTTCCAACTGCGGTACACCCCGGCCGCACTGCGCGGGTGACCGGCGGACGGGCGCGGTGGCCGGTGCACTTCCAGGGCCCGGGGACGCGTGCCACCGACTCGTGGCCACCCCCCTCCGCCGTGTGGGCCGAACCATGCCGGGCGGACCTGCCCCTCATACCCATGCGGGCGCGCGCAAGGTCCGTCGCATCGCGGGGCCGTCGGGATGCCGGGGACGGGCGGGCGGAAATAGGATGGTTCGTAGCACGTGATCCCGTGCACCGTCGCTCGGTCGAGGTGCGAAGTCCTTGATCCCGGCCTGACGTTCCGCGACGCGCGGACCCGAGGTCCTGAGCGGAGGCGGAGGTGCTTGAAGATGCCGTACCAGACGGCCGTCACCGTCCAGGCCGCCCTGCCCCCGGACCGGGTCGCCGAGGTGCGGGAACTGCTGCACGAGGCCGGCCGGAAGAGCGCGGCCGGTGGGTTGTTCCCCTTCGCCGAGATACCGGGCGTTCACTTCGCACGCGTCGTCCTCGTCCCCGAGGGACCCGGCGGCGCCACGGCGGACATGCCCCCCAGCGTCGTGTACATGAGCGAGGTGGACGGGCCCGTCGAAGCGCACCTCGCCGCTCTCGTCCGCACGGCGGGCGACGGCCTGGACCGGGTGTTCGGGCACTGCGCCGGATACCCGGCAGCCGGCTCCCCGGATGCCGCGCGGATCGACTGGCTGCGTGCCCACGAGGTGCCCTGCGCCGCCTTCTACGTCAACACCGTCGGCAGGGGACGGCAGCAGATCGAGCAGGAGGCCCTGCTGCGCGAGGTCATCGAGGAATTCCTCGACCGGAACGGACCGGCCCTGGCCGGCAGGAGCCCCGTGGAGATCAGGGCCGCCGTCCAGGACTACGTCGGCGGCCGAGAGGACCTGGCCTGGGCCCGCACCGGGCCCGCGCCGCCCCCGCTCGGCCGGCGCATCCGCCGGGCCGCCCACCTGGTCGGGGTTCCGCTGGCCGCCGTGGGGCTGCTGCCGCTGCTCGTGAGCGCCCTGCCGGCCTGGGTCGTCCTGCTCAGGCTGCACGAACGCCGCGATGTCCCCGACCACGCCCGTCCGAGCCACGACCGCATCCGCGAACTCGCGGCCTGCGAGGACTTCGTGGCGCAGAACCCGTTCACCGCCGTCGGCTCCGTCAAGACCGGCCCGTTCCGGCGGATCACGCTCACCGCCGTCCTGTTCGTCGTGGACTACGGCGTCCGCCACGTCTTCGACCGGGGGAACCTCGCCGGGGTCAAGACGATCCACTTCGCGCGCTGGCTGTTCATCGACGGGAAGCGGCGGGTGATCTTCGCCAGCAACTACGACGGCAGCCTGGAAAGCTACATGGACGACTTCATCGACAAGGTGGCCTGGGGGCTCAACGCCGTCTTCAGCAACGGCCGCGGCTATCCGCGGGTGCGCTGGCTCGTGCTGGACGGGGCCAAGGACGAGCAGGCCTTCAAGAACTACCTGCGGTGCCACCAGGTGCCGACGCAGGTCTGGTACTCCGCGTACGACACGTCGACCGCGCACGACCTCGACACCAACGCCCGCATCCGGGCCGGCCTCTTCGGGGACCTCGGCCCCGCCGAGACGGAGGCCTGGCTCGCCCTGTTCTGAAGGGCCCGAAGGAAGGGTGACACCATGGCGACGCCACTGGAACTCGACGACATCCAGGGCCTGGTCACCCGCGGCTACCGCACCCTGACGTCGGCCTCGTTCCTGGTGCTCGCCACCGCCGGGCCGGCGGCCACCGCCCGTGCCGCGCTGGGCCGGCTGGCGCCCCGCGTGACGAACGGCCTCTCCGATCCCCCGGACACCGCCGTCAACGTGGCCCTCACCGCGGACGGCCTGCGACGCCTGGGACGGGAGACCCCCGAACTGGACGGATTCCCGTACGAGTTCGTCGTCGGCATGACCGATCCCGATCGCAGCCGCTTCCTCGGGGACGTCGGGGAGAACGCCCCCCGGCACTGGCGATGGGGCGGCCCGGCCGGCCCGCCGGTGCACGTCCTGGTGATGCTCTACGCGCGCGAC
This sequence comes from Streptomyces corchorusii, assembly GCF_001514055.1. Taxonomy (NCBI): domain Bacteria; kingdom Bacillati; phylum Actinomycetota; class Actinomycetes; order Kitasatosporales; family Streptomycetaceae; genus Streptomyces; species Streptomyces corchorusii. The sequence goes on along the minus strand of NZ_KQ948353.1, from coordinate 611,959 downwards.
GGGCAACGGCTGCGACAACTGGAGGCCGAGACACGCCGGGAGGTCCTGGTCCCCGGCGCCTTCACCGAGACCGCGCGGCTGGGCACCGCCGAGCTGACCGACCGCGAGCCCTTCGGCTTCCGCGACGGCATCTCCCAGCCCCTCATCGAGGGGCTGCCCAAGGCCGCGCTCGCGGCCAGTGCGGCCGGTGACGGGGGCATGGGCGGTGAACAGGTCGTCAAGGCCGGGGAGTTCGTCCTCGGCTACCTGAACGAGTACGGGCTGCTGACGGACCGCCCGCTGCTGCCGCCCCGCCACGACCCCCTCGGCGTGCTGCCCCGCGCCCCGGAGGGCGGCGCGGACTTCGGGCGCAACGGCAGCTACCTGGTCTTCCGGCAGCTCCGCCAGGACGTCGAGGCCTTCCGGGAGTACCTCGACGCGGAGACACGCCGCCCCGACGGCAGCAGCGACCCCGCCGCACAGGAGGCGCTCGCCGCGCGCATGGTGGGACGCTGGCCCGGCGGCGCCCCGCTGGTCCGGGCGCCCGAGCACGACGACCCCGCGCTGGCCACGGACAACGGCTTCGGCTACCACGCCACGGACCCGGCCGGTCTGCGCTGTCCGCTCGGCGCCCACATCCGCCGGGCCAACCCCCGCGACTCCCTCGACCCCCGCCCCGGTACCGCCGATTCGGTCGCCGTCGGACGCCGCCACCGGCTGCTCCGCCGCGGCCGGCCCTACGGCCCCGACGGCACGGGAGACGGCCCGGACGCACACGGACTGCACTTCCTCGCACTGAACGCCAACATCTCCCGCCAGTTCGAGTTCATCCAGCACACCTGGCTCGACAACCCGAACTTCAACGGACTCCACGACGGCCCCGACCCGCTCGTCGCGCCGCGCCAGGAACGCCGCGCGACCTTCACCGAGCAGGGCAGGCCCTTCCGCACCCGCCACGTCGGCCTTCCGCAGTTCGTCACCGTGCAGGGCGGCGCCTACTTCTTCCTGCCGGGCCTGAAGGCGCTGCGCTACCTCTGCACGGCCGTGCCCGAGGGCGGGCGGCAGTGAACGCCGGGCAGCGGCTCAACGACGCGGTCCTGGGGTGCGTCCTGCTGGAGCGGCGCATCGACCCCTACGTGCGCCCGCTGTTCGACCGGACCCTGCTGCGTCCCCTCCAGGCCGCCGTGCAGTGGTGCGTCAACGCACGCCGCCGGGACGAGCACCTGGGCCTCGCCGAAGAGCGGGCCATGCCGGGCGAGGCGGCGGTCGCCGAGGCCATCGCACAGCAGATGGCCCGCTTCGTCCGGCGCCAGTACCGGCCGGGGGAGGCCCAACGGGCCGGCAACACCAAGACGTACGGGGTCGTCCACGCGGACTTCACCGTCCGCGACGACCTGCCCGCACGGCTGCGGCACGGCGTGTTCCGGACCCCCGCCACCTACCGCGCCTGGGCCCGCTTCGCCGGTCCCGGCCCCCTCGCGCCGCCCGACATCAAGGACAACGGGATCCTCAGCATCGGCGTCAAACTCCTCGGCGTCGAGGGCGAGAAGCTGCTCGACGACGAGCGGTGGACCCAGGACTTCACCGGCATCAGCGCGCCGACCTTCACCACGCCCGACGTCGTCGAGAACCTCAGGCTCCAACGGCACGTCTTCGCGGGAACCCCGGTCCTGTACTTCCTCGACCCCTCCCACCCGCACCTCTGCGACATGATCATGCAGGGGCTGTACGCCAAGACCCAGACCAGCCCGCTGGAGGCCCGGTACTGGAGCTGCGCACCGTATCTCCTCGGGGAGGGACAGGCCATGCAGTACTCCTTCGTGCCCCGCGAGACCACCCGCAGCCGGGTGCCCCGGCACCCGCCCGACGACTACCTGCGCCAGGGCCTGGCCGCCGCACTGCGGGAACGCGACGTCTCCTTCGACTTCCTCGTCCAGGTGCAGACGGACGCCCACCGGATGCCCGTCGAGAACGCGTCCGTGGTGTGGCCCGAACGCCTCTCGCCGTTCGTGCCGGTGGCCACCCTGCGCCTGCTCCGGCAGGAGTGCGATCCGGCGGACCAGTTCGCCCGTGCCGACCGGCTGTCGTTCAACCCCTGGCACGCCCTGCCCGAGCACCGGCCGCTGGGCAACCAGAACCGTGCCCGCCGCACGATCTACCTGCGCCTCGCACGGCTCAGACAGACCATGAACGGCACACCGCACCAGGAGCCCGGAGAGGAGGAATGACGGGGCGGCGACCGCCCGCGGCCCCGACGCGCGTATCAGGACCGCTTCCCATATCGTGGGAACGAGGGCGTGAACATCCCCTGGATGCACGCCTGGAAGGGACGCTGAGATGGACGTGCGGACAGCCGCGCGCCGTTCTCTGGCCGTCATCCGACTGGTGAACGGTGCGGCGGCGCTGCTGGCCCCGCGGGTGATGGCCCGCCGTCTGGGCGCGGACCCCGGACAGCCCGCCCTGGTCTACGTGCTTCGTATGTTCGGAGTGCGCACCGTGGTCATCGGCGCCCAACTGCTCTGCCCCGCGGACGCGGACGAACGCGGCCGGCAACTGCGCACCGGCACGCTCATCCACGCGAGCGACGCCCTCGCCGCCGCCCGCGCCGGCCGCGAGGGCCTGCTTCCGCGCCGCATGGCCGCCGCGGCCACGGCGATCTCGACGGTCAACGTCGCCCTGACACTCGTCGCCCGGGGGCGGCCGGGCCGGCTGCCGGACGTCCGCTGACGCCGCAGCCGCCGCGCCGGCCCTCCCGGGACGGGACGCCGGAAGGAATCCCCTCATGAGCACAGCACCACAAGGCCGGGCCCCGTGGTTCGTACAGCTGCACGACCGGCTGGCGGTCGCCGTCGACCAGAGAGTCGGCTGGCAGCGCCTGCCCAAGCCCCTCGCCCTGCTGACCCTCGTCGGCCTGCGGGACAACCTGCGCCGCAAGAACCTCTTCGACACCGGCTCCTACCCGTCGCGCGACCTGCCGGAGGTCGGCCCCCCGAACGTGCAGAACCTCACCTCCCGCACGGCCGACGGGACCTACAACGACCTGGCCGACCCCCGCATGGGCATGGCCCGTTCGCGCTTCGGCCGCAACGTGCCGCCGGACCGGGCATGTCCCGAACCCGAGCCGGGCCTTCTCTCCCCGAGCCCGCGCGAGGTGAGCCGGGCCCTGCTGACCCGGCACGCGTTCGTCCCGGCGGAGTCCGTCAACGCCCTGGTGGCCGCCTGGCTCCAGTTCATGGTCAGGGACTGGGTCAGTCACGGGCAGGGCACCATGGACCGCCCCTGGTCCATCGACCTGTCCGACGACGACCCGTGGCCCACACCACCGATGCTCGTCCCGCGGACCATCCCGGACCCCACCCGCCCCGACGGGAACGACGGTCTGCCGCCGACCTTCCTCAACGAGAACTCGCCCTGGTGGGACGCGTCCCAGCTGTACGGGAACAACCTCGCCGAGCAGCGGTCGCTGCGCACCGGCCAAGGCGGCAGGCTCCGGGTCCCCGACGGCCCGCTGTTCCCGGACGACCCGGACAAGGACCCGGCGGCAGTACCCGGCTTCTGGGTGGGACTGGCCATGATGCACCTGGTCTTCCTGCTCGAACACAACGCGATCTGCGACGCGTTGCACGACGCCTACCCGACGTGGTCCGACGAGGAGCTCTTCCAGCGGGCACGGCTGGTCAACGCCGCGCTCCTCGCCAAGATCCACACCGTGGAATGGACGCCCGCGGTCCTCAGCCACCCGACGACCGTCACCGCGTTGCACACCAACTGGTACGGCCTGCTGGGCGAGCGCCTGCACCGGCTGCTCGGCCGTCTCGGCAGCGGCGAGCTGCTCAGCGGCATCGTGGGCGGGCGCACGGACCACTTCGGCGTCCCGTACTCGCTCACGGAGGAGTTCGTCGCCGTCTACCGTATGCACCCCCTCATCCCGGACGACTGGAGCTTCCGGTCGGCCGCCGACGACTCGCTCCTCCAGGAGGCCGGCTTCCGGGAACTGACGGGGTGGCACGCGTACGACATCCTCGGCAAGCACACCCTGACCGACCTGCTCTATTCCTTCGGCACCTCACACCCGGGCCTGGTCACCCTGCACAACTACCCGCGGTCCCTCCAGGAGTTCCAGCGGCCCGACGGCAAGCTCATGGACCTCGGGGCCGTCGACATCCTGCGGTCGCGCGAGGTGGGTGTGCCCCGCTACAACGAGTTCCGGCGCCAGTTCCACCTCCGCCCCGCCAAGGACTTCCACACCCTCACGGACAACCCCGTCTGGGCCGAGGAACTGCGCCGGGTCTACGACGGGGACATCGAGCGCGTCGACCTCTCGGTGGGCCTGTTCGCCGAACCCCGCCCCAAGGGCTTCGCGTTCAGTGACACGGCCTTCCGCGTCTTCGTCCTGATGGCCTCCCGCCGCCTCAACAGCGACCGGTTCCTCACCAGGGACTACACACCGCAGGTGTACACCCCGACCGGCCTGGACTGGATCGAGAACAACACCATGACCAGCGTGCTGCTACGGCACTTCCCGGGGCTGCGGGGGTCGCTGCGGTCGGTGGACAACGCCTTCGCCCCGTGGACCGTGGCCGGGAGCCCGCAGTGAGACATGACCCGGACGACGCGAAGCGCGGCCTGTCACGCGTGCTCGGCGGCGTCCTGGCCGTCGTGGCCCTCGCCGTCTTCGGCGCGGGACTCTGGATCCGCCAGCGCGCCCCCGCCGTCGACGACATCGGGCTGCAACTGGCCGGCGGCGCGCGTGCGGCGCACACCCTCGTCGGCAACCGGACGGCCGACTTCCGTACGGCACTGACGGCCGACTTCGTCCTCATAGGGACGTCCACCGCCGGCACGGTCCTCGCGTTCTGGCTGAGCGACCGCACCATCGCGGTGCGCATGAGACACCGCTGCCTGATCGTGTACGGCATCGGCGCGGCCGTCGCCGCGTGTGTGTGCGCCGTGACCGAGAAGCTGCTGCTTCTCCACGGACTGAGCGGCGCGGACTGGGTGTTCGCGTGGGCGGCGGGCTTCGCGACGGTCAAGTGGCTGCTGGTCGTCCTCACCGTGCCGGTCGCCGCGGTCCTGGTCGGGATCATCCTCAAACGAGCCGTGTTCCACGGCTGTGCCCGGCGCAGGTACGAAAGGGAGCGCGCACGCCGCAGGACATGCGCGTGCGGGAACGGGCACCGGGGCGGCACGACCGACTCCGGCCCCGAGGGGCCCGAGGTCGTCGCGCCCTGGCCCGTGATGGCGTGGGGCCGGACGCGCTGGCCCGGTACGGCACGCGGTGACCCTCCGCGATCCAGGGAGGCGCGCTGGGAGAACGGCAGCCGGGTGCCACCCGGCCGGGAACAGGGCGCGCTCGGCTTCTGCGTCTCGGGCGGCGGCATCCGCTCGGCCTGCGTCACCCTGGGCGCGCTCCAGGCCCTGCGCCCCCAGCTGCGCCGGGCGCGCTACCTGGTGTCGGTCTCCGGAGGCGGCTACACCGCGGGTGCCCTGCAACTGGCGCTGGCCGGGCCGGACGGGTGCCGCGGGGAGGACCGGAACCGGGTTCGTACCCCTGACGTGTACATGCCCGGCACGCCGGAAGAGGACCACACCCGCCGGCACTCCAAGTACGTCGCGGAAGGCACCGGCCAGTGGCTGGCCGCCATCGGGGCCGTCCTGCGGGGCCTGCTGGCCTCCCTGGGGCTGCTCACCGCGACCGTGCTGGTCCTGGGGCTCGCCCTGAGCTGGGGCTACCACCTCGTTCCGCTGGCCGACCCGGACCGGCTCCCGGGCTTCCGGAGACCCGCGCTGTGGGCCGTCCTGGCCCTGCTGTGCTGCGCGGCGGTGTTGTGGTTCCTGTGGCTGGTGTCCTTGTTCCTCGCCAGACAGCTCCTGTCGAGCGTGTTGAAGAGGGCCTTCCTCACCTTCGTGGTGGCGGGCCTGCTGCTGGCCGTCGTGGTGGTCGTCCTGCCCGCCCTGGAGTGGGTGACGGTGCGGCTGTGGACGCTCCATGCCCCGGCGACCGCGGTGAGCGGCGGAGTCGTGGGACTGCTCACCTACCTGACCGTGCTGGCCGGCACCACATGGCGGCGCATCGAGTCCACCGAGCACGCCGTCGAGTCCGCCAAGCGCGCGCGACTGGTGCGCGCCATGCCCGCCGTCGGCAAGTACCTGCTGGTATGGGTGGTTCTCGTCGCGCTGGCAGCGGCCTACCTGCTCGTTCTGGGCGGGACGATCCACGTCGGACGGACATGGCCCGTGGCGGTCCAGATCGGCCTCCCCGTCGTCCTCTGCGCGGTCGCGCTGAGCCTCGACCAGACGTGGACGAGTCTCCACCCCTTCTACCGCGCCCGGCTCGCCTCCGCCTTCGCCGTCCGCCGCGAGACCGAGACGGGCGGTGAACAATTGGCCGTCCCCTACGACTTCGACGAGCCGACGCCGCTCTCCTGCTACGGCAGGCGGCATCCCGGCTTCCCCCAGGTCGTCTTCGCGGCGGCGGCCAACCTGTCCGGCGACGACCGCACACCGCCGGGGCGGCACGCGGTGTCGTTCACCCTCTCATGCGACTACGTCGGCGGTCCGGACGTCGGGTACGCCCGGACGGACGTCCTGTGGGACCGCACCGGACCGGTCATCCGCAAGGACCTGACCGTCGAGTCAGCCGTCGCCGTCTCCGGTGCCGCCTTCGCCTCGGCGATGGGACGCCAGGCGCGCGCGTTCCAGACGCTGTTCGCGCTCTCCAACGCCCGGCTGGGCACCTGGCTCCCCAACCCCGGTGTCCTCGACGCCCTGTGGGACGAGCGCGCCGACTGGGCGCTGCCTCCGATGCCCGGCATCCGCCGCCTGCCGTACCTGCTGCGGGAAGTGTCCGGCCGCTACCCGTTGGACGACCGGATGCTGCTGGTCACGGACGGCGGGCACTACGAGAACCTCGGCCTGGTCGAACTGCTCCGGCACGGCGTCGCCACCGCCGTGTGCGTGGACGCCAGCGGGGGCTCCGGGGCCTTCGCCCCCGCTCTGGCCGAGGCCATCGCCCTGGCCCGGGAGGAGCTCGGGGTCGAGATCAGGATCGCGCGCGAGGACTGGCGCAAGCTCGTCCCCGGCAGCGCGCCTCCCCTCACTGCGCAGCCGCCCCCGCCCACCGAGCCCACCCCACCGGCTCAGCCGGCCCCACCGGCCCCGCCGAACCCACTGGCCGCCCTCGACCTCCGGCTCTCGGCCGACGCGGTGCTCGTGGGCGAGATCGTCTACCCGCGGCCACTGGTGGACGAACACGGTCGAAGGCTGGGGACGCGGGGACGGCTGATCGTCGCCCGGGCCACGCTGACCCCCGACATGCCGTACGCACTCCTCGCATACGCCCAGGCCAACCCGGCATTTCCGCACGACGGGACCAGCGACCAGTGGTTCGACAGCCGGCGCTTCGACGCCTACCAGGCACTCGGCCACTGGATCGGCGAGCGGGTCGCGCACCTGCTCCCGGCGGAGAGCTGCGTACCCCGGACCGGATGGCGGGGTGACGGAAGTCCGCGCGCCGGGCGGCAGGAACCGGCACGTGGCGGCAGGGCGGGCGGAAGGGTGCTCTGAGGGAGGAGCGGTACTCGGCCCACGGTGGTGACTGTTGCCGGTGAGTTGTCCCGGCTTCGGATGACTGACGTCTCGGCCACCGGAGCGAGGGAGCGCGTCCGGGCTTCCGTGTCGTGGACGGGTGTGGACAGCATCAGTTCGCCGCCGGACTCCGGACGCGACGGGCCGAGCGGAGTCGTACGTCGGTGAGGAGCTGTCGAGGAGCTGTCCTCCGCCGGGTGGCAGGTCGAGCGGCAACCGTTCGACCTGCGCTGGACGGTGCTCCGGGGGGCTGGTGTGCGCAGTGGGCCGCGGGCGTCAGCCCTTTGGCTCGTAGGCCTTCGGCAGGCGCATGCCGCGCTCGGCCATGATGTCCCGGACGCGGTTCGGGTAGTTGGTGATGATGCCGTCGATGCCCATGTCCATGAGGGCCTCGATGGTGGAGGGGTCGTCACAGGTCCACGGGACGACCTTCAGGCCGCGCTTGTGGGCCTCGGAGACCATCTTGCCGTCGACGTAGAACCTGAAGTCCGGGTCCGAGACGACGCCGTCCTGCGGGAAGCCGTAGACCGGGGAGAGCGCGGTCACGCCGGGGACGGCGGCTGCGGCCTTGACGAAGTCGCCGTCGTAGTCGTCGGCGTCGATGCCGCCGAGCCACGGGGAGGCGCCGGGCTTGCCGACCTGGAGGAAGTCGTAGTTGGTCAGCGCCACCAGCGGGTACTTCGGCGCGAGCTTGTGCATCTCCTTCAGGGCGCCCCAGTCGAAGGACTGGATGGTGACCTGGTCCTCGATGCCGGAGGCGTGGATCTCCTCGTACACGCGACGCACGAACAGCTCGCGCGGCGCGGTCTGTTCGGGGGCGCCGGCCTCGACCTTGGTCTCGATGTTGAGCTTGATCTGCCGGGCGTTGTAGCTCTTGACCAGGTTCAGGACGTCCTTGAGCTCCACCATGCGGTGGCCCTTGATCTGTTCCTGCTCAGGGAAGCCGGGGAGCTGCTGGTAGCCGCAGTCCATGGTCTTGATCTGCGCCAGCGTCAGGTCCTTGATGTACTTGCCGACGTACGGGTACATCGGGTCACCCGGCGTGACCGGCGCGGTGTCCTTGCACTTCTGTGCGCTGATCTGGCGGTCGTGGTTGACGACGACCTTCCGGTCCTTGGTGACGTGGGTGTCCAGCTCCAGGGTGGTGACACCGAGGCGCATGGCCTTGCCGAAGCCTTCCAGGGACTCTTCGGTGGTCATGCCGATGCCACCGCGGTGGGCCTGGAGGTCGAAGTGCGTCTTCTGGGGGAGCACCGTGGGCTGGGGGTCGGCGGGGGCCGCCTGGGCGGCGGTCGCCGGGAGGGCGAGCACGGGCACGACGGCCAGTGCGGCGAGAACATGCCGGAGGGACACTACAAACCTCGTATCACTCAGGGTCAGCCGGTCGGCCGGTCAGTGGCGGGGGGCCAGGACCTGGGACAGGACGTCGTGGACGTAGGTGTTGGCGTGCTTGCCGGTGAACCGGCTCGCAAGCGGGCCGGCGGCCGTGACGGGCACGTCGACACTGGTGTGGCCGGACGTCGTCCAGTCGATCGTGAACGTCCGGTCACTGCCGTGGATCGTGAACGGGCCGTCCTCGACGGAGACACCACTGCCGGACTCGTCCGCGGTGTCGTTCTCCTCGACCGCCAGGCCGCCGGTCTCGTGGTCGCCGGTGACGACGAGGAGGGTGTCCGGGTGGGTCGCCTGGTAGGCGCGGGCGACGGCGACGGCCTTCTCCAGTTGCTGCATCGATTGCAGGACCCGCGTGCCGTTGTCGTTGTGCGCGAACTCGTCCACGCCTTCCTCCTCGACCATGAGGAAGAAGCCCTTCTTGTTCTTGTCCAGCGTCTTCAGTGCCTTGCTGGTCATCGTGGCGAGGTCGACCGCCGGGCTGTACACGTCGCCCTGGCCCTCGGGGCGCTGCTGGAACATCTCCTCGTTGCCGAAGAGACCGAGCAACTTGCCGGCGGGGGCCTTGTTGAGTTCCTTCGCGCTGGTGACGTACTGGTAGCCGGAGCGCTTGGCCTTGGCGATCAGGTTGCCCTTCGTGCCGCGGCTGCCCTCGCTGGTGTCCTCGGCGGGCTTGTCGGGGAAGGCACCCGCGGTGCCGGCCGGCAGCCACCAGTCCTCGCCACCGCCCAGGATGACGTCCGGCTTGCTGACGTCGAGGTACTGGCGGGCGATCTCGTCCTGCTTGCCGCGGTCGGCGGTGTTGGCGAAGAAGGCCGCGGGTGAGGCGTCGGTGACCTGTGCGGTGGTCACCAGGCCGGTGGACTTGCCCGCCGCCTTGGCCTGCGCCCCGAGCGTGGGGAGCGGGTTGCCGTCGGTGTCGACGCTGATCGCGCCGTTGTACGTCTTCTCGCCCGTGGCCCATGCGGTGGCAGCCGCCGCGGAGTCCGTGACCACGGCCTTGGGGTCGTCCGGTGTGGTCGTCAGCTGACCGGACACGGGAAGCCTGTCCATCGTCAGCTGGCCCTGGAGGCCCGCGAGGTGCAGTCGTGCCGCCTCACGCGCGGCGGCACCCATGCCGTCGCCGTTGATGAAGATGACGTTCTTCGCGGTGGGGGCCTTCGCCTTCGCCGTGCTCTGCGGAGCACTGGCGGACGCGCCCGGCGTGGGGTTGAGCACCATGGTCGCCACCACGGCCGCGGACGCCGCTGCGACAGGCGCCCCCCATCGCATACCACGCACGTTTCTGATCACAAAACTCTCCCATGGGCATCGCAAAGGTCTTCCTTTGCAGGCTAATGGGGTGGCGATCGGTCACGGCCCAACCGCAAGTGACGTCTGTGCCAACAGTGCGCGTCCGCGCCCGTGCCGCACTCGCGTCACCGCCGGACACTTCTGTGGACCCGTTCGGAGAGCGTCGCGGAGACCGCGCACCGCGTCGACTGCGAAAGCGCGTCTCGGTTCAAGGTTGTCAGCCCATCGTCCCGTGGTCCACGGGCGGCATGCCGCCGCCGTCCGGCCTGCCCGGGGGGTTCATCATCTTCCGCATCATGTTCTGCAAGGTGAGCACCTGCGGTGGCATGACGACGAGGGGACGCATCATGCCCTCGTCCTCGTGGTCGAGGATGTGGCAGTGGTACATGAACCGGCCGGTCTCAGTGCCGAACTGGCCGGCGATGGTCACCATCGAGTTGGCCATCAGGTTGACCGTGTCCTTCCAGCCCGACTCGCTGGTGGCGATCGGCACCGAGTCCTTGAGGGTGATCGGCCTGGTGGTGCCGCCCAGCGCGGTGTCGAACGCCGTGCCGTCGACCGTATGGCGTTCGAGGACCTGGAAGTTCATCAGGTGGATGTGCATCGGATGCTGGATGTGCTGCGTGACCGGCCCCACGCTGATGAACGTCCACTTCTCCCAACTCCCGGCCGCGGCGTAGAAGTTGGCGGCATCCTCGAAGTGCTTGCCGATGATGCGGAAGGTGCGGGTTCCGCCGGGCAGGGCGATCTGCACGACGCCCTCGCCGGTCTTCGTACCGGCGGCCTCCTGAAGTTCCATGACCGTCGGCGTGCCCATCGGGTCGAGCGAGAGCAGGACGAAGCGCTCGACCGCGTTCTTCGGAATGCCGGACGCGCTCAGATGCCTGAACCGGGGGTCCAGCCTCTTCGGCGCGGCGTAGGCGCGGTGCCGGTCGAGGCCCACGCGGAACTGCATGACCTGCGGGTACGGCACACCGGCCGCGGGCGCGGGGGTGCCCGGGGGAGCCGGCGGAGCATCCGCGGCGCCGGGGACGACGTTGACGAGCCTGAGCCGCCGGCCCCGGAAGGCCGCGAAGTCGATCACGATGTCGGCGCGCTCGCCGGACGTGAGGGTGAAGGTGTCGTCGATGGCCTCAGGCTTGTCGAGCAGGCCCAAGTCGGTGCCGATGACCAGCATCGCGCCCTTGAGGTTCTTGCCGGTCTTCTCGTCCACCAGGGCGAGGGTGTACGGGCGGGCGTTGGAGGCGTTCACCACACGGAAGCGGTAGGCCGTGGCCTCCACGTCGAGGTAGGGCCACACCCGGCCGTTGACCATGGTGTACGGGCCCTGGAAATGCAGCGCGTCCGTCATCACGCCGGGGACGGTGGGTTCGGTCTGGACTCGCTTCGCGAGGAGCCGTCCGTTGATCCGCCCCTGGGCGTCGGTGTCGAAGTTGACGTCGGTGATGGCCAGCGGGATCTCGTACCGGCCGCTCGGCAGGTGGAGGCGGTCCTCCTCCTCGTCCCGGACGATGTAGTTGCCGAACAGGCCGGCCATCACGTTGAGGGCGGTCACCGGCATGGCATGGTCGTGGTAGAAGAGGTGCGCCGCGGCCATGTCGTTGGTGTACTCGGCGAGCTGTGCGCTGCCGCGGGTCACGCCCGAGTCCGGTACGCCGTCGGAGATCGCGTGCTGCCGCCCGCCGTGCAGGTGGACGGAGGTCCAGGCGGTCAGCGCGGCCACCTCGGGCCGTTCCTTCGCGCCCTCCGAACCGGGGGTGTTCAGCGCCTGGTAGCCCGGCGGCGGGCCCTGGGGCTGCACGAAGACGCCCTTGACGGGGATGGTGCCGGTGAGCTCGTTACGCCAGGCCAGCCGGACCTTCCGACCGCGCCGGACCTCGATGGTCGGGCCGGGGAAGTAGCCCTCGTACGTCCACATGCGGGTCGCGGGGAGCTGCGAGTGCAGACGCACGTGCTTCTCGACGAGGCGCACCTCGGTGGTGCCCCGGCCCGAGGGCTTCAGCGTGGGCGGGATCGGCAGCTTGTCCCTGAACGGCGTGAGCTCGGTGACCTGTGGCGTCGAGACGCCCTTGAGGTCATGTCCCTCGCCGCCGGTCAGCCGCGCGGACATGTCCTGTGAAGCCTCGGCTTCGGTTGCTCCGCCGGCCAGCAGGTTCGCCCCTCCGTAGACCGCCGTGCCGGCCACGGCACCGCCGGCGATTCCCAAGAAGTTCCGCCTCTTGTGTACTGCCACGTGCTCTCTGCTCCCTGGTATTGCGTTCCTGCCGCGGCTTGTCCGCCCGCAGCGTGAAGTCCCGGCTGATGTCCGGCTTCACTGATTTCCGGGCTCGTCGCCATGTACAGCATCAGGAATGCCATTCCTGATGTGCGCTTACCGCCGAGTGGGCCGCTTCGGCACGAGTGCGAGCGCGGCCCGGAACTCGGCGCCTGAAGATTACGCCGGAATGCGCGCACTTCCCGTCCCGTGGCCTTCAGGTTCATACGGTTGGCGCTGCTCTTCCCGGTGCGCTCGCAGATCACTTACGTGACATTCTTCTGATCATTCCTGTGAACATTTCTGCCAACGACGGCTAACGAGCGGCACTTTCGGTACCCGGGCCGCGATCCTTTACCGGCTGCATCACTTGACCACCGATGGCCACGGCACCCCGCTGGCGGTCCTGTTGACCGGCGGCAACTGCAACGACGTCACCCAACTGCCGCCCCTGCTCGACGCGATCCCACCGGCCTGCGGCCGGGCCGGTCGTCGCCGCCGCAAGGGGGACTCGCTGTAATTGCGCTGACGTCGGGTTGCGAGACCGCTGGTCACCTCATGGATGTCCGTAGCCCATGCCATGATCCGGCGTCATGAGTGACCGATCGCTTTCACCCGCCTGGCTGGCCTCGTGGACAGACAGAGTCTCCGGGATCCTCACGGCAATGACAGGCGAGTTCGAGCGCCGGCACGGATTTCCCCCCGGCACCAACGAGGTCCGGCCGGCCAGCCGCGACGATCAAGCGGCGGCTCGCGCGCTCGCCCAAGTGAGCCTCATCCCGGCTGACCTGGTCACCTTCTACGACAACATCGGCGACGTCACCTGGGCGGACGTCGGCAACGGCTACTTCCTCGATGTGGCAAGTGACGTCCTTCTGCGACTCCAGGAGTACGGCGTTGTCGACGTCGGCCCGGATCAGAAGGTCCACGGTCTGGTCATCGGCTCGAACGGCGGGGGCCTGTCCTACGTTGTGGGCTCCGATGGGTCGATTCACCGGACGCGGACAGCGTCATTGGACGAACCGGAGCCGTGACCAGGCAATGAGCAGTACCTGCGAGCCATTCTCGACGCGTTCCTGAACCTCGGCGGAGTACCTGATGGAAACGGGCGTCGGCTCCCCCGAGGGCCAGGGGCCGGGCGGGTCAGCCAACGGAGCGGGCCGCTGTGCTGATGACCTTGGCCACCGCGTCAGGGTGCGAGATCAGGGTCAGGTGTGACCCGCCCCGGAAGACGGTCGTCTTCGCGTGGGCGCGACGAGCCATGCGCTCTTCCGACTGGGGGGTGATGATCCGGTCGCCGGAACTGATGAAGTACCAGGACGGGATCGTCTTCCAGGCCGCGTGCTTCGACGGCGTGTCGAACGCGGCCGTCGAGGCGGCCCGCTGCGTTGCCCACAGGTTCTCGGCCTGGTTGGTGGGCAGGTCACTGGCGAAGTCCTTGATGAAGATGTTCTTCTTGAGATACAGGTTCTTCGCCCCGGACGGCGCCTGCGGGTATGCGGCGGTGTCGAACAGCGTGTTGGGCGGCGCGTTCAGTGCCGAGTTGGAGCCGCTCAGGGATCCGTTGGTCTCACCGACGGCGGGCGCGGCGGCGTCCACGTAGACCAGGGCCTTGACGTTCTTGGTCTCCGCGGCGGCGTTGGTGATGACACTGCCCCCGTAGGAGTGTCCGACGAGCACCACCGGACCGCGCACCGTCTTGAGGAAGCCCGCGATCGTCTGTGAGTCGGTGGTGAGGTTCTGGAGGGGATTGGCGATGGCACGTACCTGGTAGCCCTCATCGCGGAGGATCTTGATCTCGCCGTTCCAGCTGGAGGCGTCGGCCCAGGCGCCGTGGACCAGCACGATGGTGGGTTTGGCGGCGGTCGGGGAGGCTGCCGCCGGCAGGCCCATGGCGTAGGCGTGCGTCGGGAGGAGCGCGGAGACGGCGAACGAGACGCCGGCCGCGACAGCCGAGTAACGAAGCGAGTGCGTTCGGTGCATACCCATACCCACAGTTCTTGAGCCGGGACGTGACCGCGACACCGGCGACGGTACGAGTGATGACCTGCTGAGCGGTGTCATCCGAAGTCCTCGGGCACCGGCGGCCACAGGGCCTGGCACTGCACGGCCCTCACAGCCAATCTGCCATGCGCCGCACCGCCCCGCATCCGGAGTGCGCGCGACGGCGCGACGACCCCGCGACCAGCGTCCGGGGCGGTGCCGCTCTGCCGCCGTCGTACCAGGAGCAGTTGTGCGGCAGGGCGTCCGGCGACCCGGACGACCGCGCCGGACGGCGTGGGTCGAGTCGTCGGGACCTTCGGCCGGGGACGCGTCCGGCGCACAGGGTCAGGAGGGGAACCGCGTTCGGGCAGCGGCTTCGATCAGTACCCGGCGCCGGGTCTGCGTCAGCTCTCCCGCGGCGGTGCGTTCGTCGGCGACGTCGGTCACCGCCCGCACCAGTCCGCCCCGGTTCCGGAACGGGCCCCGATCCCGGCCAGCGCGTCCTGACACTCGCCGAGCGCGTCGTGGGTGTCGCCGCGTCGGCCGCCGTCGGGAACAGGGTCTGGAACGCCGGTGTCGCGGTGGTGAGTGCGGTCAACCGCTGGACATCGCGGCGGGGGAGGAACCAGCGGAGCCGGCGCGAGCAAGCCCCGCCGCGCGGCGACAGAGACAGATGTGCGGCATATCGGATACCGCTCGAAGTGCGTGACCGGGTGGACGGTGCCCCGGGCGCCATCCTGCCGCCGGGCAAGCCGGGGGCGCGGGCTCCTCATCTCCTCAATCCCCAACTCGCGCGCCGATGTTGGCGGCGGCTCCGTCACCCGCAGTTCGTGCCCCCCGGCCCGGCGCCCCGCGTTCCGTCGTGGAGGAGCCGCGCGGGTGGGTTCACGGCTGTCGCGCGCTCGGGGACGGCTGGGGCGTGGACGGGCCCACCGGGCTCGGGACGGGGGTCGGGGTGCTGATCGGTGGATGCGGGGACCGGGCCGGCTCGACCGGGCGGGCCGGTTCCCGGCGCACCGAGAGGAACACCAGCGCGGCCACGGCGGCCAAGACCAGCACGCCCGCCACCGCCCGGCGCACCAGTACTCGCCGGGACCGCACCGGCCCGGTCGGCGGGCGCAGGGGCCGCAGGTCGGCCGGGCCGACGGTGTGCGCCCGCGCGGCCAGTGCGGCCCGCAGCCGCTCCTCCACCGGTGTCGCCGTGCTCCCCGTACCGGACTCGTTCATCGCAGCCCCTCCAGACGCCGGCCCAGGGCGTCCAGCGCCCTGCTGGCCGTGGACTTGACGGCACCGCGCGACAGACCGAGCGTCGACGCGATCTCGGCCTCGGTCAGATGCGACCAGTAGCGCAGCACCAGCACCTCCCGCTGACGCCGGGTCAGCGTGCCCAGCGCCGCCAGCACCTCCCGGTGGTCCTCGTGCAGCAACACGTCCTCCTCGGGGGCGGGCGCGTGTCCCTCCGGGACGGGGGTGTGCGCCCGTGCGGTCCTTCGCCGGCGCAGCACCGAGCGGGCCGCGTTGACGACGCTGGTCCGCAGATACGCCTCCGGGTCGTCCAGCCGCGCTAGCCGGTGCCCGTGCCGCCGGAACAGCGCGGTGAACGCGTCCTGTACGACGTCCTCGGCCGTGGGCAGGTCGTCCACCAGCAGCACCGCCAGGCGCACCAGGGAGAGCCGGCGGTGGTGGTACAACTCCTCGATGCCCGGTGACCGTCCGGCTTCCGCGGTGGTCCGGGTGCCGGTACGGGGCTCGGTGCCGGGCGCGTCCTGCGTCGTACCCGCGCGGGTGCGGGCGAGGACGCGGGCCCGCAGCCCTGCTGTCAGGCGTCGCCAGGACGCGGGCCGCTCCCAGGGCACGGCCGTCACCGGTGGTGTCGCTGTCGTCATGGATCTCCCGGAGCCGGGTGCGGAGGAGCCGCCGCGCGACGGCTCCTCCGCACCGGCCCTGCCTCAGTGCTGCTGCGGAACCGGTGCCGGCGTGGCGTGACGGTGGTGCGGCACCGGCGCCGGACGCGCGTGTTCCGGAGCGGGTGCCGGGTGCCGGGGCGCGGGAGCGGCGGTGGACGGCACCGGGCTCGGGGCGGCCGGTCCGGGGGTGGAGGGCACCGGGGAAGGCGTGGCGGGCACCGGTGCGGGGCTCGTCGTGCGTACGGGGGAGGGGACGGGGGACGGGGTTCCCGTGCGCACCGGCGACGGGACCGGGGAGGGGGTTCCCGTACGGACCGGCGACGGGACCGGGGACGGGGACGCCTGGTCACGAGCCGGGGCCGGGGCGGGGGCGGCGGCACTCCGGGAGTGGGCCGTGGGGTGGGCGGTGCGGCTGTCGGTCGCGGCCGGGCCGTCGTCCTGGGCCGCCTGGGCGGTCAGGGTTCCGGCGACGGCCAGGGCCGCGCCTACGGCGGAGACCCCCAGCGCGGCGCGCAGCCGGTGGGTGCGGTTCGGGCGCGGGGCACGGTGTGCGGACATGTGTTCCTTCGGTCGCTCAGGATCGGACAACTGGACGAGGTGGAGGCCTCCACCCCGACAGACGTCCGACCCCGGGCGAGGTTGCGGGTGACGTCCGGCGAATTTTCCGCGACCCGTTTCCCGCCCCGTTTTCCGCCACCCGTTTCCCGCTACTCCCGAGCGACCGCCCGCCCGCGCCCGAAGGGTCTCAGCCCAGCTGCTTCAGCAGTTCCTCGGCGACCGGGGCCGAGGAGGCCGGGTTCTGGCCGGTGATCAGGTTGCGGTCCACCACGACGTGCGGCGCCCACGGCTCACCCGCCCGCACCTCGATGCCCGCCTCGGTCAGCCGGTCCTGGAGCAGCCACTTGGCCTGGTCGGCGAGGCCGCCCTGGGTCTCCTCCTCGTTGGTGAAGGCCGCCGCGCGGTAGCCGGCGAAGGCGTTGCCGCCGTCGGAGCGGACCGCGGCGAGCAGGGCGGCCGGACCGTGGCAGACCACGGCCAGCGGCTTGCCCGAGTCCAGGGCCGCCACCAGCAGCCGGCCCGACTCGGCGTCCACGGCCAGGTCCTCCATGGGGCCGTGGCCGCCCGGGTAGAACACGGCGGCGAAGTCGGCGAGGTCCACCTCCGCGAGCTTCACCGGCGTCCGCAGTTCGGTCATCTCCTCCAGCGCGCGGGTGATCTCGTCGGCCTTCTCCTGGCCGCCGTTGACCTCGGCGGCCAGGCTCGCCCGGTCGACCGGCGGCACCACACCGTCCGGCGTGGCGACGACGACCTCGTGACCGGCGGCCTTGACGGCCCGGTAGGGGACCACGGCCTCCTCGGCCCAGAAGCCGGTCGGGTGCGCGGTGCCGTCGGCGAGCGTCCAGTGATCGGCGCCGGTCATCACGAACAGGATCTTCGACATGCGGTTCTCTCTCCAGAAGGCTTGCGTCCACAGGCGGCTCGGGGCCGCGCGCGGATGCGGCGGTTCGGGCCTGCGAGAAGAACGTAGGCGAGTCGGCCCATAGACATCCAATGAAGCACCGAATGGCTGACATTGGGTTTCCTATGGCGGCCGGGGAATACGCGGCGGCCATACTCGGACCCGTGGAGACCGCTTCCCTCGCTTCCCTCGACCTCAACCTGCTGCGCACCTTCCTCGCGGTGTACCGCTCCGGTTCCTTCACCGGCGCCGCCCGGCTGCTCGGCCTGTCACAGCCCACGGTGACGACGCAGATGCGCGCACTGGAACGGCAGACCGGCCGGGAGCTGTTCGAACGGCTGCCGCGCGGCGTGACGCCGACCCCGGTGGCCGACGAGCTGGCGGCCCGGATCGCCGCGCCCCTGGACGAGCTGGCCGCCGTCGCCGGTCCCACCCCGCGGGCCGGGACCCGGGCCGAGCCCGTCCATCTGGCCGGCCCGGCGGAACTCCTGTGCACCAGGGCCCTGCCGGCCCTCGCGCCGCTGATCGCGGAGGGCGTACGGCTGCGGGTGGCGACCGGGCTGACCGATCCGCTGCTGGACGAACTGCGGGCCGGCCGCCACGATCTGGTGATCGCCACCACCCGCCCACGCGGCCGTACGGTGCACGCGGTCCCGCTCACCGACGAGGAGTTCGTACTGGTCGCGGCCCCGATCTGGGCCGAGCGGCTGCTGGGGCGCGGACCCGCGCGGGAGAACGAGGGCGAGGGGGCCGCCGGGCGGAAGACCGAGGGGCGCGGGGTCGTCGAGCGGGATACGGACACCGACGGGGTCGTCGTACCGGAGACCGAGGACGAGATCCACGGACAGGGCCCGGCCGGGCAGGGCGCCGAGGGTCCGGGGTCCGCTAAACCGGGCGGCGAGGGTCCGGGGTCCGCCGGGCGTCAAGGATCCGCCGGGCGGGGCGCCGAGGGGCAAGGGCCTGCCGGGCGGGGCGGCGAGGGCCAAGGGTCCGCCGGGCGGGGCGCCGAGTATCAAGGACCCACCGGGCAGGCCACCGAGGCCCCAGGGCCCGCCGTGCGGCACGCCGGCCGGCGGTCGTTCGTCGCGCCGGACTCCTTCGACCCCGCCGTGCTGCACGAGGTTCCGCTCATCACCTACGCCGAGGATCTGCCGATCGCCCGCCGGTACTGGCGGCACGTCTTCGGCCGGCGTCTGTCGCGTACCGCCGCCGTGACCGTCCCCGATCTGCGCGGGGTGCTCGCGGCCGTGGCCGCCGGCGCCGGGTTCAGCGTGCTGCCCCGCTACCTGTGCCAGGACCTCCTGGCCTCCGGCGCGCTCGTCGCGCTGCTGGAACCGGAGGACCCGCCGATCAACACCGGCTTCCTCGTCCAGCGCCCCGGTGCCTCCGACAACCCCGACGTGGCCCGCGTCCGCGCCCTCCTGCTGCGGGCGGCGCGCAGGTGGTAGGCAGGTGGGGGCGTCAGGACGAGCCGGCTCCCGGGCCGGCCGTCCACTCCGGGGCCAGGACCGACCAGATCTCCTCGTCATGCCGCTCGCCCCGGTACAGGTGACTCTCCCGCAGCACGGCCTCCTTGCGCATGCCGAGCCGGCGGGCGACCGCGATGCTGGGCGCGTTGCCGGCCGACACCCACCACTCGACGCGGTGGACGCCCCGCTCCCGGATCGCCCAGTCGATGAGCAGGCGTGCCGCCCGGGTCACCAGACCGCGGCCCACCGCGGCCGGTTCCAGCCAGCAGCCCGCCTCCGCCGTACCCTGCGGCACGTCCATCCGGCGCAGGATCACCGCCCCCACCAGGGTGCCGTCGAGGCGGATCGCCCGGATGAGCCCCGCGTCGGCCGCCTCCTTCTCGGCGTACGCCTCCAGAAACGCCCGGCCGGCGGCGAGATCCGTGACCACGTCCGGCAGTCCGTTGAACCGGCCGATGAACTCCCGGCCCCGGTCCACATGGGCGAGGAACTCCGCGGCCTGCCACGGCTGGAGAGGACACAGTTCGGCACCGTCGGCGCCGAGAGGGGTCGCGAACATGGTCACCTTCGGCCGAGAGGGTGGGACATCTGGTAGGCCAGCCTACGGTCCGCGTCCTCCCCGACGGCGGTGAGGGCTTCGTCCAGCTCCATGAACCACTGCCAGGCGGGCCGTCCGTCGGTCTCGGCCAGCCGCGCCACCACCAGGTCCTCCAGCTCCGGGACGCGCTTGTTCTTCCAGACCTTGTCGGCCAGGCTCACCAGCAGGTCCTCCACGCCGGTCCCGGGAGCCGTCCAGGACGCGTGGGTGCCGGCGAACCGGGCGAGGCCGGCCGGCACGCCGTGCTCCAGCAGCAACTCCCGCCCCGCCGCCTCGTGTCGCGCGCCCGGACCGGACAGCTCGGCCGGGTGCAGTGCCTTGCCGATGTCGTGCGTGGCGGCACCGAACAGCACCGCCTCCGCGTCCAGCTCCAGCCCCGGACAGCGCGGTCGTACCCACTCCAGGAGCTGTGCCGCGACATCGTGCACCGCTCGCAGGTGGGCCACCAGCCGTGGCGGTGCGCCGACTTGCCCCAGCAGCAGGGCGGCCCGCTCGGGCAGGGGGCGCAGGGGCGGGTCGTCCAGGTCGTCCGTCGCGATCGACGGTGTGTCGCCGGCTGTCACCGTGCCAGGGTAATCAGTGACGTGTCCACGGCCCCTCGGCCGGTGCTGCCGACATCGTTGTCCCCCGCCCCCTGGATGGCGATGCGGGGACCGGGGTCCGACGATGGTGCCGTGGGGTACGGCCGCCGCCGCAGCGCCGGTGCCGTCCGAGGCCGCCGGGGGACGGAGGCCGGCCCCGGCCGCGGTCAGCGGCCGGAAGGGAGGACACCGTCATGCTGGAAGTGAAGACGGTCGAGAAGCCGGACGAACGGCGCGACTTCCCCCGCGGCCACCTCGAAGCCCTTCACCTGACCGGGCTCGACTTCGCGGTGGGCACGTTCGAACCCGGGTGGCGCTGGTCGGAGAGCGTGGCGCCGATCGCGGGCACCGAGAGCTGCATGGTCCACCACAACGGGTACGTGGTGCGGGGCCGGATGCACATCCGCATGGACGACGGCGGCGAGAGCGAGGTCGGCCCCGGCGACGTCTTCGTCCTCCCGCCCGGCCACGACGCCTGGGTGGTCGGCGACGAGCAGGTCGTGCTGTACGACTTCGCCGGGACGATGGCGAACGAGTACGCGAAGGGCTAGGGCCTCTCGTTTGGATCATGCCGGGCTCGCGGGCCCTGGCAGCGGTCCGGCGGGGCCGGTCTACACGTCGAAGACCCGCGCGCCCTCCTCCGCGAAGGCGATCGTGTCCGTGTGGCCGAACAGGCCCGGGAGACCGCCGGTGTGGAGGAAGACCGTCCGCTCGTCCGGGCGGACGGTGCCGTCGCGGACCGCGGCGTGCAGGCCGGCCAGGGCGCGGCCGGTGTAGATGGGGTCGAGGACCAGGCCCTCGGTGCGGGCGGCGAGCCGGAGGGCTTCGCGTACCGGGGCGGTGAGGGCCGCGTAGCCGGCGCCCACCTGGTCCCGGCGGATCCGCAGGGTGTGCGGCGTGACCGCCTCCGCCGTGAGCGGTGCGGCGAACTCCGCGACCGCCGTGGCCGGGTCGGTCAGCGCGCCCACGTCGACGCCGAGGACCGACCCGCTGCCCAGGGCCGCGACCAGCCCGGCCATCGTGCCGCCCGAGCCGAGGGCCACGACCACCGTACGCAGGTCCGGCAGTTGCTCGCGCAGCTCCGTGCCGCAGCGTACGTACCCCCTGGCGCCCAGCGTGCCGGAGCCGCCGAACGGGATCAGTGCCGGGCGGGCGCCCTCGGACAGCAGCCGCGCGCAGACCTCGGCCGCCGCCGCGTCCAGCCCGGCCTGGTCCACCTCGCCCGCCCAGGCGAGCCGCGCCCCGAACAGGCCGTCCAGGGCGAGGTTCCCGGAGCGGGAGGCGCCCGGGGTGCCGCGCAGGACGAGGACGGCGTCCAGCCCGAGCCGGGCGCCCGCGGCGGCGGTCAGCCGGGCGTGGTTGCTCTGCGGGGCACCGGTGGTCACGAGCGTGTCGGCGCCCTCGGCGACGGCCGCGCCCACCGTCCACTCCAGCTTGCGGATCTTGTTGCCGCCGCCGCCCAGGCCGGTCAGGTCGTCCCGCTTCACCCACAGGTCCTCGGGCCCGAGCCCGAGCGCGGCGGCGAGCCGGGGCGCCGGTTCCAGAGGGGTGGGGAAGGTGCTCAGCGGCACGGGCGGGTGGGTCATGGGGACGTCCTTGAGTCGGTGTCGGCGTTGGGGTCAGTCGATCACGGCGGGGCACCTCGCGTCATACCGGCGGCGGGGTCCGTGATCTCGCGCGGAGCGGATCAGCCGGGCATGGTCACGTGCCCGGGTCTCACACCGGCAGCAGGCCCGCGATCAGCGCGCTGAGCTGGGCCGCCGTGCGGCACTCGTGCATCTCGACCAGCTCGGCGTACGCCGGCGCGGCCGAGTCACCGGTGCCCCAGCGGTCGCGTGGCTCGGGGTTGAGCCAGTAGACGCGCCGGGCCCGCCGGGCCAGCTCGCGTACGGCGGGGAGGTTCGGGTCGCTCATGTTCGTACGGGCGTCACCGAGGACGAACACCGTCGTACGCGGCCCCACCGCACCGCCGTACCGCTCGGCGAACTCGCCCAGCGCCACGCCGTAGTCGCTGCTGCCGTGCCAGCCGGTGAGCGTGGCCTCGGCGCGGATGCGGGCGCCGAGCCCGTCGGGGTCGGCGCGGCCGTGGTCGAGCAGGCCGGTGACCTCGTCGAGCCGGTTGACGAACGCGAACACGCGCACCTTGCCGAACTGGTCGTGCAGCGCCTGCACGAGGAGCATGGTGAAGTCCGAGAAGCCGGACACCGAGCCCGACACATCGCAGAGCAGCACCAGTTCGGGCCGGACCGGGCGGCGCCGCCGCAGCACCGGCCGCATCGGCACGCCCCCCGTGGACAGCGAGGAGCGCAGGGTGCGGCGCAGGTCGATCGTGCCGCGCGCGGCCCGGCGGCGGCGCGCGGCGAGCCGGGTGGCCAGCTTCCGCGCCAACGGCTGGACCGCGCGGCGGAGTTCGGTCAGCTGGTCCCGGTTCGCGATCAGGAAGTCGACCCGGTCGGCGGTCGGCCGCACGCCCCGCCGCGCGATCTCGTCCCGCCCCCGCCGCTCGGCCACCCGGCGCCGGGCCTCCGCCCCCACCAGCCGCCGGAACTCCTCGATGCGGCGGCGGATCTCGTCGTCCAGCAACCGGTCCGCGAACCCGGCGCCGCCGTCGCCGTCCCGGCCCCGGACGTCGGCCCGCACCCGGGCCAGCAGGGTCTGGGGCCGCAGCCGGTCCAGGGTCTGGTACGCCGACCAGCCGTCCGATCCCGGTGAACTCCCGTACCCGCCCAGGCCGTCGACCGCCTCCGCCGCCAACCGGGCCATCATCGCCCGGTCGTCGGCGGCGAGCGCCTCGGCCAGCCGGTCGCGCAGGGCTTCCCGGTCCCGGGGAGCGTCCTCGGGACCGCCGACTGCGCGCGGGAAGTAGAGGTCGAAGACCGGGTCGAACAGGGCCCGTTGACCCGGTCCGTGCAGCAGCGTCGCCGCCAGCCCCTCACGCAGCCGCTCCCGGTCCGCGAGTCCCAGCGCCTCCACTGCCCGGGCCGCGTCCACGGTCTCCCCGGTGCCGATCCGCACCCCGTGCGCGCGCAGCGCCGCGACCAGGCCGGTGATCCGGTCCGCGACGGCGGTCACAGCGCGTCCAGGTCGAGCTTGGCCGCCGCCTTCTGGATGTCGTCCTGGTGCTTGAGGATCACCCCGAGGGTGTCCCGTACGACGGTCTCGTCCAGCGTGCCGGCGCCCAGGGCGAGCAGGGTGCGGGCCCAGTCGATGGTCTCTGCGACGGACGGCACCTTGCGCAGGTCCATCGCGCGCAGCGCCCCGACCACCCGGACCACCGACTCGGTCAGCGCCGCGCCGAGGCCGGGCACCTTCAGCCGTACGATCCGCCGCTCCAGCTCCTCCTCGGGGAAGCCGATGTGCAGGAACAGGCAGCGGCGGCGCAGCGCCTCGGACAGCTCGCGGCCGGCGTTGGAGGTGAGGACGACGAACGGGCGGCGGGTCGCCGTGACGGTGCCCAGCTCCGGGACCGTGACCTGGAAGTCGCTGAGCACCTCCAGCAGCAGCCCCTCCATCTCGACGTCGGCCTTGTCGGTCTCGTCGATGAGCAGCACGGTCGGCTCGTCGCCGCGGATGGCGGTCAGCAGCGGGCGGGGGAGCAGGAACTCCTCGGTGAAGATGTCGGTGCGGGTCTCGTCCCAGCTCTCGCCGCGGCCCGCGCTGATGCGCAGCAGTTGCTTGGCGTGGTTCCACTCGTACAGGGCCCGGGACTCGTCCACGCCCTCGTAGCACTGGAGCCGGACCAGCCGGGCGTCGGCCACCTGGGCGACGGCCTTGGCCAGCTCGGTCTTGCCGACCCCGGCGGGGCCCTCCACCAGCAGCGGCTTGCCCAGCCGGGCGGCGAGGAACACGGTCGTGGCGACGGCGGGGGAGGCGAGGTAGCCGGTCTCGGCGAGACGGGCGGAGACGTCGTCGACGGACGTGAACAACGGGGCCTCCGGCGGGGTCGGGGACAGGGTCCGGGAGGAACGGTTTCCGATCTCCTATCTAAGCGCTTGTTCACCCTCCGCGCCATCGTGTACACCGATCGGTATCCTCCGCGTCGGCGTCGCGGTAATCTCGCGGTATGACCAGCACACAGAAGGCGTCCCCCCGCGACCGGCTGCTCGACGCCGCCGCACGGCTCTCCTACCGCGACGGTGTGTCCATCGGCATCGAGGCCCTGTGCCGGGAGGCGGGCGTCTCCAAGCGGTCGATGTACCAGCTCTTCGAGAGCAAGGACGACATGCTGGCCGCCAGCCTGGAGCGGCGGATGCCGGCGTACCAGTCCCGGCTGACCCACCCCGATCCAGCGTCCGCGACCCCGCGCGAGAGGATCCTGTACGTCTTCGAACAACTGGAGAAGGGCTCCGCGGAACCCGAGTACCACGGCTGCCCCTACCTGGCCGTGCTGGTCGAGGTGAAGGATCCCGAGCATCCGGCGAGCGTGGTCGCCCGCGAAGCCAAGGAGACGCTGCTGAGCGCCTTCCGTGAGGAGGCGGAGAGCGGCGGCGCGCGGGATCCCGAGCTGCTCGCCCGCCAGCTCCTGCTCGTCTTCGACGGCGCCAGCGCCCGCGCCGGCGCCCGGGTGGAACACCTGGACGACGCACTCGCCACGACCACGGTGACGGCCCTGCTGGACGCGGCGGGAGTCCGCTAGGACGCACCGGAGGGATGCGTGCCGCGGCGGCCCGGGTTCGCGTGCGCGCCGCACCGCACGGACCTTCAGGGCCCCCGTCCGGGCCACCACAACGCGCCGCCGTCCTCGCCCGTACGGTCCAATGGACCCGTGAGCGCGCCCCCGGACGACTGCCTCGCGCGGAACGAGTGGATCTGCGGTGCCTATCTGAGCACCCGCCGCCAGATCCTGCTCGACGCGGTCGTCCAGCACCTTGAGCTGACCTTCCTGTCGGTCCTGATCGGCCTGGTCATCGCGCTGCCGCTGGCGGTGCTGGCTCGCCGTTGGGGCTGGGCGGCCGGGCCGGTCCTCGCCGTGACGACGATCCTCTACACCATCCCGTCGCTGGCCATGTTCTCGCTCCTCCTGCCCCTCTACGGCCTCTCGGCCACCCTGGTCGTCGCCGGACTCGTGCTGTACTCGCTCACCCTGCTCGTCCGGAACATCCTCGCCGGCCTGCGCGCGGTCCCGGAGGAGACCCGGCAGGCCGCGCGGGGTCTCGGCTACGGCCCCGTCCGCCTGCTGCTCACCGTGGAACTGCCCCTGGCCCTGCCCGCCGCGATGGCCGGACTGCGCATCGCGACCGTCTCGGCGGTCTCGCTGCTCACGGTCGGCGCGATCGTCGGCTTCGGCGGTCTCGGCAACCTCATCTACGCCGGCATGAACACCTACTTCAAGGCGCAGGTGCTCACCGCGTCCGTGCTGTGCGTGCTGATCGCCGTCGCCGCCGACCTGCTCCTACTGGGCGTACAGCGGCTGATCACCCCCTGGACGCGGGCGGCCCGGTCATGAGCACCCTCACCGCCGCCTGGGACTGGCTCACCGACCCCACGCACTGGACGGGCGACGACGGCATCCGGCACCGGCTGCTCCAGCACCTCCTGCTCACCGTCGTCTGCCTGGTCCTCAGCTGCCTGATCGCGCTGCCCGTGGCGCTCGTCCTCGGCCACCTCGGCAAGGGCGGCGCGCTCGCCGTGAACATCTCCAACGTCGGCCGGGCCGTGCCCACCTTCGCCGTACTGGTCCTGCTCCTGCTGACCCCGGTCGGGAGGTGGGGGGACGGCCCCACGGTGGTCGCCCTCGTGCTGTTCGCCGTACCGCCGCTGCTCACCAACGCCTACGTCGGCATGCGCGAGGTCGACCGGAGCGTCGTCCAGGCCGCCCGGGGCATGGGCATGACCGGCCGACAGCTGCTGTTCCACGTGGAACTGCCCCTGTCGCTCCCCCTGCTGCTGAACGGCGTGCGCATCGCCGCCGTCCAGCTCGTCGCCACCGCCACGATCGCCGCGCTCGCGGGCGGCGGCGGCCTCGGCCGGATCATCACGGCGGGCTTCAACCTGGCCAGCACGCCCCAGGTGGTCGCGGGCGCGCTGCTCGTCGCGGTGTTCGCCCTGCTCGTCGAGGGTGTCTTCGAGATCGCCGAGCGAGTGGCACCGGCCTGGGTCCGGGGCGGCCGATGAGACACCGTACGGCACCTGCCGCCTCCCCCCTTCCCGGCCACCGCACGGCACGCGCCTCGCCCGCCCTCCTCAGCCGCCGTACCGCACTCGCCACGGCCGCCCTCCTCGCGCTCGGTGCCTGTGCCACCGGCCCGTCCCTGGAGGACCGCGGGCAGGTCACCGCCCCGCCCGGGGACAGCCGCCACCTGACCATCGGCTCGGCCGGCTTCACCGAGAGCGATCTGCTCGCCCAGATGTACGCCCAGCTGCTCGACCAGGCCGGCTACAAGACGTCCCTCCTCACGGTCGCCAACCGGGAGCTGTACGAACCCGCCCTGGAGTCCGGCCAGATCGATGTCGTACCCGAGTACGCGGCGACCCTGGCCGACTGGCTGAGCGCCAAGACCCACGGCGCCGACGCGCCCCCGGCCGGCTCGCCGGACCTCGGCGCCACGATGAAGGCCCTGCGCGCCCTCGCGGCACCCCGCGGCCTCACCGTCCTCCCGCCCGGCCGGGCCGTCGACCAGAACGCTTTCGCGGTGACCGCCGCCTACGCCCGCCGGCACCACCTCAGGACCCTCAGCGACCTCGGCGCCTCCGGACTGAAGGTACGCCTCGCGGCGGGCGACGAATGCGTGCGACGGCCGTACTGCGCGCCCGGGCTGAAGAAGGTGTACGGCATCCACATCACCGGCATCGATCCCAAGGGGGTCGGCACCACCCAGGCCAAGCGGGCCGTGCAGGAGGGCCGCGACCAGATGGTGCTGACCACCACCACCGACGCCACCCTCGACGCCTTCGGCCTGGTCCTGCTCGCCGACGACAAGCGTTTGCAGAACGCCGACTACGTCGTCCCCGTCGTCAACCGCGCCCGCGCGGGCGGCGCCGGCGTCGCGAAGGCGCTCGGCAGACTCAATGACGTGCTCACCACCGCCGACCTGGCCGCCATGAACCGGCAGGTGGACAGCTGGCGGCGGCTGCCCGCCGACGTGGCCCGCACCTATCTGAAGGACAAGGGCCTGCTGAAGTGACCCGGGTTAGGCGTCCGCCACCGAGTCGAACGGCACCTGCCCCCGCGTCACCCCGCGCGCGTCGGCGTCCACCGAACGGCGCAGCGCCTCGTGCAGCTTCGCCGGGGTCAGCACACCGAGGAACCGCGCCCCGTCCAGCACGGCGACCCACCCGGCGTCGTGCTGGAGCATCACCCCGAACGCCTGCTTCAGCGGCGCGCCGACCGGCACCCAGGCGGTCATGCGGTGGGCGAGGTCCCCGACCGTGCCGCCCGCCGGCAGTTCCTCGACGCCGACCCAGCCGTGCAGGTCACCGCCCGGGTCCAGGACCACCGCCCACCGGGCGCCCGCGGACCGCAGCCGCTCCAGCGCCCGCGCGGCGGGCTCCTCCGGGCGGGCCACGGGCGGCTGCTCCAGGTCGTCCGGCTCGATCGCGGTGACCGACAGCCGCTTCAGCCCGCGGTCCGCGCCCACGAAGGAGGCGACGTACGGGGTCGCGGGCGCCCCCAGCACCGCGCCCGGCGTGTCGAACTGCTCGATGCGGCCCTGCCCGTACACGGCGATCCGGTCGCCGAGCCGGACGGCCTCCTCGATGTCGTGCGTGACCAGCAGCACCGTCTTGCGCACCGCCGCCTGCATCCGCAGGAACTCGTCCTGCAACTGCTCCCGCACCACCGGGTCGACCGCGCCGAACGGCTCGTCCATCAGCAGCACCGGCGGATCCGCGGCCAGCGCCCGCGCCACGCCGACCCGCTGCCGCTGCCCGCCGGACAGCTGCTCCGGATAGCGCGGCCCGTAGGTCCGCGGATCCAGCCCCACCAGCTCCAGCAGCTCGGCCGCCCGGGCCCGCGCCTTCGCCCGCTTCCAGCCGAGCAGCGCCGGCACGGTCGCGGTGTTGTCCAGGACGGTGCGGTGCGGGAAGAGGCCCACCTGCTGGATGACGTACCCGATCCGGCGGCGCAGCCGGACCGGGTCGACGGTCGCGATGTCCTCGCCGCCGACGAGGATCCGGCCCGAGGTCGGCTCGATGAGCCGGTTCACCATCATCATGGTCGTCGTCTTGCCGCACCCGGAGGGCCCGACGAGCGTGACCAGTTCCCCCTCGGCCACCTCGAAGGAGAGGTCGTCCACGGCCGTCGTACCGTCCGGGTACCGCTTGGTCACCTGCTCGAACCGGATCATTCCCTCAACGTACGGCAGGCCGCCGCGCGCTTCATTCCGTCGTGCCCCGACCGGCGGACGCCCGGGAGGCGCGGTCAGCCGAGCAGGATCACCTCCAGGGTGCGGGGGCCGTGGACGCCCTCCACCCGGTCCAGTTCGATGTCGCTGGTGGCCGACGGGCCCGAGATCCACGTCAACGGGCGGGTGGGGTCGAGTCGTTCGAGGGCCTGGGGGACGGAGGAGACGACCTGGTCCGGGACGCGCACGACGCAGATGTGGTGGTCCGGGACGAGCGAGATGCGCCGCCGGCCCTGGTCCGGGGAGCCGTCGAGCACGATCGTGCCGGTCTCGGCGATCGCCACGGCACATCCCGTCACCACACTGCCCACCCGGTCCAGCCGCTGGGCGGTGTCCGCCACCCGGTCGTGGATCCGCACGGGATCGGCGGCGGACAGCCACTCCGGCGGCAGCCCCGGAGGAACCAGCACCTCCCGGGAGCCGCGCTCGGCCAGCAGCCGCATGACGAGCAGCGGCAGCTCCTCCGCGTCGCAGCGGTGCACGATGGCCCGGTAGTCCACCAGGTTCTCCGCCAGCAGCTCCACCGTCTCCTCGGTGGTCCGCCGCTCGTGCTCGCGCAGGTAGTCCCGGGGGACGGCCTCCTCGTACGGCCCCTCGTCAGCGGGCACGTCCGCGAGCGCGCGCCGCACCCGGCCCAGGATCCGCTCCCTGCTGCTCACTTCGCACCGTCCTTCCCGCCGCGCGTGCGCTGCCACCAGTCCCGGAACGGTTCCGGCGGCACGGCCGGCAGGTCCCGGGTACCGCTCCACGCCCGGCCGGGGCCGGGCAGGGTACGGGGGTGCAGCCGGCGGGTGCGGGAGGCCAGCCGCTGGCCCGTGCGCAGGGCGCCGGGGTGCGTGAACGCCCAGCGCGCCGCCCGCATCGCCGCCCGCTCGGCCGCGTGCCCCTTCGCCGGCCGGAGCACCACCGTGTTGCCCCGCCGCACCGCAGGACCGCCCTCGACCACCCGCTCCCGCAGGTGCACCAGCACCTCGGGGATGTCGATGGCCACCGGGCACACCTCGTAGCAGGCCCCGCACAGGCTCGACGCGTACGGCAGGGAGGCGTCGATCTCGCTCGCCGTGCCCCTCAGCTGGGGGCTGAGGATGGCGCCGATGGGGCCCGGGTAGACCGAGCCGTACGCGTGCCCGCCCGCCCGCTCGTACACCGGGCACACGTTCAGGCAGGCCGAGCAGCGGATGCAGCGCAGCGCCTGGCGGCCGACCCGGTCGGCGAGGGTGTCGGTGCGGCCGTTGTCGAGCAGGACCAGGTGGAAGGCGCGCGGACCGTCGCCGTCCGTCGTTCCGGTCCACATGCTGGTGTACGGGTTCATGCGCTCGGCGGTGGAGGAGCGGGGGAGGGTCTGGAGGAAGACCTCCAGGTCGCGCCAGGTGGGCACTACCTTCTCGATGCCGACGACCGAGATGAGCGTCTCCGGCAGGGTCAGGCACATCCGGCCGTTGCCCTCGGACTCCACGACGACCAGCGTGCCGGTCTCGGCGACCATGAAGTTGGCGCCGGAGACGCCGACCTTGGCGCGCAGGAACTTCTCCCGCAGGTGCAGCCGGGCCGCCTCGGCGAGTTCGGCGGGCGTGTCCGTCAGGCCCTCCGGGGCCGGGCGGCCCCACTCACCCATCTCGGTGCGGAAGATGTCGCGGATCTCGCCCCGGTTGCGGTGGATGGCCGGGACCAGGATGTGCGAGGGGCGGTCCTTGCCCAACTGCACGATCAGTTCGGCGAGGTCGGTCTCGTAGGCGCGGATGCCCTCGGCCTCCAGGGCTTCGTTGAGGCCGATCTCCTGCGTGGCCATGGACTTGACCTTCACGACCTCCGACTCGCCGGTCTCCTTGACCAGCCGGGCGACGATCCGGTTGGCCTCCTCGGCGTCCGCCGCCCAGTGGACCGTACCGCCGGCCGCGGTGACCGACTCCTCCAACTGGACGAGGTAGCGGTCGAGATGGCGCAGGGTGTGGTCCTTGATCCGCCTGCCCGCCTCGCGCAGCGCCGCCCAGTCGGGCAATTCGCCCACCGCCTTGGCCCGTTTGGCCCGGATGGTGTGGGTGGCGTGCCGCAGATTGCCCCGCAGGACGGGGTTGTGGACGGCGTCGTGCGCGGCCTTCGGGAAGGCCGGCATGCCGAGATACGTTCCGGTCATACCGCCGGTTCCTCCTCCGTGCTCGCCAGGATCTCCGCGATGTGCACCGGCCGCATGCGCGTGCGCAGCCGGCTCATCGTGCCGCCGAGGTGCATCAGGCAGGAGTTGTCGGCCGCGCACAGCACCTCCGCGCCGGTCGACTCCGCGTTGCGCACCTTGTCCGCGCCCATCGCCGCCGACACCTCCGCGTTCTTCACCGCGAACGTGCCGCCGAAGCCGCAGCACTCCTCCGCGCCCGGCAACTCGACCAGCTCCAGCCCCTTGACGGCCCGGAGCAGCCGGCGCGGCCGGTCGCCGAGCCCCAGCCCGCGCAGCCCGTGGCAGGTCGGGTGGTAGGTCACCGTGTGCGGGTAGTAGGCCCCGACGTCCGTCACCCCGAGCACGTCGACCAGGAACTCCGTCAGCTCGTACGTCTTCGGCACCACCGGCGCCAGCGTCCGCGCCAGCACGTCCCCGCGCCCCTCGGCCCGGGCCCGCTCGCCCATGCGGGGATACAGCTCGCGCACCATCGCCCCGCACGACCCGGACGGGGTCACGATCGCCTCGTACTCCCCGAAGACATCGGAGAAATGCCGGGCCAGCGGCTCGGCCTCATGCCGGTAGCCGGTGTTGTAGTGGGCCTGTCCGCAGCAGGTCTGCGCCATCGGGAAGTCGACGTCGACACCCAGCCTGGTCAGCAGCTTCACCACGGCCCGGCCGGTGTCCGGATACAGCGTGTCGTTGACACAGGTCAGGAACAGGGCGACACGCATCGCGGCTCCTCGGTGTCGGTCATCGGACGAGTGAAGGGTAGTCGGCGGGCGGCGCCGACGGGAGACCGCGGCTCACCGCGCGGCGAGCCGGGCCTGGGCCGCCCGCCACGGGCCGGTGTCGCCGCGGGGCGTGTACCGGGTGAGCGGCTGGGTCCGGACGAGCAGCCCGCGCAGGGCGGCGAGGTCGCCGGCGAGCCCGTCCGCGCGGGCCTGCACGAGCACGTTGCCGAGGGCCGCCGCCTCGGTGGCGCCGGCCACCACCGGCAGCCCGCAGGCGTCGGCCGTCAGCTGGCACAGCAGCGCGTTGCGGGTGCCGCCGCCGACCAGGTACACCACGTCCACCGGATGATCGGCCAGCCGCTGCGCGTCCAGCACGGCCCGCCGGTGGGCGAGGGCCAGCGAGTCGAGGATGCAGCGGGTGGTCTCGGCCGGGGTTCCCGGCACCGGCTGCCCCGACGCCCGGCACGCCTCGGCGATCCGCTCCGGCATCCGCCCCGGCGCCAGGAACGCCTCGTCCCCGGCGTCCACCACCGAGCGCAGCGCCGGCACGGTGGCCGCCTCCCGCAGCAGCGTTCCCAGATCCGGCTCGCCCCAGGCCCGTACGCACTCCTGGAGCAGCCACAGCCCCATGATGTTGCGCAGGTAGCGGACGGTGCCGTCGAGCCCCAGTTCGTTGGTGAAGTTCGCGGCCCGGCTCTCCTCGGTGAGCACCGGGGCGGACAGTTCCAGGCCGGCCAGGGACCAGGTGCCGGTGCAGATGTAGGCGAAGCGCTCCCCGGCCGCCGGGACGGCGGCCACCGCCGACGCGGTGTCGTGCGAGCCGACGGCCGTCACCGGCACCGGACCGGCGAGGCCCGTCTCCGCCAGCACCTGTGGCCGCAGCGTCCCGGCCGGATCGCCCGGCCGGCGCAGCGGCGGGAACAGCCCGAGGTCGATGCCCAGCCGCTCGGCGACCTCGTACGACCAGTCCCGGGTCCGGGGATCGACGAGCTGGGTGGTGGAGGCGTTGGTCAGCTCGGTGCCCTGCTCGCCGGTGAGCCAGTACGCCAGCAGGTCCGGGACCAGCAACAGCCGCCTGGCGTGGGCGAACTGCTCCGAGGCGCGGGCGGCCGCGAGCTGGTACAGGGTGTTGAACGGCGCGTGCTGGATGCCCGTCGCCGCGTACAGCTCCGCCGCCGGCACGGTCGCCCACACCTTCTCCGCGACCCCCTCGGTGCGGGCGTCGCGGTAGTGCACCGGGTTGCCGAGCAGGGCCCCGTCGGCGTCCAGCAGGCCGTAGTCGACGGCCCAGCTGTCGATGCCCACGGAGGCGAGCCGTCCACCGCAGTGGGCGCCGGCCGCCCGGAGCCCGTCGAGGACACCGCCGTAGAGCGCCAGGATGTCCCAGCGCAGCCCCTCCGGTACGCGCACCGGCCGGTTGGGGAACCGGTGCACCTCGCTCAGCTCCACCGAGTCCGGACTCACCCGCCCCACCATCACCCGCCCGCTGGAAGCGCCGAGATCGACGGCGGCGTACGACTTCACGCCCGCGCTCATCGCAGGAACGCGGCCGCCACACCCGCGTCGACCGGGATGTGCAGCCCGGTGGTGTGGGTGAGCTCCCCGCCCGTGAGCGCGAACACGGCGTTCGCCACGTGCTCGGGCAGCACCTCCCGCTTCAGGATCGTCCGCTGCGCGTAGAATTCACCCAGCTTCTCCTGCGGCACCCCGTACACCGCGGCCCGCTGCGCCCCCCATCCCCCGGCGAAGATCCCGGACCCGCGCACCACACCGTCCGGGTTGACCCCGTTCACCCGGATCCCGTGCTCACCCAGCTCGGCGGCCAGCAAGCGCACCTGGTGGGCCTGGTCGGCCTTGGTGGCGGAATATGCGATGTTGTTGGGCCCGGCGAACACGGCGTTCTTGGAGGCGATGTAGACGATGTCGCCGCCCAGCCCCTGCACGGTCATCACCCGTGCCGCCTCCCGCGACACGAGGAAGGAGCCGCGGGCCATGATGTCGTGCTGGAGGTCCCAGTCCCTGACCGACGTCTCCAGCAGCGGCTTGGAGATGGAGATCCCGGCGTTGTTGACGACGAGGTCCACCCCGCCGAAGGCGAGGGAGGCCGCCTTGAACGCGGCGGCGATCTGCTCCTCGTCGGTGACGTCCACGGTGACGGCGACGGCCTTGTCCGGCCCGCCCAGTTCCTCGGCGACGGCCACGGCGTTCTCGCCGTTCAGATCGGCGACGACGACACACGCCCCCTCCGCCGCCAGCCGGTGCGCGATGGCCTTCCCGATCCCGCTGCCGGCCCCCGTCACGAGCGCGACGCGCGTGGCGAGCGGCTTGGGCTTCGGCATCCGCTGGAGCTTGGCCTCCTCCAGCGCCCAGTACTCGATCCGGAACTTCTCGGCTTCCTCGATCGGCGCGTACGACGACACGGCCTCGGCCCCGCGCATGACGTTGACGGCGTTGACGTAGAACTCGCCCGCCACCCGGGCGGTCTGCTTGTCCTTGCCGAAGCTGAACATGCCGACACCCGGGACGAGCACGATGGCCGGGTCGGCGCCGCGCATGGCGGGGGAGTCGGGCAGGGCGTGCCGCCGGTAGTAGGCGGCGTACTCCTCGCGGTAGGCGGCGTGCAGCTCCCGCAGCCGGGCGACGGCGTCCTCCAGCGGCGCGGCCGGCGGCAGGTCCAGCACCAGCGGCCGGACCTTGGTGCGCAGGAAGTGGTCGGGGCAGGAGGTGCCGAGGGCGGCCAGCCGGGGGTGCTCGGCGCGGGCGAGGAAGTCGAGGACGGCCTCGGAGTCGGTGAAGTGCCCGACCTGCGGCCGGTCCTGGGACGCCAGGCCCCGGACGTACGGCGCGAGCGCGGCGGCCCGCTCCCTGCGCTCGGCCTCGGGCAGGGCCTCGTACCCCTCGACGACCGGCCCGAAGGGCTCCGCCTTCCCCTTCTCGGCGAGGAACGCCTCGGCGGTCCGGATGATGTGCAGCGAGTTGCGCTCGCACTCCTCGGACGTCGATCCCCACGCGGTGATCCCGTGCCCGCCGAGAACGCACCCGATGGCCTGCGGGTTGGCCTCCTTGATCGCGGCGATGTCCAGTCCGAGCTGGAACCCGGGCCGCCGCCACGGCACCCACACCACGCTGTCCCCGAAGCACTCGGCGGTCAGCTTCTCCCCGTCGGCCGCGCACGCGAGCGCGATCCCCGAGTCGGGATGCAGGTGGTCCACGTGCGGGGCGTCCACCAGGCCGTGCATGGCGGTGTCGATGGAGGGCGCGGCCCCGCCCTTGCCGTGCAGACAGTAGTCGAACGCGCCGACCATCTCGTCCTCGCGCTCGACACCGCGGTACACGTCCACGAGGGCCCGCAGCCGGTCCAGGCGCAGCACGGCCAGCCCGGACGCGGTGAGCGTGCCGAGGTCGCCCCCGGAGCCCTTCACCCACATCAGCTCCACATCACCCCCGGTGACGGGATCGGTGGCGCTGCCCTTGGCCGACGCGTTCCCGCCGGCGTAGTTGGTGTTACGGGGATCGGAGCCGAGCCGGTGGGAGCGGTCGAGGAGGGCGTCGACTTCGGGACGGGTGGTCATGACTACCGGTTCCTTCCAGGAGGGGGGACGTGGTGAAGGGGCGCGGGGCCGTGTCGGTACGCGGCTCCGCCGGGTGGGCGCGACGAGCCACGACGGACCCGCGCCCCGCAACGGCGCTTCGGAGGCGGACGCGTCACGCCCCCCAGCCGGCCTGCTCGCCCCCGACCCGCTCGGCGACGATCCGCTCGGCCCACCCGGACCGGGCGTACGCGCCCATCGGATCGGGGTCCAGCCCCAGTTCCTCCCGGACCTCCCCGAGGAGCCCCCGCACATCCGTGTTGTACGCGTCCATCAGCACGGCGTTGGCCCCCAGCACGTCCCCGGAAGCCTGCGCCCCGGCCAGCGCCGCCCGATCGACCAGCAGCGCCTTCGCGGTGGCCTCCTGCACGTTCATGACCGACCGGATGATCGCCGGGATCTTCGCCTCGATGTTGTGGCACTGGTCGAGCATGAACGCGACGTCGGAGGTGAACCCCCCGCCCCGGATCACCTCGTACATGATCCGGAAGAGCTGGAAGGGGTCGGCCGCCCCCACCATCAGGTCGTCGTCGGCGTAGAAGCGCGAGTTGAAGTCGAACCCGCCGAGCTTCCCCTCCCGCAGCAGCAGCGCCACGATGAACTCGATGTTGGTCCCCGGTGCGTGGTGCCCGGTGTCGACGACCACCTGGGCCTTGTCGCCGAGCTTCAGGCAGTGCGCGTAGGCGGTTCCCCAGTCCGGCACGTCGGTCGTGTAGAACGCCGGCTCGAAGAACTTGTACTCCAGCAGCATCCGCTGGCCGTCCCCCAGCCGCGCGTACACCTCGGCCAGCCCCTCGGCCAGCCGGTCCTGCCGGGCGCGGATGTCGTCCTGCCCGGGGTAGTTCGTCCCGTCGGCGAACCACAGCTTCAGGTCCCGTGACCCGGTGGCGTCCATGATGTCGACGCACCGCAGCAGGTGGTCGACGGCCTTGCGCCGCACCGCCGCGTCCGGATGGCAGACGCTGCCCAGCTTGTAGTCGTCGTCCTGGAAGGTGTTGGAGTTGATCGCGCCCAGCCGCACCCCGCGCTCCTCGGCGTACTTCGCGAGCGCCGCGTAGTCCTCCACCGTGTCCCACGGGATGTGCAGGGCGACCGTGGGCGCGACCCCGGTGAAGGCGTGCACCTGGGCCGCGTCCTCCAGCTTCTCCCAGGGCGAGCGCGGCACACCGGCCTGGGCGAACACCTTGAACCGGGTGCCCGAGTTCCCGTACGCCCACGACGGCGTCTCGACGGCCTGGGTCTTGAGCGCGGCCTTCACCGCGGCGAGGTCGGTCACTTGGGGGCTCCTGTGGTGTCGGGGGAGGCGACTGAGCGGATGTCGGACGGAACGACCGAGCATGCGAAACGCGGAATGTGAAACGATTCAGAACGGCAAGCTAGGTGCCGACCGCAGGGGTGTCAAGGACTCCGGCGGACCCCGTCTTCCGTGATCCGGCCGTGACCTTTGGCTATCGAAAGTTTTTCGACACGGACCCATTGACGTGACATGACTGTGGTGCCTACGGTCCCCGCAATCCACTTGAAACCTTTCACGACACCGTGGCGGCCTCGCGGCCCCTTCGCCGGTGTCGTCGAGGAGCCCCCATGACCCACCCGCCTGACACGGGACCGGCCCCGGTGCTGGCACTCAAGGGCGTCTCGAAGTCCTTCGGCGCCGTACGCGCCCTGAGGGACGTCTCCCTGGAGCTGCTGCCCGGCGAGGTGCACGCCCTCGCCGGAGAGAACGGCGCGGGCAAGTCGACGCTGATCAAGACCCTCGCCGGAGTGCACCGGCCGGACACCGGTCAGGTGCTGCTCGACGGCGAGCCCGTCGTCTTCCACGGCCCCGGCGACGCCCGCGACGCCGGCATCGCCGTGATCTACCAGGAACCCACGCTCTTCCCTGACCTGTCGATCGCCGAGAACATCTTCATGGGCCGCCGGCCCCGGCGCGCCCTCGGCCGGATCGACCACAAGGCCACCCACGCGGCCACGGCCGCCCTGATGCGGCGGCTCGGCGTCGATCTCGACCCCGACCGGCCCGCCCGTGGCCTGTCCATCGCCGACCAGCAGATCGTGGAGATCGCCAAGGCGCTGTCCTTCGACGCCCGGGTCCTGATCATGGACGAGCCGACCGCCGCGCTCACCGGCAGCG
This sequence comes from Streptomyces corchorusii, assembly GCF_001514055.1. Classification (NCBI taxonomy): domain Bacteria; kingdom Bacillati; phylum Actinomycetota; class Actinomycetes; order Kitasatosporales; family Streptomycetaceae; genus Streptomyces; species Streptomyces corchorusii. Next base: position 574,505 of record NZ_KQ948353.1, on the reverse strand, counting down.
AGGTGGCCCGCCTCTTCGGCGTGGTCCGCACCCTGCGCGAGCAGGGCGCGGCCGTGCTGTTCATCTCCCACCGGCTGGAGGAGATCTTCGCGATCTGCCAGAAGGTCACCACGCTGCGGGACGGCGCCTGGATCGCCAGCGAGCCGCTCGCCGGGATGACCGAGGACGACCTGGTCCGCCGCATGGTCGGCCGCGACCTGGCCGAGCTGTACCCGAAGCAGCAGGTCCAGGCCGGCGACGTCGCGCTCAGCGTGCGGCGGCTGACCCGCGAGGGCGTCTTCACCGACGTCTCCTTCGAGGTCCGGCGCGGAGAGATCGTCGGCCTCGCCGGGCTGGTCGGGGCCGGGCGCACCGAGGTCGCCCGGGCCGTGTTCGGCGTCGACCGCTGGGACGCGGGCGAGGTCGAGGTCGGCGGGCGCCGGCTCACCAACGGCGCCCCGTCCGCCGCGATGGCGGCCGGACTCGCCCTCGTACCGGAGGACCGGCGGGCCCAGGGACTGGTGATGGACATGTCCATCGAACGGAACATCGGCCTGACCGGACTCCGTACGACCGCCCGGGCCGGGCTGGTGCACCGGACCGCCGAACGCAGCCGGTCCCTGGACTGGGCCGTGAAGCTCCAGGTGAAGTACGCCCGGATCGCGGACGCCGTCTCCACCCTGTCCGGCGGCAACCAGCAGAAGGTCGTCCTCGCCAAGTGGCTCGCCACCGGCCCCCAGGTGCTCATCGTGGACGAACCCACCCGGGGCATCGACGTCGGCACCAAGGCCGAGGTGCACCGGCTGCTCGGCGAGCTGGCCGCCGACGGGGTCGCCGTCCTGATGATCTCCTCCGACCTGCCCGAGATCCTCGGCATGGCCGACCGCGTCCTGGTGATGCACGAGGGCCGGATCACCGCCGAGATACCCCGCGCCGACGCCACCGAGGAGACCGTGATGGCCGCAGCCACCGGGAGGGCCGCCGCATGACGGTCACCACCGACGAGACCCCCGTCACCGGGGCACCCCGCTCCGGCGGCACCCGGCTGGTCGACCGGGTCTTCAAGATGCGCGAACTCGCCATCCTGGCCGTCTTCCTGGTGATGATCGCCGTCACCCAGGCGGGCAACAGCGAGTTCCTGTCCGAGCAGGGCGTCAAGGACCTGCTCCTCAACGCGACGATCCTGGTGCTGGTCGCCACCGGCCAGTCACTGGTCGTCCTCAGCCGCAACGTCGACCTGTCCGTCGGCTCCACGCTCGGCATCAGCGCCTTCGCCGCCGGAACCTACCTCCAGGGCGGCGGGAACGCGGTCGTCGCGATCCTCCTCGCCGTCCTGCTGGGCATCGGCCTCGGGCTGCTCAACGGCCTCCTCGTGAGCCTCGGCCAGGTCCCCGCCCTCGTCGTCACCCTCGGCACCCTGTACGTCATCCGGGGCGTCGACTCCATCTGGGTCGGCTCCCGCCAGATCACCGCGGCCGATCTGCCCGGCGGCTTCGTCGACTTCGGCTCCGGCGGCATCTCCGCCATCCCCTGGCTCGCCGTGATCGCGCTGGTGGTGCTCGTGGCGACGGGCTACTACCTCAAGCACTACGGCAGCGGGCGGGAGCTGTACGCCCTCGGCTCCAACCCGGAGGCGGCCCGGCTGGCCGGCATCCCGGTCCGCAAGCGCATCCTGGCCGCGTACACCTTCTGCGGAGCGCTCGCCGGACTCGCCGGCGCGATGTACCTGGCCCGGTTCGGCAACGTCGACTCCGGCACCGGCAACGGCTACGAACTCACCGTCGTCAGCGCCGTCGTGGTCGGCGGCATCGCCTTCACCGGAGGCTCCGGCAGCGTCTACGGCGCCGCCCTCGGCGCCCTGCTGCTCACCTCGATCAACAGCGTGCTGCCCGCGCTCGGCGTCAGCTCCGTGTGGGTGCTCGCCATCAACGGCGTCCTGTTGCTGCTCGCCATCGCCGTCGACCGGATCGTGGCGCTGCGCGTGGCCGCCGCCCTGAAGAAGAAGTCGGCCCCCAGGAGGTCCGCCATGGCGAAGGAGAAGGCCGGTGCCTGAGTCGCTCACCCGCGCGGTCCGCTGGGACACGGTCGTCGGCGCGCTGCTCATCGTCCTGTTGCTGCTGTCGTTCGGCTTCGTCGACGGCTTCGGCAACGCGCTCAACCTGTCGTTCCTCATCGGCAACACGCTCCCGATCGCGCTGATCGCCCTGCCGATGACCCTGCTGGTCGTCGCCGGCGAGATCGACCTGTCCGTCGCGTCCACGGCCGGGCTGTCCGGCGCGGTGATGGGCAAGCTGTGGAACGAGGGCATGGCCATCGAGCAGATCATCCCGCTGTGCCTGCTGCTCGGGGTGGCGTGCGGGCTGCTCAACGGCCTGCTGGTGACCCGGCTCGGGCTGCCGTCGCTGGCGGTCACCATCGGCACGCTGGCCGCCTACCGGGGTGTCGCGCAGATCGTGCTCGGCTCCGACGCGGTGACCGATTTCCCCTCGCAGTACCTGGACTTCGCCGCCGGCCGCCTCGGTGACTCCTTCCTGCCGCAGGCCTTCCTGCCCTTCCTGGTGCTGCTCGCCGTCGCCGTGGTGCTGTTGCACGCCACTCCGTTCGGCCGGTCGCTGTTCGCGATCGGAGCGGGGGAGGAGGCGGCGCGCTTCGCGGGCATCCGGGTGAAGCGGACCAAGCTCCTGCTGTTCGTCGCCACGGGCGCCATGTCGGCGCTGACCGGTGTCTTCTGGGCGCTGCACTACGCCAGTGCCCGGTACGACAACGCCACCGGACTCGAACTGTCCGTCGTCGCCGCCGTGTTGCTGGGCGGGATCGACTTCGACGGGGGCAGGGGCACGATCGGCGGGGCCGTCGCCGGTGTCTTCCTGCTCGGCGCGTTGCAGAACGTGATGAGTCTGCTGAACGTCTCGGCCCAGTCGCAGATCGTCGTCACCGGTGTGCTGCTCGTGGTGTCCGTGCTGGGCCCCCGGGTCGCGCGGCAGATCTCTCTCGCGCGGGCGGCCGGTTCCACCGGATAGCCCGTCCGCGGCCGGCCGCGCCCACGCGGCCAAGCCGCCACACGCATACAACCCCGCGCCCCCGAGGCGCGCACCACCCACTCCTTACGACAAGGGGCCCTTCCATGCTCAAGCCGACCCTCCGCCGCACCTGCGCCGCCCTCGCCGCCGGCACCTCCCTCGCCCTCGCGCTCACCGCCTGCGGCGGCACCACCAAGAAGGACGTCAAGGACGACAACGCCGCCGCCGCCTCCGCCGGCAAGGCCGACCCGAACGCGGCCACCAAGAAGGGGCTGACCGTCGGCTTCCTGCCCAAGCAGGTCAACAACCCCTACTTCACCACCGCCGACAAGGGCGGCGAGAAGGCGGTCGCCGAGCTCGGGTCGACGTACAAGGAGGTGGGGCCCAGCAGCGCCACCGACACCGCCGGGCAGGTGAGCTACGTCAACACGCTCACCCAGCAGCGGGTGAACGCCATCGCGGTGTCCGCGCAGGACCCGGGGGCGCTGTGCACGGCGCTGAAGCAGGCCATGAGCAACGGCATCAAGGTCGTCACCTACGACTCCGACACCAGCCCGGGCTGCCGCAACGCCTTCGTCTCGCAGGCCGGCGCCGAGGACCTGGGCCGTACCGAGGTGCAGCTCCTCGCCCGGCAGATCGGGTACAAGGGCGAGATCGCGGTCCTGTCCGCCGCGCAGACCGCGACCAACCAGAACACCTGGATCGGCTACATGAAGGACGAGCTGAAGGACCCCAAGTACAAGGACATCAAGCTCGTCAAGATCGCCTACGGCAACGACGACGCCCAGCAGTCCTTCCAGCAGACCCAGGGCCTGCTCCAGGAGCACCCGAACCTGAAGGGGATCATCTCCCCGACCACCGTCGGCATCAAGGCGGCGGCCCAGTACCTGTCGGGCTCCAAGTACAAGGGCAAGGTCAAGCTGACCGGCCTCGGCACCCCCAATGACATGCGCAAGTACGTGAAGAACGGCACCGTCGACGCCTTCGAGCTGTGGGACCCGGCCAAGCTCGGCGACCTGGCCGCCCGGACCGCGGTCGCGCTGGCCTCGGGGCAGATCACCGGCAAGGAGGGCGAGACCTTCAAGGCCGGCGCCACGACGTACACCATCGGCAAGGACGGCGTGATCAACCTGGGCAAGCCGACCGTGTTCGACGCCAAGAACATCGACCAGTTCAACTTCTGACGGACGGGGGCTGCCGATGCAGCGCGTGTGCTTCCTGCTGAAGGTCAGGGCGGACCGGCTCGACGAGTACCGTGAGCGGCACGCGGCCGTCTGGCCGGAGATGCTCGACGCCCTGAAGGCGACCGGCTGGCACGACTACTCGCTGTTCCTGCGCGAGGACGGCCTGCTCGTCGGCTACCTGGAGACCGAGGACTTCGCCGCCGCCCAGGCCGGTATGGCGGCCACCGACGTCAACGCGCGCTGGCAGAAGGAGATGGCACCGTTCTTCGAGTCCCTGGACGGTGCCCGGCCCGACGAGGCCATGCGACCGCTCACCGAAGTGTTCCACCTCGACTGACGCGGGAGCCGCACCGATGAGACCCTCCGTCACCCGGCAGGGCGTCACACGACGGGACGCCCGCGCCGTCTCCCACGACGGCCTGGTCAACACCGACTCGTTCCAGAAGAACGGCCTGTTGACCCACCGGGTCCACCAGCACGCCGCCCGGTACCCGGCGGGCAGCGACGGGTCGTGGCCCGCCGGGCCCTTGATGCCGGCGACCGGCCGGCGCTCACGCTGCCGCACCGGCTCAAGGCCGACGACGGCCGCAACGCCCTGGCGGACTACGAAACCCGTGGCCCCGGCGGCCTCACCGACCACGGCACCGGCCATGTGCCGTGGACCCGCTGGACCCGGACCGCTCGCCGATGACCCAGGAGAGCCGGTTCACCGCCTCGGCGGTCCGCCCCCACGCCGTCATCGACTGTGTCCCGGCACCGAACCCCGGACCGCGCCGCCGACCGGATCGCCCACGGACGCGCCTTCCACCTGTGCGAGACTGCCTCCCTCCCGTTCGGCCGGACCGCCGCGGCCTCGCGGGCCTCCGGGGACACCGACCGGAGGCTCCCGTTCGACGACGGCGGGCTGCACGCGTTCGGCGAGGTGGTGGCCGACGAGACCCGGATCAGGGCGGACACCGTCCTGTCGTTCCCGTACCAGGAGAAGTCCGCCGGCCCGGCGCCCTCGGCGCCGCACGCGGCCGGCTTCGCCCTGCCGGCGTGACGGTAACGTGAAGGCCGTCCCGCCGCATCCCGTTCCCTGGAGGTCCGAAGCCCGATGGCCCAGTCGGTGGGTATCAAGGATGTCGCCCGCGCCGCCGGAGTGTCGGTGGGCACGGTGTCCAACGTCATCAACCGCCCGGACACCGTCGCCGGCGAGACCCGTGCGCGCGTGCTGTCCGCGATCGACCGGCTCGGCTACGTCCGCAGCGAGTCGGCGCGCCAGCTGCGGGCGGGCCGCAGCCGGATCATGGGGCTGCTCGTGCTCGACATGGGCAACCCCTTCTTCGTGGACGTGGCGCGCGGCGCCGAGCGCGCGGCCCGGGAGGCCGGGCTCGGCGTGATGGTGTGCAACAGCGCGCAGGACGCCGCCGAGGAGGCCGAGTACCTGTCGCTCTTCGCCGAACAGCGGGTGCGGGGCGTGCTGCTCACCCCGGCCGACGCCACCGGCCGCAACATCGCGGCCTTCCGCCGGCACGGCATCCCGTTCGTGCTGGTCGACCGGGTCGCCGAGGGCACCACCGAGTGCTCGGTCTCCGTGGACGACATCGCGGGCGGCGCGCTGGCGGTGCGGCACCTGGTGGACGCCGGGCACCGCTCGATCGCCTACGTCAGCGGGCCGCCCGGGCTCACCCAGGTCCGCGACCGGCGCACCGGCGCGCTGAACGCCCTCGCCGAGGCCGGGCTCGGCCCCGAGGCGCTGCGCGAACTGCCCACCGAGCGGCTCGACGTGGCCGCCGGCCGGGACGCGGGTGCCCGGCTGCTCGGCCTCGCCGACCGGCCCACCGCCGTGTTCTGCGCCAACGACCTGCTCGCCCTCGGCGTGCTCCAGGCGATGTACGCGGCGGGCGTGACCGTCCCGGACGACCTGGCGATCGTCGGCTACGACGACATCGAGTTCGCCGCCGCCGCTGCCGTACCCCTCACCTCGGTGCGCCAGCCCGCCGTCACGATGGGCGCCCTCGCCGCCGAACTGCTGCTGGAGGAGACCGAGCGGGGCGAGGGGGACGGCAAGGGGAAGCGGACGCACGAGCACCGGCGGGTGGTGCTCCAGCCGGAGCTGGTGGTGCGCCGGTCCAGCCTCGCCGCACGCTGAACCTCGCGGTGCGCCCGCCGCGCCGAGCCCCGCACCGGGCGGACGTGCTGACCGGAAGTTCAGTAACAATCCATGATCCCGGTGCTCGGCCCGCGCCGGCCCATGTGCTCAACTGGGAGACGTCCAGCCCGTCCGTCCCAGGAGACCCGTTGAGCCTCAGCTACCGCCAGCCCGGCGTCGTGCTCACCGACCGCCACTTCACCGTGCCCCTCGACCACGCCGACCCGGGCGGCGAGACCATCGAGCTGTACGCCCGCGAGGCGGTGGCGAGCGACAAGGCCGGGCAGGACCTGCCCTGGCTGGTGTACCTGCAAGGCGGCCCCGGCTTCGGGGCGAATCGTTTCGTCGGACGGCAGGCCTGGCTCGACCGGGCCTTGAAGGAGTACCGCGTCCTGCTCCTCGACCAGCGCGGCACCGGACGCTCCACGCCCGCCACCCGGCAGACGCTGCCGCTGCGCGGCGGTCCCGCCGCCCAGGCCGACTACCTCACCCACTTCCGCGCCGACTCCATCGTCCGCGACTGCGAGGCCATCCGCCCCCAGGTCACCGGCGGTGCCCCGTGGACCGTGCTCGGCCAGAGCTTCGGCGGCTTCTGCACGGTGTCGTACCTCTCCCTCGCCCCCGAGGGCCTCGCCACCGCGATCATCACCGGCGGCCTGCCGTCCCTGCACGCCCACGCCGACGACGTCTACCGGGCCGCCTACCCGCGCGTCGAGCGCAAGGTCGCCGCGCACTACGCCCGTTACCCGCAGGACGTGGAGCGGGCCCGCCGGATCGCCGACCACCTCCTCACCCACGACGTGGTGCTGCCGAACGGCTACCGCTTCACCGTGGAGGCCTTCCAGTCCCTGGGCATCATGCTGGGCACGAGCGACGGCAGCCACCGGCTGCACCACCTCCTGGAGGACGCCTTCGTGGTGACCCCGGCCGGCCTGGAGCTGTCCGACGCCTTCCAGGAGCAGGCCCAGTCCCTCCTGTCGTACGCCTCCCACCCCCTCTACGCCCTCGTCCACGAGTCGATCTACGGCCAGGACGCGCGCCCCACCGCCTGGTCGGCCGAGCGCGTCCGCGCCGAGTTCCCGCAGTTCGACGCGGCCAAGACACTCACCGGCGACGGCCCGGTCCTGTTCACCGGCGAGACCGTCCACCCCTGGATGTTCGACGCCGACCCGGCCCTGCGCCCCCTGCGCGAGACGGCCGAACTGCTCGCCGCCCGCACCGACTGGAGCCCCCTGTACGACCCCGCGCGGCTCGCCGCCAACGAGGTCCCGGTCGCCGCGGCCGTCTACCACGACGACATGTACGTCGACACCGGCCACTCCCTTCAGACGGCCGGCGCGATCCGTGGGCTGCGCCCCTGGGTCACCAACGAGTACGAGCACGACGGCCTGCGCACGGGCGCGCCCCGCGTCCTGGATCGGCTGCTGGCGCTGGTACGCGACGAGGTCTGACGTACGCGACAGGACGGCCGGGCGCGCCGTACACGACGTCGCGCACGGGTCGGGGCGGCCCAGTGCGCCGCCCATGACCGGGCCGAAGGTCACCCAGCTCAGCCCCTGCCCGACGACTGGCAGCGCGCCCTCGCCGTGGTGGCCTCGAAGCACGGGTGTTCTGCGGCGATCGCCGCCTGGACCGACGCCGGCCGCGAGGTCGCCTGTGCCGGCGTCGGCCGCGCCGCCCCGGACGCCGCCGACGCGGGCAACCGCTGGATCTTCCCCGATCTCGCCGAGTGGCGCCTCCAGCGCCCTGGAACGGCGTCCGCCGGGTGGCCGTCGCCGGTTGCGGGGCGTCGAGCCGTTCGCCCGCGGTCGGGGGTGCGCGCGGGTGCGGGGGCAGGCTCGCCGGTCAGTAGGCTGGACCCCATGCCGGATCAGATAGCCGACCCCTCCGACCTGCGCGCCGACTGCGCCCGGTGCTTCGGGCTGTGCTGTGTCGCCCTGCCCTTCGCCCGCTCCGCCGACTTCGCGCTGGACAAGCCCGCGGGCAAGCCGTGCCCGAACCTCCAGGGCGACCACCGCTGCGGCATCCACGCCGACCTGCGCCCGAAGGGCTTCACCGGCTGCACGGTCTACGACTGCTTCGGCGCCGGCCAGAAGGTCTCGCAGGTCACCTTCGACGGGCAGGACTGGCGTACCGGGTCCACGGAGCACGCGCGCCGGATGTTCGACGTCTTCCCGGTCGTACGGCAGTTGCACGAGCTGCTGTGGTACCTGACCGAGGCGCTGGCCCTGCCCGCCGCCCGGCCCGTCCACCCCGAGCTGCGCCGGGCCCTGGAGGAGACCGAGCGGCTGACCCGGCGGACTCCCGAGGAGCTGGCCGCGCTGGACGTGGCCGCGCACCGCCAGGAGGTCAACGTGCTCCTGCTGCGCACCAGCGAGCTGGCCCGGGCCGGCGTCGGCGGCAAGGGCCGAGGGAAGGGGAAGGGCCGGGGCAGGGACCGCAGGGGCGCGGACCTCATGGGCGCCCGCCTCAGGGGCGCCGATCTGCGCGGGGTGAGCCTGCGCGGTGCGTACCTCATCGCCGCCGACCTCACCGGTGCCGACCTGCGCGGCGCGGATCTGATCGGGGCCGACCTGCGCGATGCCGATCTGACCGACGCGGACCTCACCGGTGCCTTCTTCCTCACCCAGCCGCAGGTGAACGCCGCGCGGGGCAGCGCGGGCACGCGGCTGCCGGCCTCAGTCAGCCGCCCCGTGCACTGGACAGCGGCTCGCTGACGGGGGCTGGGCCGGTCCGGCCGGGTCGTGCCGCCGGTCGTCCGCGGCCGCGTCTCGGGCTGGTCGCGCCCACGCGGCGTCAACCGCACCGCGCACACTGCCCCGCGCCCCTGCGGGGCGTCCCTCCTCCGCCTTCGTGAGAGCCGGCCGGCGCTCCAGGCGGAGCCGCAGCCCTTCCGGCATCAGGGTCAGGCGTTCGGCCACGCTCAGCCGGTAGCCCGGGTCGGCGTGCAGGTCGTAACGGCGCAGCAGCAGGCCGAGGACCAGGGTCGCCTCGTGGAGGGCGAACTGGCGGCCGATGCAGGCCCGTGCGCCGGTGCCGAAGGGCTTGAAGGTGTGCGGTGGCCGGGCGCGGACGGCCGCCGGGGTGAAGCGGTCGGGGTCGAACCGCTCGGCGTCCTCGCCCCAGACCTCCGGCTCCCGGTGCAGCATCGGGGTCAGCACCAGGGTCCACGCGCCCCGGCGCATCGGATGGTCCCCGGCGAGGACGGTGTCCCGCCGGGCCTCGCGGGCGAAGGCGGGCGCGGTCGGCCACAGCCGCAGCGACTCGTCCAGCACCCGGCGCACGTAGCGCAGCCTGGCGACCTGGTCGTAGCCGGGCCGCGGGGTGTCGCCCCAGACCTGTGCGACCTCGGCGCGGGCCCGGGCGGCGATCTCCGGGTGCCGGGCGAGGTGGTGGAGGGCGAAGGAGAGCGCGCCGGAGGTGGTCTCGTGGCCCGCCACCAGGAACGTGATCACCTGCTTGCGGACGTTCTCCGGCGACAGCTTCTCCCCGGTCCGCGGGTGCGCCGTCGCCAGCATGCGGTCCAGCAGGTCCCCCTCGCCGCCACCGGACCGGCGCCGGGCGGCGACCAGCCCGTCGACCGTGCGGTTGAGGTGGGCGATGTCGGCCGCGTTGCGCCGGGCGGCGGTGCGCAGCAGCAGCGGGGCCAGCGGTCCCGGCACGCTGTTCAGCCGTTGCGCGTAGGCCAGCGTGCCGACCATCGCCGTGACGAAGGGGTGCGGCCGGTCCCGCTCGAAGGAGCCGAAGTCGTGCCCGAAACCGGTCCGGGCGATCGTCTCCAGGGTCAGCCGGGTCATGTCGCCCGGCACGTCCACCGTGCGCCCGGCCGCCAGGTGGCGGTCCCAGTGGTCGGTGAGCCGGTCGGCGACCGACAGCATCATCCCGTGGTAGCCCTCCATGGCCTCCCGGCTGAACCCGGGCGCCAGCACGTCGTGCGCCAACTGCCAGTTGGGCTCGTGGTTGTAGGCGGTGAACAGGCCGTCTCCGGCCACGGGCCGCAGGTTGGCGACGCCGAGCCCGACGTGCTTGGCGAACCGGGACTCGTCGGCGAGATCGGCGACCAGCCGCGCCCCCCACACGAACACGAACTCCTTGCCGAACGCCCGGCGGCGGAAGATCGGGCCGAGCTCGCGCGCGAAGCGCATCGAGTCCTGCAACGGCCGGTGCCGGTCGACGCCGAGCACATCGCCGAGCAGCGGCACCCGGTGCGGCGGACGGGGGATGCGGCGCAGCTCGGGCCAGCCCTGCTCGGCGCTGCGGAAACCCTTCGGCAGCCCGGTCTCCATGGTCTCCGTCGTCGCCGCCATGACGCGATCTCCCTTGGCCCAGCGGGTGGTTGACGCAGTGACGCACGCGTGTTGTACGTGGGTTCAATAACGGGTTCCAGTGTGGTGCCCTTGTTGAACCGACGTCAAGTAAAGTGACGCCATGCCCGCGAACCAGGGGGAGCGCGCCCGGCGCAGACTCAGCACCGGGGAACGCCGTGAGCAACTGCTGTCGGTCGGCGCGAAGCTGTTCTCGGAGAGCCCCTACGACGACGTGTGGATCGAGCAGGTCGCCGAGATCGCCGGGGTCTCGCGGGGGCTGCTGTACCACTACTTCCCGACCAAGCGGGACTTCTTCGCCGCCGTCGTGGAGCGGGAGAGCGCGCGCATGCTGCGCATGACGGCGGCCGAGCCCGGGGTACCGGTGCGCGAGCAGCTCGCCGCCGGCCTCGACACCTACCTCGGCTACGTCCAGGCGCACGCCCACGGCTTCCGCGCCTTCCACCGCGCCGACGCGGCCGGCGACCAGGCCGTGCGCCGGGTCTACCAGCGGGCGCTGGCAGCCCAGGAGGAGCAGATCCTGGCCGCGCTCGCCGCCGACCCCGAGTTCGGGCCCGCCGTCGAGGCCGCCCCGCGGGTGCGCCTGGCGGTGCGCGGCTGGCTCGCCTTCACCACCGCCGTCTGTCTCGAATGGCTGCGCGGCGAAGGTGAGTTGAGCCGGGAAGAGGTGCGCGATCTGTGCGCCCGCGCTCTGCTGGGCGTCCTCGCCTGAGGGCTGTGGCGCCGGCGGCGGGGCCGAACTCGGGGTCGGCGACGGCGCGGGCGTCGGTGCGGGCGCGCTTGCCGACGGGTTCGACGGCCATGCTCCGGACGTGCGGGCCGGGGTCGGAGGCCAGGTGCCGCAGTGCGGGGCGGAGGACCCGGTCCGCGCCCGGTGCGCGGGTGCCGCCCCGCCCTTCCTGCTCGTTCGGGTGCGTACCTCGTGCGCGTTCCGGCCCGGGTGTCCAGGCTTGACCTCGGGATGAGGCTTCTCGTGAGGGTGGAGGAACATGCCGACGTACGTCGCCCTGCTGAGCTGGACCGATCAAGGGGTCCGGAACTACAAGGACACCGCGAAGCGCGCCGAGGCCTTCGGCGCAGCGGTGCAGAAGCTCGGGGCGAAGCTCCTGAGCATCTACTGGACCGTCGGTCCGTACGACCTCGTGGCCGTCATCGAGGGGGCTGACGAGGAAACCGCCACCGCGGCACTCCTGCAACTCGGTGGTGTGGGCAACGTCCGTTCCACGACTCTGCGGGCCTTCGGCCGGGAGGAGATGGAACGCATCATCGCCAAGGCGGCCGGCTGACGAACACCCCGTGGTGCGGGCGGTGGCGTCCGGCGAGTCGGCCCCGCAGCCCGCCGGTGCCGGACTCGTGCGGTCCGGTTCCAGCGGGCACCGGGCTCGGCCGGGCGCTTCCCCGCAGGGGCGGTGTGGTTGGCGCGCGCCCCGATCTCCGATAGGTTAGGCAAGGCTTACCTAAGGAGGTCTCGGATGGGTGACACGCAGGACTGGACGGCCGCCCCCGGCGCGGCGGAACAGGCACGCTCGGTGCTGGCCGCCGCGTGGTCGTGCGCGGTGACCGCGGACGGCGTCCGCGAGGAGTACGTCGGCACGCACACCGTGACCGAGGACGGCGCGGTACGGCTGGCGGTGCCCGACGACAGCGCCCTGTTCGGGGCGGTGCTGTGCGCCCCGCGCCAAGAACCCTCCGCCCTGCTGGAGTTCGCCGACGTGGCGCCCGTACCGGTGCGCCACCGCATCCGCGCCCGGCTCTTCCTGTCCGGCTGGTTCGCCCCGTCCGGGGGAGCCCTCCTGTTCCGGCCCACCCGCGTGGTGCTGCGCCGGCCCGCCGGGGCCGTGGTGGTCGACCTGGGCGAGTTCACCGCCGCCCGGCCCGACCCCCTGGCCGGCGCCGAGGCCCGGTTGCTCACCCACCTCGCCGACGCCCACCCGGACGCCGTCGAGCGGCTCACCCGCCTGGTGCGGCCCGAGAGCCTGCACGCCGCGACCCGGGTGGCACCGCTCGCCGTCGACCGCCACGGACTCACCCTGCGCATCGAACGCACCCGCGCCCACGGCGACGTACGACTGCCCTTCCACACACCCGCCGACGACGTCGCCCAGCTCACCGAGCGCGTGCACGCCCTGCTCGCCCAGGCCAGTGCCGCCGCCTGCCCCCGGGCGCTACAGCGGCAGCGCGCAGACGGCGACGGGTGACGCGAACGGCTCGCCGGCCGGGCGCAGTTCACCGCTGTCCGCGTCGACGCGGAAGACGGTGACCGTCCCCGAGCGCTGGTTCGCCGCGAACAGCAGCCGGCCGTCGGGCGAGAACGCGATCTGCCGGGGGAAGTCCCCGCCCACCGGCACCGTGCCGAGCAGCCGCAGCCGGGCCCCGCCGTCCTCGACGGCGTACCGCGCGAGGCTGTTGTGGCCCCGGTTGGCGAGGAACGCGTACCGGCCGTTCGCCGTCACCAGGATCTGCGCCGGATAGTTCGTGCCGCCGCCGGACCCCGTCGGCTGCGGCTCGCCGATCGTCAGGCGCCCGGTTCCCGGCTCGTACGCGCACACGGCCACGGTGTCGTCCACCTCGTTGGCCAGGTAGGCGTACCGGCCGCCCGGATGGAAGGTCAGATGGCGCGGTCCCGCGCCGGGCCGGGTCCGCGCCCGCGCCGCCTCCGCGAGCGTGCCCTTCGCCCGGTCGAGGCGGTAGGTGTAGACCGTGTCGGTGCCGAGGTCCACGGCGAGGACGTGCCCGCCGTCCGGACTCGTGAGGAACTGGTGGGCGTGCGGCCCCTGTTGGCCGGGGCCGGGCGGCGGAGAGCCGTGCGTGACCAGGGCGGTGCGCTCGCCCAGCGCGCCCGAGGCGTCGATCGGGTGCACGGCGACACTGCCCGAACCGTAGTTGGCGCTGAGCAGCCAGCGCCCGGAGGGATGCACCGACAGATGGCACGGGTCCGCGCCGCCGGTGCTCCGGGTGCCGAGGACCCGCCGGTCCGCGAGGCGTACGGCCGTTACCCCGCCGTCCTCCCGCTCGTCCACCGCGTACAGCGTGCGGCCGTCGGGGTGTACGGCGAGGTACGACGGGTCGGGGACCCCGGTGAGCGTCCCGGACCCGGTGATCCGGCCCGACTCGGGGTCGTACGACGCCAGGCCGATGCCGGTGCCGCCGCCCTCGACGGAGGTGTAGGTGCCCACGTACAGCGGGCGCGGTCCGGAGGGCCTCCGGGGCGGCGGGGCCGCCTGCGGCTTGCGCTGCCCGGCCGGCGTCTCCGTCGGCGGGGCCGCCGGGGACGGCACCACGACGACCGCCGCCGTACCGGCCACGGCGCCGACGAACCGGCGTCTGGTCCAGCCGCCGCGTTCCCGGTCCGGGTCCCGGTCCCGCCGGGGGAGGGGAGACCCTTCTCCCGCCGTCCCTGCCTCCGTGTCCATACCGCTACCCCAGGTCGTCGGTGCCCCGCTCGTGACAGCCACCTTGGCCCGCGCGGGTCGCCGGGGGCAAGCCGGGCAACGGCAGCCGCGCGGAACGCACCGCCGGCGGACCCTGCCAGCCCCCGTCCGCCACCGGCTTGCCCGGCGCGACCTTCAGGGGTGTCACCCGGTCGGCGGACGGCGCCCGCCACGGCTCCAGGCCGTCCCCGAGCCACTCGCCGACCGGCTCGGCCCCCTCCAGGGCGGGCGTGGGGGCGAGGTCCTCGGCGTCCGCGTCGTGGTAGTCGCACCAGGGCAGGGCCGCCCGGGTGTCCGCCCGGTCCACCGGTGGCGGCGGTGCCTCGCCGGTGATCCGGCGCCACCGCGAGGGCGTGACGAGGTGCACGAACACCCGCCCGGCGGGCTGCTCGGACCGGTCGCCCAGCGGCCGGTCGTCCCGGTACACCTCCTGCCGCATCGAGCCGCCGACGCCGAGCCCGAGGGCCGTGGCGCGTCGCGGGGGAGCGGCGGCCGGGGCTGGCGGACCGCCGAAGGCCGCGGCGGGCGCGGACGGCGGTGATCCGGGGCCCACTGGGGGCCGGGGCGGAGAGGGGCAGGGCCGCTCCGCACCTCCTCGCCGGTGACCTGCCCCTCAACGGTCGCGCCGAGCCCCAGCGGTACGGCCACGAACTGGCGGACCGTGCCCCTGCCGGAGTTGATATCGTCCGACCAGGGCCGGCGGTGCGGCGCGGGCGAGAGGGCGTACCGATGACCGGTGACGGAGTCCGGATCGACGGGAACACGCCGACCGGGTGCCCGCGTGGATGCGGGCGCGCGGTCGGCGTGCTGCTGACGGTGCATCTGCGCGAGGCGATGTGGCCGAGCTCCGCCGCGTCGGAGCCGGCGTCGGCGCCGGACCGCCCCGGCGGCTTCCTCACCGAGGACGCTCGCCGAACCCCGCGTGGTTCCGCCACAGCTCCTCCTGGACCCCGAGGCGGTCGCGCAGCAAGGCGAGCCGGGGCCGCTTGGCCCGCTGCCCGCGCGAGACCCGGTCCAGCTCCTCCAGCAGGCGGCGGGTGCGGTGCTCGGTGTTCAGCTCGTCGATGATCCTGGTCGTCTCGGTCAGCACCGCCCCGAGCAACTGCCAGTGCGCCCAGTCCTTGCGGATCTCCTCCTGGAGCAGCTCGGCCAGCCGGTCCCGGGTGCCGGCCGCCGTGTGCAGCTCGGCCGACAGCCGTGCCTCCGCCGATTCCGCGTTCTCGCTCAGATGGGTCGTCACCAGCACCGCGAAGCTGACCACCGCGTCGGCGATCTCCGACAGCAGTTGCTCCACGGTCGCCCCCACCCGGGCCGGGAAGAGCTCCTCCGGCCCACGGGCCTTCGCCAGGTCCGTGAACGAGCGGGCCAGCACCCGCAGCACCACCGTGCAGATCTCCAGCGTGTCCAGACCCGTGCGCAGCACCACCCGGTGCAGCAGTCCCTCCTTCACCCGGGGATTGAGCCGCAGACTGTCCTCCGCCTGCCGCAGTGCCGCGTCCACCTGCACGATGTCGTGGTCCAGCCGGCGCGCCTCGTGCAGCCGCTCGGCCGCTCGCTCCCAGGGGATCCGGCCGCCGGCCTCCTCGCCCATCCGCAGCATCAGCTGGCGCACCCGCCGGGCCAGGTCCTCGATGGACCGCCCGGCCTCGTCCACCCACACTGGGGGTGGCAGCAGCAGGTTGCAGGCGGTGCCGACGACCGCGCCGATCAGCGTCTCGACGATCCGCGCCCAGGCGGTGAACCCGACCGTGGTGACTCCGAGCACCAGCATGGCGCTGATCGCCACCTCGGCGACGTACTCGTCGACGCGGACCAGGTGTCCCACGGCCAGCGCGGCGACGATCAGCAGGGCGAGGCTCCACCAGGTCAGGCCGACCAGCACGCTGAAGGCGATGGCGACCAGGACGCCCGCGACCACCGAGTTCACCCGGCGGATGCCGTTGGTGAGCGTGGCGTAGAAGGTCACCTGGACGACCAGCAGCGCGGTCAGCGGCGCGGTGAGCGGGGCCGGCTCGGGGCTCAGCCGGAGGGCGATGACGTAGGCGATCGTCGCGGCCGTGGCCGACCGCAGTGTCTGGACGACCACCGGCTCCCGGCGGCGCTTCGCCAGTCGCAGTAGTCCCGTGGTCAACTTTCGTTCGCGCATCCCTTGGCCTGTTCCCGCTCATCGGGTGCGTCGAACGTAGCCGTTCGCGGACCGGTTCCGCCTGATTTATGCCAGATACTTACGCGTACAGCTTGTCGACGAAGGCGGTCAGATTGCCCGTCATGCGCGCGATCTGCTCCTCCAGCGTCAAGCTCTCCTCGAACCGGACGCCGGACTCGGGGACCTTCCTGCCGCGCACGTACAGCGAACAGGCCAGGTCGGTGCACATGTACAGCCCGACCGAGTTGCCCTCCCGGCCGGCCGCTCCCGCCTTCCGCGCGGTCATCAGCGAGACCCCGCCGCCGGGATGCGTGGTCAGACACAGCGAACACATGCTCCGGTGCAGGAAGCCGCGCTGCGCGGCCGGGAAGCGCAGGGCCACGCCGACGAGCCGGCCGTCCCGCTCCATGACCAGGTAGCTGCGGTCGGGAGCCCCCGGATCACGCCAGCCGAGGAAGTCCAGATCGTCCCAGGGGCGGTCACCGAGATCGCGCGGGACGGCCAGGCGCTTGGCCTCGCCCTTGGAGCAGTTGATAAACGAGTTGCGGATGTCCTGCTCGGTGAGCGATCTCATGGGGGGCCTTCCGGATTTCCAGTCGCACGAACGAACCTAGAGGCTCTAGGCTCACGACTATCCTATTTAGCCACATGGGGGTGAGCCAATGGATTTCCGGCGGGGGCTGCCCGGGTTGCCACGGCGTGCCCGGCGAGCGCTGGACCATGTCGCCGGCACCGCGTCCGGCCCACCGCTCGACCCCGGTCTGCGCATCACGCTCAACTTCCACCCCGACCGGATCTCCGGCGGACTGCCGATCCTGGAGTCGCTGGCCCGGGACGGCGCGTACCACTCGCAGTTCGTCACCGGCACCAGCAACGGCGGCCTCACCGCCCACCCGGGCGGCGACCGGACGCGCTGGGAGAGCCGGATCTTCGGCGGCGCCTACGACGACGCCGACCCGGCCGAGCGTCCGGTGTACGGCGCGCTGGACTTCCGGCGCCAGTCGGTCGGCGCGGCCCCCCGCTTCGGCTCCTCGCACCTCAGGCTCTCCGGAGCGGCCCTGGCCCGGGCCACCTTCTGCTACCCGGACAGCTCGACCGAGCCCGGCGACTTCGGCGTGGCCGGCGCCATGCCGCTGATCGCCCTCGCCGAGGCCGACGAGCAGGACGCCCTCAACGACTACATCGAGGCCCATGTGCACGGGGGTGTGCTGCTCGACCGGGACGTGGAGGCGCTGGTACTGGACGCGAGCTACCGGGGCACACCGGTGGAGACAGCCGCCCGGCGCCTGCCCTTCCCGCATGTATGGCACCCCGGCTACCGCCTCACCGTCACCGCACTGCGCCGGCACGCCGACTACCGCGGCCCGCGGTACGCCGACCTCGGCGCCCGCATCGCCGAGCGCGGCCTCATCACCCCCCGCGTCATCGGCGACGCGGCCCGCAGCGCCCGGTACGACCTCCAGGACCTCAAGATGGTCTGGCACACCCTGGCCCGCTTCGGATCCCCCGAGGGCGCGGGAACGGCGAGGCTCCGCCCGCCGCCGGCCGTCCCGCCTCGCCAGGACACCGCGGCCGGCCCCGGGGGCCCCGCGGCCCCGGCTTCCCCGGGCGCCGCCACCGTGCGGACCCCGCCGGAGCGCAACGGCTGAGGTTCCCGGAAGGCCGGGCCATGGCCGCCGCGGATGCCGCCACCACCGCTTCGGCGGGCGCCGCCTCCCTGAGCTGCCGCCGCTTGGACAGCCCCCCACCGCAACGCCACCGCCGACTTGGGCCCGCCCCGGCTACGGCAGACGTGCGCCCCGACGTGCCTCGCCCGGCTACGGCAGGCGTGCTCCCCGACGTGCCCCCCCCACGACCTGCCCCACCCGAGCACCCCCGCTCCGGTCACGGCCGGCGTCCCGCCGAGGGTCCGACCGCCCTGCCGGGTAGGGCCTCGGTCACGGTCGGCATCCCCCGACGACCCGACCGCTCCCCGGGTAGGCCCCCTGGCCGCGCCGGCGTGCCCCGGCCCCCCCCGTCCCCGGCCGCGTACCCCCGGCCTACCCACCCGCTACTCACTCCCCGTCTCCGCCCCCCGCCCCGGCTCCGGTGGCCACACCTCCGTGGCCAGTACCCCCATCGCGTACGCCCGGGCGACCAGTTCCGTGCGGTTCGTCGCGCCCCAGCGTGCCGACAGGCGACGCAGGTGATAGGTGACGCCGTCCCTGGTGAGGCCCAGTTCGCGGGCGGCGCGGGCCGTCGTGGCGCCGCCGGCCAGCAGGGCCAGGACCTGTCGCTCCGTGTCCGTGACCCGTACCGGCTCCGGTTCCGGTGCGGGGCGCTCGCCCAGGACGCGCAGCATCACCAGCAGCGCCGGTGTCTCCTCCACGCTGTCGCTCACCGGGTCCGCCGTCAGCTCCCCGTGCCGCTCGGCCCCGCCGGGCGCCCGCCAGCACACCGACACCTGGTAGCGGGAGCGGTGCCGCAGGCGCAGCGCCTCGGCGATCCGCTCCACCTGGCCGGCCTCCTGCGGCCGGAACAGCTCCAGCACATGCCGGCCGCGCAGCCGCCCAGGGGTCGTACCGCACTCCGCCGCCATGGCGGGGTTCGCCAGGACGACCTGGCCGTACACATCGCATACGGCCACCGGTACCGCCACCCGGTCGAACAGCACCAGCGCACGGTTGCGCCACACCACCGCGTCGGCCTGTTCCGCATCCATGGCACCTCATCCAAGGGGAACGACCAGGTCAGCGGCAACTTGGCGGAGGGGACCCGGCCCCTGGCCGCGGCGGCCGGGCGCGCGCAAGTCCCGGCGGGCACTTTCCACTGCACGATCGTGTAGTGGCATGGCCCCGGCGCCCGCCGCCCGTCGACCACCCTGGACGCAGTACATCCGTTACCGCGAAAGGCAGTTGCCGCGCCATGCCCCCCACCGCACTGCGCTCCGAACCGGCCGGAACCCTGACCGGCGTCCCCGTCGTCGACATCACCGCCTCCGGCCCCGGCCGCACGCCCATCCAGCAGACCATGGAGCTGATGCGGGAGCACGGCCCGGTGCTGGTGCGGCGGCTGCACGGGCGGGACGTGATGTTCGTCGCCGACGCGGACCTGGTCGCCGACCTGGCCGACGAGGAGCGGTTCGCCAAGCACGTCGGGCCCGCCCTGAGGAACGTGCGGGAGTTCGCCGCCGACGGCCTGTTCACGGCGTACAACGACGAGCCCAACTGGGCGAAGGCGCACGACATCCTGATGCCCGCCTTCGCGCTGGGCTCGATGCGCACCTACCACCCGGTGATGCTGAAGGTGGCCCGGCGGCTCATCGACGCCTGGGACCGTGCGGCGCGGGCCGGCCGGCCCGTCGACGTGCCCGACGACATGACCCGGATGACCCTCGACACCATCGGGCTCGCCGGGTTCGACTACGACTTCGGGTCGTTCGAGCGCGCCGAGCCGCACCCCTTCGTGGAGTCGATGGTCCGCTGCCTGGAGTGGAGCATGACCCGGCTGGCCCGCACCCCCGGCACCGACCACTCGGCGGCCGACGCGGCCTTCCGGAAGGACGCCGACCACCTCGCCCGGGTCGTGGACGACGTCATCGCCGCCCGCACCGGCACCGACCAGAGCGGCGCCGAGGACCTGCTCGGCCTGATGCTCAGCGCCCCGCACCCCGCCGACGGCACCACCCTGGACGCGGCCAACATCCGCAACCAGGTCATCACCTTCCTGATCGCCGGCCACGAGACCACCTCCGGCGCGATGTCCTTCGCGCTCTACTACCTGGCCAAGCACCCGGCCGTCCTGCGGCTCGTGCAGCGCGAGGCCGACGCGCTGTGGGGCGACACGGCCGACCCCGAGCCGTCGTACGAGGACATCGGCCGGCTCACCTACACCCGCCAGGTCCTGAACGAGGCGCTGCGGCTGTGGCCGACGGCCGCCGCGTTCAGCCGGCACGCCCGCGAGGACACCCTGCTCGGCGGCCGGATCCCGCTGCGCGCCGGCCAGGCCGTCACCGTGCTCGCGCCGATGCTGCACCGCCAGCCCGTGTGGGGCGACAACCCCGAGCTGTTCGACCCCGAGCGGTTCACCCCCGAGGCCGAGGCGGCCCGTCCGGTGCATGCCTTCAAGCCGTTCGGCACCGGTGAACGCGCCTGCATCGGACGGCAGTTCGCACTGCACGAGGCGACCATGCTGCTCGCCCTGCTGGTCCACCGCTACCGGCTGCACGACCACGCCGGCTACCGGCTCACCGTGAAGGAGACCCTCACCCTCAAGCCCGAGGGCTTCACCCTCACGCTCACCCCGCGCACCCCCGCCGACCGCGTCCACGCGCCCCTGCCCGGCACCGCCGCCGCGCCCGCCGCCGGCACCCCCGCCCCCGACGCCCTCCCGGCCCGGGTCCGCCCCGGCACCCGCGCCCTCTTCCTGCACGGCAGCAACTACGGCACCTGCCGGGACTTCGCCGCCCGGCTCGCGGACGAGGCCGCCGCCGTCGGCTGCGCCACCGAGGTCGCCGCCCTGGACGCCTACGCGGACGGTCTGCCCACCGACCGGCCCGTCGTCATCGCCGCCGCCTCCTACAACGGCCGCCCCACCGACGACGCCGTCGCCTTCACTGCCTGGCTCGACGGCACCCCCGACCTGACCGGAGTGACCTACGCCGTCCTCGGCGTCGGCGACCGCAACTGGGCCGCCACCTACCAGCAGGTCCCCACCCGGATCGACGCCCGCCTCGCCGAACTTGGCGCCACCCGGCTCACCGAGCGCGCCGCCGCCGACGCCTCCGGGGACCTCACCGGCGCCGTAGGGGAGTTCACCGCCCGCGTGCGCTCCGCGCTGCTGAGCGCGTACGGCGACCCGGGCGCCGGCCAGGACACCGCGGACGAGCCCGCCCACGCCTACGCGGTCCGCACCCTGTCCGGCGGGCCGCTGGACGCCCTCGCCGAGCGGCACGGGCTGGTCCCGATGACGGTCACCGAGGCCCGTGACCTCACCGCGCCCGGTCATCCGCGCACCAAGCGGTTCCTGCGCGTCGCCCTGCCCGAGGGCGTCACCTACCGCACCGCCGACCACCTGACCGTGCTGCCCGCCAACGCCCCCGAGCTGGTGGACCGTGCCGTCGCCGCCTTCGGCCTCGACGCCGACGCCGTCCTGGACGTCCGGCCGACCCGTTCCCGCCCATGGGGGTCCGCCCGCACGGGCGAAGTCGAGCGCGGGGGAGCCCTCGCCGTGGACCGGCCGGTGACGGTACGCCAACTGCTCACCCATCACGTCGAGTTGCAGGAGCGTCCGACCAGCCGCCAGGCGGCCCTCCTCGCCGAGGCCAACCCCTGCCCGCCCGAGCGCGCCGCCCTCGCCGCCCTGCCCGGCGACGACCCGCGCACCCTGGTGGAACTGGCCGAGGACCACCCCGCCCTGCGCGGTGCCCTGGACTGGCCGCTCCTGCTCGACCTGCTGACCCCGCTGCGCCCGCGCCACTACTCCATCTCCTCCGCACCGGCGGCCGACCCCCGCCACGCCGACCTCATGGTGTCCGTGCTCGACGCCCCCGCGCGCTCCGGCAAGGGCCGCCACCGGGGCACCGGCTCCGGTCACCTCGCCTCCCTGCGGCCCGGTGACACCGTGTACGCCCGGGTCCAGCCCTGCCGCGAGGCGTTCCGGATCGACCACACGGCACCGGTCGTGATGGTCGCCGCCGGCACCGGGCTCGCCCCGTTCCGGGGTGCCGTCGCCGACCGCCTGGCCGCCCGCCGCACCGGCGCCCGGCTCCCCGCGGGACTGCTCTACTTCGGCTGCGACGCCCCGGACGCCGACTACCTGCACGCCGAGGAGTTGCGGGCCGCCGAGCGGGCCGGCGCGGTCTCGCTGCGGCCGGCCTTCAGCGCCGCGCCCGTGAACGGTGCCGCCTTCGTCCAGCACCGCATCGCCGCCGAGGCCGGCGAGGTCTGGGAGCTGCTGGGCGCCGGGGCCCGGGTGTACGTCTGCGGCGACGGCGCACGGATGGCTCCCGGCGTCCGCGCCGCCTTCCGTACCCTGTACCGCGAACGGACCCCCGGCGCCGACGAGGCCGCGGCCGAACGGTGGCTCGACACGCTGGTGGCGGACGGGCGTTACGTGGAGGACGTGTACGCGGCGGGCTGAGCCGCCGGGGGAGGGGTGCGGGGGTGCGGGACACGGAGGAACGGGCCCGGCGGGTCCTGGCCGCGGCGGGCCTGCCGCCCGCCCGGCCGGGCGGGGTGCGCCCGCTCGGCGGCGGCACCTACAACACCGTCGAGGAGCTACGGCTCACCGACGGCCGCCGCTATGTGCTGAAGATCGCGCCGGACGCGCCGGGCCTGCGCTACGAGTCCCGGCTGCTGCGCTCGGAGGAGGAGTTCTGCCGCGCCGCCGCCGAGGCCGGCGTCCCCGCGCCCCGCACCGTGCGCACCGACGGCGGCCCCGCCGCACGGCACACCCTCCAGACCCACTGCCCGGGCATCCCCGGGGACGACTCCCTCACCGTCGTCGAACAGGCCGCCCTGCGCCGGGAGCTGGGCGGCCACGTGGCCCGGCTGCACCGGGTGACCGGCCCCGGCTTCGGCTACCCGTCCGGCGCGCTCGGCCCGCTCGCCCCGGACTGGCGGACGGCGTTCACCGCGATGACCGACGCCGTGCCGGCCGACGCCCGCGACTACGCGGCCGACCTGCCGTGCCCCGTGGACGAGGTGGCCCGTACCCTCCGCACCGGCCACGACGTGCTGGAGGACGTCACCGTCCCGCGCGCCGTCCACTTCGATCTGTGGCCGGGCAACATCCTGGTCCACCGCACCCCCGCCGGACCCCGCGTCGGCGGACTCGTCGACGGCGAGCGCATGTTCTGGGGCGACCCGCTGGCCGACTTCGTCTCCCTCGCCCTGCTGGACGACATCGAGAAGGACCAGGACTTCCTCGCCGGCTACCGGGACGCCGGGGGCCGCGTCCGCTTCGACCGCTTGGAGCGGCTGCGGCTCGCGCTCTACCGCGCCTACCTCTACCTGATCATGCTGGTCGAGACGGTTCCCCGGGCGGCCGGCGCTAAGCGGCGCCGGTGGATCCGGCGGACCGTCGCGCCGGCACTGGTCGCCGCGCTGGACGAGATCACTTGTCTCCGCCTTAGCTCATAGCGTGAACTAAGGGTTGGGAGAATGTCGCGCCCCGGCTGTCCGAAGGGGTATGTTGCAGGTCGGGCAGGGTTCGTGAAGGGAGCCACATGGCGGCGCGCAACGGGCGCACGGTACGCGACCTGAGACGAGGCAACCGGACGGCGGTGCTCCAGCGGCTGTACTTCGACGGCCCGCTCAGCCGGTTCGAGCTGGGCCCGGCCACCGGACTCAGCTCCGGCTCGGTCAGCAACGTGGTCGCGGACCTGATCGCCGACGGACTGGTCGAGGAGGCCGGCAGCGTCGACTCCGACGGCGGTCGGCCGCGCACGCTGCTGCGCGTCGCCCCGCACAGCGGCCAGATGATCGGCGTGGACGTCGGCGAGACCCGCGTCCGGGTCGAGCTGTTCGACCTGGCCCTCACGGAACTGGCCCGCGCCGAACGCCCGCTGACCCCGCAGGGCTATGACGTCGACGTCATCGCCGGCCACATCCGCGACGGCGTCGCCGAGGTCCTCACCGCCGAACAGGCCGCCCCCGACCGGCTGCTCGGCGTCGGCGTCGGCGTCCCCGGCATCGTGGAACGCACCGCGGACCGGGGCGCCGTCGTGCACGGGCAGACCATCGGCTGGGACGCGGTCCCGCTGGAGCAACTGCTCCGCTCGGCCTCCCAGCTCCCCGACACAGTGCCGTACCTCATCGACAACGGCGCCAAGACGCTCGGCCAGGCCGAGATGTGGTTCGGTGCCGGGCGCGGCGCCCGCAACGCCGTCGTCGTGCTCTTCGGCTCCGGCGTCGGCGCCTGCCTGGTCACCCCCGAGGTGGAGCACGGGCGGGCCGTGGAGTGGGGCCATCTGACGGTACGGGTGCGCGGGCGCCGCTGCCGCTGCGGCGCGCCCGGCTGCCTGGAGGCGTACGCGGGCGCCGAGTCGCTGCTCGCCCGCTGGCGCGAGGAGGGCGGCCGGCCGCCCGAGGACACCGACGAGGAGACCGCGCTCACCGCGATGCTCGCCGCCGCGTACCCGTCCGAGGGGGGTACGGCCGACCCGGTCGCGCTGGCCGTCCTGGAGGAGACCGCCGAGTACCTGGGTGCCGGCCTGTCCGATCTGATCAACCTCTTCCAGCCCGAGCGGATCCTCATCGGCGGCTGGGCCGGGCTCCAGCTCGGCACGCGGTTCCTGCCCGCCGTGCGCCGGCACGCGGCGACGTACGCCCTGCGGCACCCGGCCGACAAGGTGACGATCGACCTCGGCCGGCTGGGCCCGGACGCGGTCACCGTCGGCGCCGCGATCCTGCCGCTCGCCGACTTCTTCGCCAGCGGCGGGCGCCGCCCGGAACCGGCCGCCGAGGACCGCCTGCCCGCCTGGCGGGCAGCGCTCCAGGAACGCGCCCCGCACTGAGGGCTGGGGCGGGCGGGCCGGGGGAGCAGGGCGCACGGCCCCGCGCTCCGGCCCACGGCCGGGGCGTCAGGCCGACGGTTCGTCCGGGGTCGGGTGTTCCGTGACCGGCCGCGGGGCGCCCCGGGGGGCGGTGCCGGCCTCGTCCGTGTCGGGCGCGACGTCCTCCTCCGCCTCCTTGCCGGCGGCGTGCCTCGGGGACACGTCCCACGGATCCTCGGCGGGCCGGGCCTGCTGGTCGGGCATGTCCCGGGGTACCGGCCGTTGCTCGGCTCCGGACCCGGAGCCAGGTTTGCGCACCGTCATGGTCTTCTCCGCTCCTCGTCGGCTCGTTCGGTGCTCCGGACGCGCTCAGCCGACCTTCCGTCCGCGCATCGGCTCGGTCTCCAGTCCACCGCCCTTGCGCAGGCCGTCCAGGAACTCCTGGATCACCTCGGTCGCCGTGTGCCGGGGCTCCCAGCCCAGCTCGGCGCGGGCCCGCGCGCAGTCCATCAGCGGCAGCCGCAGCACGGCGTCGAACAGGTGCGGCGAGGCGGGCAGCAGGTGCAGCCCCCAGGCGGTGGCGATGGCCGAGCGGGCCGCCGTACGCGGCAGCCGGACCGGCCGGGAGCCCAGCAGCTCGGCGAGCACCCCGGCGTCCAGCGTGGGATCGGCGGCCAGGTTGAAGGCGCCCCGGGCGCTGTCCGAGCGCACCGCGAGCCGGTAGGCCTCGGCGGCGTCGTCCGTGTGCAGCGCCTGTACCCGCAGGCCGGGGATGTCCGGCAGGAACGGCAGCAGGTCCGGCCGGGCCAGCGGACCGGGCAGGAACCGCCCGCCGAAGATCCGCCGCTGCTCGCTGGCGGACTCCCACTTGAACAGGAACGCCGGCCGCATCCGGACCACCCGCACCTCGGGGTGGTCGCGCTCGAACACGTCCAGCGTGCGCTCCAGGTAGGCCTTCTCCCGGCAGTACGCGGCGTCCGGCCAGCCGTGCGTGGGCCAGGACTCGTCCACCGGGCGGTCCTTCGGCCCCGGCGAGTACGCCCCGACGGAGGAGGCGTGCACCAGCACCGGCACCCGGGCCGCGGCGACCGCCTCGAACACCCGGATGCCTCCGAGCACATTGGTCCGCCAGGTGGTGGCCGGATCATGCGTCGGCTGGAAGGCCCAGGCCAGATGGATCACGGCGTCGGCACCCTCGAACCGCTCGGCGAGGTTCGCCCGGTCCCCGGCGATGTCGACGGCGGACCACTCGGTCTTCGGCGGCGACCACTCGGGCGTCCGCCGGGCCAGCCCGCGCACGGACTTGATGTCCGGGTCCTCGGAGAGCAGGCGCACCACACTCGTCCCGACGTTGCCGGTGGCGCCTGTCACGACGATCCTGCTGCCCGCTGAGCTGCTCACCTTCGGCTCCTTACGTCGGCACGACGGAGGCTGCGACGAGCGGCCGGGTACCCGGGCGCCGCGTCCGCACACGCGGCACGGCGGCGGCATGGGGGCGGCATGGGGAAGCCCCGGCCGTGACGGGGGAATCACGACCGGGGCGGTCAAGTGGTGGGCGCGGATGGCGGTCGCCTCTCGGCGAGACGCTCCACAGGGCTTCAGCCGAACGATCGTCCCTGTGGGCAAAAGGTGAGGCCCGGGGACACTGTCCCATCCGCACCCACGGCTTGTTCAACGGGCAACCACACCCAGGTGTTCCAGCCCCCCGCGTGACGTGCGTCACCACCGGAACCGCTCAGCCCAGCGGGCTCCCGGCCAGCCGTGCCAGCAGGTCCGCAGGGTCCGCGTACACCGCCTCCGCCCCCGCCTCCTCCAGGTCGGCCCGGGGGATCCCGCCGCACAGCACGCCCAGACAGCGCACGCCGGCCTTGCTGCCCGCCCGCATGTCCCACACGGTGTCCCCGACGAACACCGCCCGCGAGGCCGGCACCCCGGCCAGCTCCAGCGCGTGCTGCACGGGCTCCGGGGCCGGCTTGCCCTCCCGCACGTCGTCCGCGCTCGCCGTGGCCGCGATGGCGTCGTCCGCGTCGATCGCCCGGCGCAGCGCACCGAGCTCGGCACCGCTCGCCGAGGTGGCGAGGACCACCGTCCAGCCGTCCCCGTGCAGCCGCCGCAGCAGCTCGCCGGCCCCCGGCAGGGCGGGGAGCCGGTCGAAGTACTGGCCGTACAGCGCCGTGTGCGCGGCGCTCAGCGCGGCGTCCTGGTCCCGGTCGCGGTCGTCGCCGAGCAGATGGGCGACGAGGTCCGCGGAGCCGAGGCCGACGGCCCGGTGCACGGCGTGCATGGGCACCTCGTGGCCCGCCTGCCGGAACGCCTCCCACCAGGTCACGACGTGCAGGTGATTGGTGTCGACGAGGGTCCCGTCGACGTCGAACACGGCGGCACGGTCCATTCCGGGTCCTCTCCGTCAGCCCCGGGTCCGTCCCGCCGGCCCCAGGGTCCTCGCGATCAGCTCCCGGAACGGGTACCACGCCCGGAACCCGCCACGCGTGCCGGCAGCCGCCCCTCCCGCGTCCAGTCCAGCAGCTCGTCGGCCGACCAGGTGGTCACCACGCGCTCGGGCGGGACCCCGCACTCCTCGGCCCGCGCGCAGCCGAGGATCTGCCAGTCCAGCTGGCCGGGCGCGTGGGCGTCGGTGTCGACCGAGAACAGCACCCCGGCCTCGACCGCCCGGCGCAGCAGCCGCCGGGGCGGGTCCAGCCGTTCCGGGCGGCTGTTGATCTCCACGGCGGTCCCCGACTCGGCGCACGCGGCGAACACCTCGTCCGCGTCGAACTGCGACTCGGGCCGCCCCCGGCCCGTGACCAGCCGCCCGGTGCAGTGCCCGAGGACGTCGGCGTGCGGATCGCGTACGGCGGCGACCATCCGCCGGGTCATGGACCGGGCGTCCATCCGCAGCTTGGAGTGGACCGACACCACGACCACGTCCAGCCGCTCCAGCAGCTCCGGTTCCTGGTCCAGCGAGCCGTCGTCCAGGATGTCGCACTCGATGCCGGTGAGCAGCCGGAACGGCGCCCAGCGCGCGTTCAGCTCCGCGACCACCGCCAACTGCTCCCGCAGCCGCGCGGGCGACAGCCCACGGGCCACGGTCAGCCGCGGCGAGTGGTCGGTGAGCACGGTCCACTCGTGTCCCAGCCCGGCCGCCGCCCGCCCCATCTCCTCGATCGGGCTGCCGCCGTCGGACCAGTCCGAGTGCGTGTGGCAGTCCCCGCGGATCAGCGCCCGCAGCCCGGCGCCGGCCGCCTCGGCGCCGGCCGGCGCCCCGGCCTCCTCCTCCAGCCTGCGCAGGTACCCGGGCACTTCACCGCCCAGCGCCTCCCGCACCACCTGCGCGGTCTTCGGTCCGACCCCCTTCAGCGACTCCAGCGTCCCGGCGGCGGCCCGCTCGGCCACCTCGCCCTCGGGCAGCGCGGCCAGCGTCCGGGAGGCGGTGCGGAAGGCCCGTACCCGGTAGGTGGGCGCGAGCGCCCGCTCCAGGAGGAACGCGATCCGGTCGAGGGCGGCGACGGGGTCCATGGGAACCAAGGGTGCACCAGGCGCCCCGGAGGGGCGCGGGGAACCGCGCGGCCGGCCGTGGATCACCCCGCGGCCATCCGCGCCCGCCATGGCGAGTCCGTTTGTCCCCACCGCCCCCGGGTACTGCGTGACCCGTCCCTGTGACCCACCGTGAGGAGGCTCGTCATGTCCGTACCGGATGCGCAGCGAACGGCCGTGGTGACCGGCGCGGACAGCGGCATCGGCCGGGCCACCGCCGTACGGCTGGCCGAGGCGGGCCTGGACGTCGGCATCACCTGGCACACGGACGAGAAGGGCGCCGAGGAGACGGCGGAGGAGGTCCGCGCGCACGGCCGCCGCGCCGCCGTGAGCCGGCTGGACCTGACCCGGCTGCCCGAGGCCGCCGACGCCGTGGACGACCTGTGCGAGGAGCTCGGCCGGATCGACGTCCTCGTCAACAACGCCGGTACCGGCACGATGACCCCCTACCTCGACCTGACGCTCACGGACGTGCGCCGCGTCCTGGACGTCGACCTCGTGGGCCCGTTCCTGCTCGGGCAGCGGGCCGCGCGGCGCATGATCCGGCAGGGCGGCGGCGGCCGGATCGTGAACGTCACCTCCGTGCACGAGCACCAGCCCCGGGTCGGCGCGGCCCCGTACTGCGCGGCCAAGGGCGGGCTCGGCCTGCTCACCCAGGTGATGGCCCTGGAACTGGCCGAGTACGGCATCACCGTGAACGCCGTCGCGCCGGGTGAGATCGCCACCCCGATGACCGGCCAGGAGGACACCGACGTGCGCGGCGAGCGCCGTCCCGGCGTGCCGCTCGGCCGGCCCGGCGACGCCCGCGAGGTCGCCGCCGTGATCGCGTTCCTCGCGAGCCCGGACGCCTCCTACGTCACCGGCGCCTCGTGGAGCGTCGACGGCGGCATGCTGCGCATGGGCCCGCAGGCCGGCTCCCATCTGACCAGCGACGACTGGCGCCGGCCCTGAGGCGGCGGGGACGGTGCGACGAGTCAAGGGGGGAGAGGCGTGGTGAGGCTGCGCACCAGTTCGCCCGACGGTCCCGGCTACACGCGCGTCCGCCGCGGCCGGGGCTTCCGCTACGTCGACGCCGCCGGCGAGCCCCTGACCGACCCCGGGCAGCTCGCCCGCGTCCGCGCCCTGACCATCCCGCCCGCCTGGCGCGACGTGTGGATCTGCCCCTGGCCCAACGGCCACCTCCAGGCCGTCGGCACCGACGACGCCGGACGCCGGCAGTACCTGTACCACGAGCGGTTCCGGGCCGAGCAGGACAAGGCCAAGCACGAGCACGTACGGCAGGTGGCGCGGGCCCTGCCCGAGTTGCGCGCCAAGGTGGCGCTGGACCTCGCCGGGCGGGGGCTGAGCCGGGAGAGGGTCACCGCCTGCGCGGTCCGCCTGCTCGACCTCGGCTTCTTCCGCATCGGCAGCGACCGGCACACCCGCGCCAGCGAGACCTACGGCCTGACGACCATGCTCCGCGAGCACGTCGGCTGCGCACGCGGCGAGATCAGCTTCGGCTACCCGGCCAAGGGCGGCGTCGAGATGGTCCGCGCCCTCGTCGACGAGCAGGTGCACGCGGTCGCCCGGTCCCTGCTGCGCCGCCCGCGCGGCGGCGACCGCTTCCTCGCCTACTGGGACCGCGGTGCCTGGCACGACCTGCGCGGCGACGACCTCAACGAGGCCCTGCGCCGGCTGTCCGGCACCGACGTCACCGCCAAGGACTTCCGCACCTGGCACGCCACCGTGCTGGCCGCCGTGGCGGTCTCCGTGACCGCGCGGGGCGCCCGGGCGACCGAGGCCGCCCGGCGCCGGCAGATCGCCCGGGCCGTCCGCGAGGTCAGCCACTACCTGGGCAACACGCCCGCGGTGTGCCGGACGTCGTACATCGACCCGAAGGTCTTCGAGCTGTTCGAGCAAGGCGTCACCGTCGCCCCCGTGCTCACCCGGCTGGGCGAACACGGGGAGTTCGGGCGTCCGGCCACGCAGGGAGCCGTCGAGGCGGCCGTACTCGATCTCCTCGACGGCTCCGGCGGGTGACCCGTCGGCGCGGGTTGCGTTCTACCCTCGATTGCATGACCGAACAAGCAGCTCCCCACATCTCCCGCCCGCGGATCCTGGTCCTCGGGGTGTGCCCGGGCCGGCACGGCGAGCCGCCCTTCCGGATCATGGAGATCGACGGTCAGGTGGTCGGTGAGGCCAGGACCATCACGGACGTGCTGGAGACGGCCGCCTCCTACGGCATCCCCATCCACGACCTGGACGACCCGGACGCGGTCCGCTGGGTGGGCGGCGACAAGTACACCTGGACGCTGCACTGACCGGTCGGCGGGGCAGGCTCAGCCGACCGTCCACTTCTGGTTGGCGGCGCCCGTGCAGGTCCAGATCTGCAACCGCGTCCCGTTGGCCGAGTTGTTGCCGGTGACGTCGAGGCACTTGTTCGCCTGCGGGTTGACGATGTCGCG
The DNA here is from genome assembly GCF_001514055.1 of Streptomyces corchorusii. NCBI lineage: Bacteria > Bacillati > Actinomycetota > Actinomycetes > Kitasatosporales > Streptomycetaceae > Streptomyces > Streptomyces corchorusii. The sequence goes on along the minus strand of NZ_KQ948353.1, from coordinate 543,832 downwards.
GGCCGCCGGGAGGGCCCACTTCTGGGCGGCACTGCCGTTGCAGTCGTAGAGCTGGACGGGCGTGCCGTCGGCGGTGCCGCCGCCGCTGACGTCCAGGCACTTGCCGAGCGCGCGGAGCGTGCCGTCCGAGCCCACCGTCCACGCCTGGGCGGCGCTGCCGTTGCAGTCGTAGAGCTGGACCGGGGTGCCGTTCGCGGGGTTGGCGCCGGCCACGTCCACGCACTTGCCCGCCAGGCCCCGGATCGGCACACCGGCGGCGCTGTCGCTCGTCGTCACCGACACCGAGTCCACCAGCAGCGTCTGCGGGAACTGCGTGGAGCCGTCGGGGTCGCCCGGCCAGTAGCCGCCGACCGCGAGGTTCAGGATCAGGAAGAACGGCTTGTTGAACACCCAGGTCTTCCCGCCCAGGTCGGCCGGGGTGCGCCGCTGGTAGACGTTGCCGTCCACCGACCAGGTGATCGAGTCAGGTGCCCAGTCGACGGCGAAGGTGTGGAAGGCGTCCGCGAAGGCCTGCCCGTTCGGCAGCGAGTAGCCCGCGCCTATGCCGCCCGAGCCGGAGTAGCCGGGGCCGTGGATGGTGCCGTGCACGGTCGAGGGTTCGAAGCCGACGTTCTCCATGACGTCGATCTCACCCGAGTCCGGCCAGTTCACCGGCGTGCCGAGCATCCAGAAGGCGGGCCACATGCCCTGGCCGCGCGGGATCTTCATCCGCGCCTCCACATGGCCGTACTGGGCGTTGAACTTCCCGGCCGTGTTCAGCCGGGCCGAGGTGTACTGGCAGCTGCCGTACCAGCACTGGTAGCCGGCCGGGTTCTCCTTGCGGGCCGTGATCACCAGGTGGCCCTGGCCGTCGAGGGCCGCGTTCTTCGTGCCCGAGGTGTAGTACTGCCGCTCGTGGTTGTTGACGTTGTCGCCGGTCTCCAGGGTCCACTTCGAGGAGTCGACCGCGGCGCCCGCGGGCCCGTCGAAGGTGTCGGAGAAGGTGGTGACGGCCGCCGCCGTGGGGGCGGCGTCGGCCCGCGCCGGGCCTACGGCGGCCGAGCCGATCAGTGCCGCGGACAGGGCGGCCAGGAGACATCTGCGGAGCAGGCGTGGGGAGGCCATGGCTCTCCGTTCATGTGGGGGTGTGAGCGGTGCGCCTCTTGATTTAAGGAGTGAGATAAGGGGCCGTCAATACTCTGGTACGGACCTGTCGCTGACGATCAGTCGGCGGCCGGCTCACGCACGCGCCGGTGCACCCCCCGCCCGAGCCGCCGCCCCAGCAGCAGCCAACCCAGCAGTGCCCCGGCCGTGTTGAGGATGACGTCGTCGATGTCGAAGGCCCGCCCGGTGACCAGCGCCCCCTGGACCAGCTCCACCATCAGCATCACGAGGGCCGTCAGTGCGAGCACCTGGAGCACACCCCGGGCACGCGGCGCGAGGACCGGCACCAGCACCCCGAACGGCACGCCGAGCAGCACGTTGCCGCCGAGCTGCCGGAGCGCGTCCCGCAGCGACGCCTGCTCCAGATAGGCCTGGAGCGAGCGGCCCGGGTGCAGGTTGCTGTGCGTCAGCGGCACCGACGCGGGCGACGGCTGGAGGGTGATGCGGGCCAGGGCGACGGCGAACGCGACCATGCACGCGAAGGCGACGAGGATCGCCAGCAGCCGGACGGGCAGCGGCCACACGTGCCGGGGGCGGCCTTCCTCGGCGGGACGACCGCGGGTGTCCGCGGCCGGGCGCCGCCGGGCGGCGGACCGGGGGCGCAGCTTCTCGACCGGCCACCACGTCCGGGCGGACCGGGGGCGCGCCTCCTCGGCCGGCTGCCGCTCCCGGGCGGGGCGGACCTCCTCGGCCGGCTGCCGTTTCCGGGCGGGTCGCAGGATCTCCGGCAGGCGCGGCACGGTACGGGCCATGTGCTCCTCCACTCGTCAACTTCCGCGGTCCGAACGTCGGTTACCCGCACCGCGGCCCAGGATGCCCGCCGTCCGGCCCGCACCCGTGGTTTCCGTTCACGCCTGGGGGGCACTCCGGATGCGGACCCGCGTGCCGCCGCTCCCGCCCGGGTCCGGCGGTGCTTGGATGCCCCCAGCGGCATTGCGGACACATCGCCGCGTATCCGAGCACAGCGGACCCAGGAGGTGCTGCGTGACCCGTCGTACGGCACCCCGGGCGGCCCTCCTCGCCGCCGGTGAACTCCTCGCCTGGTGGGCGGTGCTGGCACTGCTGTGGCTGGTGCTGATCAGCACCGTCGACACCCTGGAACGCGTCGTCGGCGCGGGCTGTGCCGCCGTGGGCGCGGTCCTCGCCCGGACCGGCCGGCGGGCGGTGAGCTGGCGGTGAACGGCTGGATCCTCGCGGCGACCGTCGAGCTGGGCGGGGGAGGAGCGGCGGCCCTGTGGGGCGTGTCCACCGGCCCGCCGGCCCGCCGGGTCATCGCCCAGAACCTCACCACCTCCGCCGTCTGCCCGGCCCTGCTGCTCCTCGCCCAGGGCTACGGCCGCCCCTCCTACGTCGACCTCGCCCTGCTGCTGGCCCTGCTCGGCCCGGTCGGCACGCTCGTCTTCGCCCGGCTGCTCTCCGACGACCTGGCCGGGGAACGCCCGGGCGCGTGGACCCTGACCTGGACGGCGGCGGCCCTGGGCGCGGCGGTCGTGCTCGCCCTGTGCGTGGCCGGCGACCCGGGCCGGGCGACGGTGAAGCTCCTGGTGATCGGCGCCCTGCTGATCAGCGGCAACGTGATCGCCTCCCGCGCCCTGGCGGGCGGGTACCGGGGGGTGCGGGGTGGCTGACGGGACGCCGGGTGCGGCCGGTCGCCGGTACGCCCCGTGGGGCGGGCGCGTGCCCGCCGGAACGTGGAAGGCGGGTGCCGTGTGTCCGACGCCCTGATCGTCGTCGTGCTGCTGCTCGTGGCCGGAGCCGCCACCGCGGCCGTGGCCCAGCGCGACCCCGCCCGCCAGGCGCTCGTGCTGTCCTTCCTGGGCGTCATGCTGGCCGCGCTGTTCACCGTGCTCCAGGCCCCGGACGTCGGCCTGTCCCAGCTCGCCGTCGGCTCCGCGCTCACCCCCCTGCTGATCATGCTGTCGGTGCGCAAGGTCAGACGCCGGGGCCGCTCCGAGGAGGAGGACGGGTGAACCGGCTGCGGCTGTGGCTGCTGGCCGCCGGCGGCGCGGGCCTGGCCGCCCTGCTCGTCGCGGCCTGCCTCGACCTGCCCGGCTTCGGCGGGTCCCGTCACCCGTACGGCGACCGCGCCGTGCACGCCGCCCTCTCCCGGCACACCGCCAACACCATCGCCTCCGTCAACTTCGACCAGCGCGCCTACGACACCCTCGGCGAGATGAGCATCCTGTTCGCCGCCGTCCTCGGCTGCGTGGTGCTGCTGCGCGAGGCCCGCGACGAGCACCGGGCCCGGCCCGTACCCGCCGACGTGGCCCGTCCGGTCCGCCGCTACGCCCTGCTCGCGCTGCCCGTCGCCCTGGTCACCGGCCTGTACGTCATCGCCCACGGCCAGCTCAGCCCCGGCGGCGGCTTCCAGGGCGGGGTCGTCGCCGCGACCGCCCTGCACCTGCTCTACCTGGGCGCCGACTACCACGCGCTGGAACGCGTCCGCCCGCTCGGCGTCTACGAGACCACCGACGCGCTCGCCGTCTCCTCCTACCTCGTGCTCGGCGCCGCCGGAATCCTCGCCGGCACCGCGTTCCTGGCCAACACCCTGCTGCCGTACGGCACGTTCAACACGCTGTCCTCCGGCGGCACCGTCCCCCTGCTGAACGCGGCCATCGGCATGGAGGTGGCGAGCGCGGTCGTCGTCCTGCTCGCCCACTTCCTCGACCAGGCCGTCGAGATCGAGGAAGAGCACGGGAGGGGAACACCGTGATGCACGTCCTGCCGTACCTGGTCGCCGCCTACATCTTCCTGACCGGCTGCTACGGCCTCGCCACCAGCCGGAACCTCATCCACGCCGTCGGCTGCCTCGCGGTCTGCCAGTCCGCCACCTACGTCCTGCTACTGGCGGTCGGCTACCGCGACGGCGGCACCGCACCCGTCTTCTCCGACATGAGGCCCGGCTCCCGGCCGGTGGTCGACCCGGTCGTGCAGGCCCTCACCCTCACCGACATCGTCGTCGGCGCCACCGTCACCGCGCTGCTGCTCGCCCTCGTCCTCCAGATCGCCAAACGGCACGGCACGGTCGACCCCGACGAACTGCGGGAGCTGCGCGGCTGATGCACCACCTGATCCCGCTGCTCGTCGCGATCCCGCTGTTCGGCGCCGCCCTGCTGGTGGCCACGGGCCGCCATCTGCCCCGGGCCGCCGCCGAACTGACCGGATTCGCCGTCTCCGGAAGCACGGCCGCCCTCGCGCTCGTCCTGCTGCTGAACTCCGCCCCGCCGATGGTCGAGTGGGTCGGCGGCTGGCTGCCCGTCGACGGCGAGAGCGTCGGCATCCTCGTGCTCGGGGACGGCCCGGCGCTCGGCATGGCCGCCCTGGCCTCCCTGCTCACCCTGGCCGCGCTCGCCTACTCCTGGCGCTACTTCGACGAGCCCCCGCGCGACCGCACCGGCTCCTTCACCGCGCTGATGCTGGTCTTCCAGGGAGCCATGTGCGGCTTCGCCGTCGCGGGCGACCTGTTCAACGCGTTCGTGTTCTTCGAGCTGATGAGCGTGGTCGCCTACGCCCTGACCGGCTACCGCATCGACGAGGCCAAGGCCGTACAGGGCGCCCTGACCTTCGGGATCGTCAACTCCCTGGGGGCGTACGCGATGCTGATGGGCATCGCCCTGCTGTACGCCCGTACCGGCGAACTGGCCATGGCGAAGATCGGGCGCGGGCTCGACGCCGCCGCCGGGCCGGGCGGGCCGGACGCGCTGGTCCTCGCCTCCTTCGTGCTGGTGCTGACCGGGCTGCTGGTGAAGGCGGCGGCCGTGCCGTTCCACTTCTGGCTCCCGGACGCGCACGCCGTCGCCCCCACCCCGGTCTGCATGCTCCTGTCCGGCGTCATGGTGGAACTCGGCGCCTACGGCGTGTGGCGGGTGTACGGCACCGTCTTCGCCGGGCCCGGCGGCATCCCCGCCGCCGACCTGACCCGCGCCCTGGTGACGCTCGGCGCCCTCACGGCCGTGACCGGCGCCGTCATGTGCTGGTACCAGCGGCACATCAAACGGCTCCTCGCCTACTCCACCGTCGCCCACACCGGCCTGTTCCTCGTCGGCCTGGGCGTCCTCACCCCCGAGGGCGACGACGGGGTCGCCCTGTACCTCCTCGGCCACGCCGGCGTGAAGGCCGCGCTGTTCGCCTGCGCGGGCGTCCTGCTGGACCGGTTCGGCAGCGTCGACGAACACGCGCTGCACGGCCGGGCCCGGGGGCAGCTGCGCGCCACCGCCGTGATGTTCGCCGTCGGCGGCCTCGGCCTGGCCGGCCTGCCGCCGTTCGGTACGGCGCTGGGCAAGGCGATCGCCGAGGAGGCGGTCGGCGCCCCGTTCACCGTGGTGTACGTGGCGGCCTCCGCGATCACCGCCGGCGCGGTCCTGCGGGTCACCGCCCGCGTCTTCCTGGGCCTCGGACCGCGCCCCGAGGACGCGGAATACGAGACCAGCGGCTCCGACGAGGAACCCGAGACGTCCGGACCGCTGCGCCGGATCCCGGACACCATGACGATCGTGCCCGCCGTGCTTCTCGCCGCCGCCTTCGCCGTCGGGGTGGCCCCCGGCTTCGGCGCCCTGGTCGCCCGCTCCGTGAACGAGGCCGGCTCGGGCGGCGCCCACGCCCCCGCGCACTGGACCCCGCCCGGCGTCCTGCTGGGCGTGGCCTCCGCCCTGCTGGCCCTGGCGCTGGCCGGGCTCGCGGTCAGCCGCCCGAGCTGGGTGGCCGCGCCCGGCTGGGCCGCACCCCTCAGGCGCCTCCAGTCGGGGCACGTGGGCGACTACGTGGCCTGGCTGCTGGTGGGCGCGACCGTGCTGGGGGCGCTGGCCCTGCCGGGGATCCTCGGTTCCTGATCAGGTGCCGTACGCGATGCGCACCTCCGTGAAGCCGAGGGAGCGCAGCAGGCCCTGGAGCATGCCGGTGGTGTTGCGCTCGGCCCGGGCGGTCAGCCCGCTGGTGCGCGCCGCGTCCCCGATGTGCCGGACGGCGAGCTGCTGCACGGCCTGCTCGCTGTTGGGGTTGTCGGAGAACAGGTCACCGAGCCGGTCCAGCAGCCCGCGCTGCTTGGACACGGCGTAGGAGTGGTCGGGGTCGAGGGCCGGCCTGCCGAGCCGCGCGTGCGGCAGCCGGATGGTGGCGGACGTACGGTCGTCGTCGACCGTCACGTCCTTCTCGCCGACCCGGCCCAGGTCGACGTAGGCGTCCACGGTGCCCGCGCCGACGTACAGGGTGCGGGTGCCGCGGATGGCGTCGGGCAGGAACTTCGCGTCCTTGTCCAGGTCCACGACGACCTGGAAGTTGCCCGACGCCGCGTCGTAACGGCTCATGTCCTGGATGGACTTGAGGAGAGCCGGGCCGGAGCGGTCATGGGTCTCGGTGCCGAACAGGTCCTTGATGCCGGGCAGTACGGCCAGCCGGATGCCGGCGAACAGTACGGCGAGCACCAGCACGAGCGCCGCCACGGCCTTGGCCCACCCCGGCAGGCGCCTCACGGAAGTCGTCATCGCGACGGTCCTCCTTCCTGTTGACCGCATGCCCGTCAACAGCCGGAGCAGACCGGTGCGTCGGCCGAAATGCACACATGACGCAGGCGCGAAGGCCGGCGGCGACGCGGCCGGCCGGTGTCACAGTGGGCCGGACGCGGCCCCGGAGCGGGCCAGGGCCGCGTCCAGGCTCGGCTGCGGCGGCAGCAGCCGGGCCAGACCGGTGACCCGGAAGACGCGCAGCGTCAGCGGGTGCGTGCACACGAGGTGCAACTGCCCGCCGCGCTCCAGCACCCGCAGGCGCGCCCGGTACAGCAGCCGCAGCCCCGAGCCGTCGAAGAACTCCGCGGGCCGCAGGTCGATCACGACCCGCGCCCCGGGCCGGTCGGTGGCCCGGTCGACGAACGGGCCGATCTCCGTCGCCGAGACGATGTCGATCTCACCCCGGAACTCCAGCACCGTGTGCCCGCGGTACGCGTACATGCCCAGTTGCCGGGGGAGAGGTACGGGTTCGTCTCGCACCTCGCCACCACCTCCCACCCGCGCCCGGACGTCGTTTCCCGATCGTCAAGTTACCCTCGATGGAAGGAATTTGAGCATGTTCGATTGACATATGTCTTCGAGTTTGCGGCGTGTCGACGTGCCGCGCTCAGTCCGCCAGCAGCACCAGCTTGCCCGTCGTCCGCCCGGTGTCGCCCAGCTCGTGCGCCTTCGCCGCGTCGGCCAGCGGGAACGTCCCGGCGATCGTCGCCTTCAGCCGGCCGGACTCCGCGAGCTCCGCGACCGCCCGCATCCCGGCCCGGTCGGCGTCGACCAGCATCCGCACCGCCCGCACCCCGAGCCGCTCGGCCTCCTCGTGGAACTCCGCGGAGCCCACCGGCAGGATCGACACCACGACACCGCCCGGCCGCAGCACCCGCAGCGAGCGCACGGAGGTCTCACCGCCCAGGGTGTCCAGGACGACGTCGACGTCCCGCACCGTCTCCGTGACGTCCGTCGTGTGGTAGTCGACCGGCTCGTCCACGCCGATCTCCCGCAGGAAGCCGTGCTTGCCCGCGCTGGCCGTCCCGATCACGTACGCCCCGCGCGCCTTGGCGATCTGCACGGCCACATGGCCGACCCCGCCGGCCGCCGCGTGGATCAGCACCCGCTGCCCCGGGCGGACGTCCGCGTGCTCGGTCAGCGCCTGCCAGGCGGTCAGGGACACCAGCGGCAGCGCGCCCGCCTGCACGTGGTCGAGGGAGGCCGGCTTGTGCACCAGGGCCCGGACCGGGGCGATGACGTACTCGGCGTGCGAGCCGTGGCCGAAGGGGTAGGGCAGCATGCCGAAGACCTCGTCGCCGGGCCGGAACGCGGCCACGCCGATCCCGGTCTCCGCGACCTCGCCGGAGACGTCCCAGCCGAGCACGAACGGGGGCCGGCCCAGGAACCCGCCGGTGGCCCGGTGCTTCCAGTCGGTGGGGTTCACCCCGGCGGCCCGCACCCGGACCAGCACCTCGTTCGGACGCGGCTTCGGCCGCTCGACCCGCACTTCCCTCAGGACCTCGGGACCGCCGAGAACGTCCTGGCTGATGGCTCGCATCGTGTTCACATCGCTCATGGTCACCCAGCCTGCCGAAGCGCGCCCGGCCGGGAAATGGCATGAATGCCAACCTTCGATAGGATCGTGCCATGCGTGGCACACCGAGTCCCGAACGCGTGGTCGTCCTGGCCCTCGACGGCGTCTACCCCTTCGAGCTGGGCATCCCCAGCCGCATCTTCGGCGCGGCCGACGGTCACTACGAGGTGTTCACCTGTACGGTCGACGGCCGCCCGGTGCGCACCAACGCCGACTTCACCGTCGGTGTCGCCCACGGCCCCGAGATCCTGGAGACGGCCGACACGGTGGTCGTCGCCTCCATGGCGCCCGCCCACATCCCCAGGGGGCTGCCGGCGGAGGTCGCCGCCGCGCTCGACCGGATCCGCCCGGACGCCCGGATCGTCTCCATCTGCACGGCCGCCTTCGTCCTCGCCGAGGCCGGACTGCTCGACGGCCGCCGGGCGACCACCCACTGGCAGGTGGCCGACCTGTTCCGCCGCCGCTACCCCCGGGTCGACCTCGACCCGGACGTCCTCTTCGTCGACGACGGCCGCATCCTCACCTCCGCCGGCGCGGCCTCCGGCGTCGACATCTGCCTGCACATCGTCCGCACCGACCACGGCAGCGAACTGGCGAACGCCGTCGCCCGCCGCTGTGTCGTGCCCCCGTTCCGGGACGGCGGCCAGGCCCAGTACATCGAGCAGCCGGTCCCCGAGAGCGGCGCCGCCGGCACGGCCGCGACCCGCGCCTGGGCGCTGGAGCGGCTGGACCAACCGCTCACCCTGGCGGACCTCGCCGGGCACGCCCGGATGAGCCTGCGCACCTTCGCCCGCCGCTTCAGCGACGAGGTCGGCCTCAGCCCCGGCCGCTGGCTGATCCAGCAGCGGGTGGCCCGCGCCCGGCACCTGCTGGAGGTCAGCGACCTGCCGGTGGACCGGATCGCCACCGAGGTGGGCTTCGCCACCGGTGCCTCGCTGCGCCAGCACCTGCACGCGGCGATCGGGGTGTCCCCGCAGGCCTACCGCAGGACCTTCCAGCGGGCCCGCTGAACGTTCCGTCCGGCTCCGGCGTCGAAGGACCGCACGGAGCACGGGAGAACAGGGGCGGGAATGCGCACAGGGCTGGTGGCGACGGCGGTACTGACGGCTGTGACGGCCGTGACGGTGGGGGCGGTGGCCGGGTGCGACGACGGGCCCGGGCCCGGCCTGGTGGTGGAGGGCACCCCGCCGGCCACCCCGTACAGCGGTCCGCTCGACGTACCGACCGAGGAACTCGACGAGAGCACACCCCGGGCGCTGCGCCTGGCCTCCGGGGCGGCCGGCCGGGCGCTGGAGTGCGACGGGGAGATCTTCCAGGGCTCCGGACCCGACGGCTGGAGCAGGTCCGACGGCGGGGACACCCCGGAGGAGGGGCTGGCCCTCTACTTCGACATGGTCCAGCCGGAGGAGCCCGACCACGGGTACCGCGTGGAACGCGAGGAGGCGGACCGGGTCCTGTACTCCTACGACGTGGACGGCCGCACCAAGGTGGCGGTCGTCGTGGCCAAGGACCAGAAGGACCGGCCCGGCTGGGGCCCGGAGACGAGCGCCTCCTGCGACCCGGCCGAACTGCCGGAGAGCTTCACGTCCACCACGGACTGGCAGATCTGGACCGACCGCGCGGGCCGGAGGGTGCCGGTGGCCCGGCTGCACGGCTCGTCGGGACCGGAGCACTGCGGCTGGCAGTCCGCCGACTTCCTCGCCCTGGACGGCCGGACCTACGCCCGCGACCCCGAGGGCGTGCTGGGCCGGGACGAACTGCTCCGGGCGCCCTACCGCGCGGAGGTCCGCATGCCGGCGGACGCGCGGGACACCGGGTACCGCTTCCGTGACCGGCGGCTGTGGCTGACGGCGGACAGGGCGACGGCGTACGTCCGCACGGACCACGGGGTGGAGGCGTGGCCGCTGGTGAAGGAGGGCGTCGGGTGCGACTGACCGGCGCGGACGGGGCTTCCGGGGCCGGGTGACGGGATCGTCTGGGCTGGTCGTCGCCCGGCGCGTGGACGTGACACCGGGCGCCGAGCACGTCCGGCTCGTTGATCCGCTCGGGGCACCCGGACACGCCTTGGGCGACTCCGTGCGCGGACCGGGGGCCACGGCCACACTGATCGGGACGATCCCGCAGAGGAGGCCGTACGCCATGACCCCGCCCCCCGCCCGCACCGCCGAACAGCGCAAGAAGGACACCCTGCACCGACTCGATCACGACGTCGACGCGTGGGTCGCCACCGCCGGACCCGACGGCGCAGCGCCGTACCTCGTACCGCTGTCGTTCGTGTGGGACGGCAGCTGCCTGCTGATCGCCACCCCGGCGGACAGCCCCACCGGCCGCAATCTCGTGGCCACCGGCCGCGCCCGCCTCGGCATCGGCCCCACCCGGGACGTCGTCCTGGTCGACGGCGGCGTCCGCGCGGTGACGCCCGAGGACCTGCCCGAGGAGGACGCCGAGGTGTTCGCCGGGAAGACCGGCTTCGACCCGCGCCGACTGGCCGCCCGTTACCTGTACTTCAGGGTCTTCCCGGAGCGGATCCAGGCCTGGCGCGAGGAGAACGAGCTGCGCGGGCGGGAGCTGATGCGCGACGGACAGTGGCTGACCGCCGACTGAATCCGGGGGCCCGGGATATCCGCTGGGGAGAGGACACTTCCCGGGAGGACCCATGGCACTGGTGAAAGCGGGCGTGGTCGTGCTGGACTGCGCCGAGCCCGAGAAACTCGCCGAGTTCTACCGCGAGTTGCTGGACGGGGAGCGGCTGAGCGCGTCCGCCAACCTCGTGGAGGTCAGGGGCGCCGACGGCGTCCGGCTGGCCTTCCGCCGCGATGTCAACGCGACCCCGCCGAGCTGGCCGCGACCGGAGAACTCCCTCCAGGCGCATCTCGACTTCCTCGTCGAGGACTTGGACGAGGCCGAGCGGCGCGTGGTGGGACTCGGCGGCCGGCCGATCGAGACGAGGGACGCGGCGGGCCCGTACGAGGAACGGGGCTACGCCGACCCCGCCGGCCACTCCTTCACCCTGCGCCTGCTGCCGCCGACAGCACCGAAGCAGGGGTGACCGACGGCGCGGGGGCCCGGTCGACGGCGGTGCGGGAACGGCGTCGGCCGGGCGGCTCCTGCCCGGGGCGCCCGGCGAGGCCGGCGGACAGCGGGGCGCTGGGGCAGGGATGAACCCCGGCGCCGCGACGGTGGTCGGCCGGGGCGCCGGGGCAGGGGGCGGTCGGTCCGGTCAGTCCCGGCCGCCCTTGTCGGTCGCCGGCCACACACCCGTCGACCGGGCGATGGCCTTCGCGCCGGTGCGGTCCACGGCGCTGCGCACCACCGCGAAGATCGCGCCCTGGACCGCGGCGGCCAGCAGGATCTCGCCCCAGCCGCGGTCCGGGTCCAGGGCGTCGGGGGCGTCCTCCTCGTGCCGGATCGCCATCCACGCCTTGCGGAAGGCCATACCGGCCAGCGCGCCGCCCGCCCAGCTGAGCACGAATCCGACCGGCTGGTAGACGAGAGGGAGCTTCTTCTTCTTGTTCTTGGCCATGTGTGTCTACTTCCTCGTCAATCGGCCCTCATGCGGGCCGTCCCTGCGCGGCCACCCGTTCGCCCGGGGCCACCGGACCCGGCGCCGTACCGTCACCGAACGGCCGGCCGCCCAGCTCCGCGCGGTCGTGCGGGCTCAGCCAGCCGCCGAGGTCCGGACCGAGCGGCACGATGCCGGTCGGGTTGATACCGGTGTGCACCTGGTAGTAGTGCCGCTTGATGTGGTCGAAGTCGACCGTGTCACCGAACCCCGGCGTCTGGAACAGGTCCCGGGCGTACGCCCACAGCACCGGGTGCTCCGCCAGCTTCCAGCGGTTGCACTTGAAGTGGCCGTGGTAGACCGCGTCGAACCGGACCAGCGTGGTGAACAGCCGGATGTCCGCTTCCGTGAGGGTGTCACCGACCAGATACCGCTGCCCGGACAGCCGCTCACCGAGCAGTTCCAGCCGCCGGAACACGGCCGTGCACGCCTCCTCGTACTCCTTCTGGTGCGTGGCGAACCCGGCCCGGTACACCCCGTTGTTCACGTCCTCGTAGACCTCGGCCATCACCTCGTCGATCTCGTCGCGCCGGTCGGCCGGGTAGAGGTCCGGCGCGCCGGCGCGGTGCAGGGCCGTCCACTCGGTGGCCAGGTCCAGGGTGATCCGCTGGTAGTCGTTGGTGACCAGCCGGCCGCTGGGGACGTCCACGAGAGCGGGCACGCTCACCCCGCCCGGGTAGCCGGTCTCGCGCTTGTCGTAGGCCTCGCTGAGGAACCGGATGCCGAGCACCGGGTCCCGCCCGTCCGGGTCCAGGGTGAACCGCCAGCTGCGGTCGTCCTGGATCGGGTCGGCGATCGCCATCGAGAGCGCGTCCTCCAGCCCCAGCAGCCGGCGCGAGATCACCGCGCGGCTCGCCCACGGGCAGGCGCGGGAGACCACCAGCCGGTAGCGGCCCGCCTCGACCGGCCAGCCGTCCCGGCCGTCGGCGGTGATCCGGTCCTGGAAGTGGCTCCTGGACCTGCTGAAGGTCCGGTGTCCGTAGGCGCGGTTGCCGTCGCCGCTCATGTCTCCTCCTTGCCGCACGGATGGTCCTGACCACCGCGTTCCCCGTTTCACCCGGCCGGCACGGTGTGAGCGGCCCGGTCGGGGGCAACCGCCGAGAGATGAGCGGGACACCCTCGGAACGGGAGCCGGCCGCACGCACGGCCGAGGACAACGGAACACGCCCGGCACACGCCCCGGACGGCGCACCGGCACGGGCACGGACTCCGGACGGAGTACCGGCACGGGCAGACGCCCAGGACGGCGCACCGGCACGGGCGCACGCCCCGGACGGCGCACCGGAACCGGTATACGCCGCGGACCGGACAGCGTCGTCCCCTCACGCGTCGCGCCCGGAAGCGCCGTCAGCGGGCGTCCAGGAGGGCGAACCGGGCGCCGAACCGGACGGCGCACGCACCCACGCCGACGGCGACCCCGAGGGGCGTGCCGGTGCCGACGGCGACCAGCACACCAAGATCACCGTCCTCGTGGCGCTCGCCGCCAATCTGGTGATCGCCGTCGCCAAGGCGGTCGGCGGCGTCCTCGCGGGCTCGCCCGCGCTGCTGTCGGAGGCCGCGCACTCGGTCGCCGACAGCCTCAACGAGGTCTTCCTGCTGGCCGCCCTGCGCCGCAGCCGCCGCCCCGCCGACGCCCGGCACCCCTTCGGCTACGGCAAGGAGCGCTTCTTCTGGTCCCTGCTCGCCGCCGTGGGCATCTTCGTCATGGGCGGCTGCTTCTCCTTCTTCCAGGGCGTCGAGGCCCTCGGCAGCCACACCGAGGAGAAGTTCAGCGGCTATGTGGCGGGCCTGATCGTGCTGGGCGTGGCCCTCGTCGCCGAGGGCGTCTCGCTGCTGCGGGCCCTGCACCAGGTGCGCCGGCAGGGCGGCGGCCTCGGCGCGCTGCGCGACCCGGCGCTGCGCACGGTGGTCGCCGAGGACGGCACGGCGGTGCTCGGCGTGACCCTCGCCCTGGTCGGAATGGCCCTGCACATGGTGACCGGACAGGTCGTCTGGGAGGCGTCCGCCTCGCTGGCGATCGGCGTGCTCCTCGTCTACGTCGCCTTCCGGCTCGGCCGCGACGCCCGCACCCAGCTGATCGGGGAGGCCGCCGACCCGGAGCTGACCGGCAGGATCCGCGCGCTGCTGCGGGCGCAGCCGGAGATCGACAGTGTGGAGGCGCTGTTCACGATGAAGATGGGGCTGGACTCCACGCTGGTCGCCGCCCGTGTGGACCTGGTGCCGGGCCTGGACAGCGAACGCGTCGAGGAGGTCGCCGTACGCATCAAGCGGTCCCTCGCCCGGACGTTCCCCGACGCCGACCAGATCTTCCTCGATGTGACCGACCGGCCGGCGGGCGAGGCACGGAAAAGCCCCGCCGCGACGGGGGAACGCGGCGGGGCCTGACCCACGAGTGCCCGTCCGGAGGCCGGCTCACACCTCCCCGGAACAGATTTTTCTGGAACGGGGCGGCCCCCGGCCTGAATCAGCGCTCGTCGAGCGGCTCCAGCACGAAGACCGGGATCTCCCGGGACGTCTTCGTCTGGTACTCGGCGTACGCCGGGTACGCGGCCACTGCCCGCTCCCACCACTCGGCCTTCTCCGCCCCGGTGACCTCGCGGGCCCGCATGTCCCGCTTCACCGGGCCGTCCTGGAGCTCGACGTGCGGGTCGGACTTCACGTTGAAGTACCAGACCGGATGCTTGGGCGCACCGCCGAGGGAGGCGACCGCCGCGTACCGGCCCTCGTGCTCCACCCGCATCAACGGCGTCTTGCGGATCTTCCCGCTCTTCGCACCCCGGGTGGTCAGCACGATCACCGGCAGCCCGGTGTCGAGCAGCGTCGTGCCCTTCGTCCCGCCCGAGCTCTCGTACAACTCGACCTGCTCGCGCACCCACTGCGTCGGACTGGGTTCGTACTCGCCCTCAAGAGGCATGGGATGGGGTTCCCTTCGTCGGTCCAAACGGCTGACTGCCACCGTGACAACACCGGTGACGCCGCGAATCATCCGTACCGCGCGCCGATGGCGCCGAACGGGTGACCGCCGTCCGTCCACGGTGATTACCCCCGGGGTCATCGCACCGCCGCGCCGCGCGCGGCACAGTGGTCCGCGTCCCGATCACTGCCCACCCGGGGAGGGAACCACCCATGTCCGCCGATCCCACCGCCGCGACCCGCGCCGCCGTCCGGGAACTCCTCCGCAGGATCGGCGAGGGCGATCCCGAGCGGATCGCCGAGCTGTACGCGGAGGACTGCGACTGGCGGCTGGACTGGCCCGAGGAGGAACACGGCCGCGCCGACACGCCGTGGATCCGGCACCGCGCCACCCGCGCCGACGCCGCCGCCCACTACCGGGAGCTGGCCGCCCACCACGTCCCGGAGAAGGCCGACACCACCGTCGAGCACGTCCTGGCCGACGGCGAGGACGCGGTCGTGCTCGGTGTCATCCGGCAGACTGCCGTCCCGACGGGCCGCGCCTACGCCGCCCGGTTCGCCCTGCACCTCACCGTCCGGGACGGCCTGGTCGTACGGCACCACGTGTACGAGGACAGCCTCGCCGTCGCCCGCGCCTTCGCCCCCGGCGAGCAGGGCGCCCGGATGACGTGACCGGACGCGAGGGGGGCGACCCCGGGCCGCGGCCCCGCGCGCGGCCGTGGCCGGTTTCCGTCCGTCGGACCCCGGGTACTTCGGCCAGATGACGACGGTCACCTAAGTGGCCGAACTTGGCGTCGACCTATAGGTGCCTGGGGCATCTAATGATGATCGGCACGACGCACTTCTTCGTCTGCGAGGTCTTTCCATGACGGAACTGACGGACATCTCCGCCCCGGCTGCCCCGCCCGGCCCCGTCACTTTCCCCCAGAACCGCACCTGCCCCTACCACCCGCCCACCGGTTACGGCCCGCTGCGCGACGGGCGCCCCCTGTCCCGGGTCACCCTCTACGACGGCCGCGAGGTCTGGCTGGTCACCGGGTACTCCGCCGCCCGCGCCCTGCTCGCCGACCCCCGTCTGTCCACCGAACGCCGCCGCCCCGGCTTCCCGATGCCCACGCCCCGCTTCGCGGCGGGCCGCGACCGCAGGGTGGCCCTGCTCGGGGTGGACGACCCGGAGCACCACCGGCAGCGGCGGATGCTGATCCCGTCGTTCACCGTCAAACGCGCGGCGGCACTGCGCCCCTGGATCCAGCGGATCGTGGACGAACTGCTGGACGCGATGATCGCCCAGGGTCCGCCCGCCGAGCTGGTCTCCGCCTTCGCCCTGCCCGTGCCGTCGATGGTGATCTGCGGCCTGCTCGGCGTGCCGTACGCCGACCACGAGTTCTTCGAGGAGCAGTCCCGCCGGCTGCTGCGCGGCCCGACCGCCGCCGACACGGTTCAGGCCCGCGGCCGGCTGGAGGACTACCTCGGCGGACTGATCGACGCCAAGGCGGCGGAGGCCGAGCCCGGCGACGGGATCCTCGACGAGCTGGTCCACGACCGGCTGCGCACGGGGGAGCTGGACCGCGACGACGCCGTGTCGCTGGCCATCATCCTGCTGGTCGCCGGCCATGAGACCACCGCGAACATGATCTCCCTCGGCACCTACACCCTGCTCCGGCACCCCGACCGGCTGGCCGAGCTGCGCGCCGACCCCGCGCTGCTGCCCGCCGCCGTGGAGGAGCTGATGCGGATGCTGTCCATCGCGGAGGGGCTCCAGCGGGTGGCGCTGGAGGACATCGAGGTCGACGGCACCACCATCCGGGCCGGCGACGGCGTGCTCTTCGGAACCTCCGTGATCAACCGTGACACGTCCGTGTACGACGACCCCGACGCCCTGGACTTCCACCGCCCCGACCGCCACCACGTCGCCTTCGGTTTCGGCATCCACCAGTGCCTGGGCCAGAACCTGGCCCGCGCGGAACTGGAGATCGCCCTCGGCAGCCTGTTCACCCGGCTGCCGGAGCTGCGGCTGGCCGTGTCGGCCGAGGAGATCCCCTTCAAACCCGGCGACACGGTCCAGGGGATGCTGGAACTCCCCGTGACCTGGTAAGAGGCTCTACTCATGCACATCGACATCGACAAGGACGTCTGTATCGGCGCCGGACAGTGCGCGCTGGCCGCGCCGGGCGTCTTCACCCAGGACGACGACGGCTACAGCACGCTCGTGCCCGGACACGAGGACGGCGGGGGCGACCCCATGGTCCGTGCGGCGGCCCGCGCCTGCCCGGTCAGCGCGATCACCGTCCGGGACAGCACCGGCTGACGACCGTCCGGCGGTACGGCGCCCGGACCGCCGTACCGCCGGACAGCACACCTAGCGCACCTTGCGGACGTACCCGGCGCTGCCCGGCGTGGACACGTCCCGGTCCCGGCGGACGATGCTCAGCCGGTCCCCCCAGCGGGCGCGGGCCGCGCGCAGGCCGGCGTCGGTGTACTCGATGTCCACCACCCGGTCGTCGAACGCCTTCGCGTACACCTCGCACTCGTCGTACTGCCCGCACTCCTCCGTCACCGCGAAGTCCAGCCCGGCCTCCTCGCGCCGCCCGGCCAGCTCCGCGGTGTTCTTCTGTCCGACGGCCAGCCGCCGGGCGTGCGCGTGCCGGGACAGCAGCCGCATGAACGCCGTCGCGTCGGACGCGGTGAGCAGCCGGTGGGAGCGGGTGTAGCTGTCGTAGTTGTCGGGCTCGACGGCGTCGAAGCCCTTGTCCGCGCAGCCGTCGATCCAGCGGTTCACCCGGCGCGCCACCCGTTCCCGCTTGGCCGGGGTGCCGATGTCGAGCAGCGGTTCGTTCCAGTCCTCGTCGACGACGACCCGGCCCCGCGCGTCGCGCAGCAGCAGGTCGGCCGGCCAGGAGGAGCGCTCGTCGGGCTGGGCCTGGAAGGCGTTGACGTAGCAGATGGTGTACAGGCCCGGTGCGGGGGAGTCCGAGCGGTCGCGGCTGACGATCCGCACGCCCGCGGGCGGGGGATAGGCACCGCCGATCTGGTAGTCGAACCCGGCGTGCCGCGGGGGCAGCCGCAGCGTGGCGCGCCGGGGCGCGTTCTCCTCCTCCCGCTCGCCGGAGGCGCAGCCGGACAGCGCCGTCACCGCGACGACCAAGGCCGCTGCCAGGGCGCCCAGGGCCGTGCGCGCCCCCGTGGCGCGGTGAACACGTGTCAGGGGCACGTCCGCTCCGTCCTGCCCACGCCGGGCGGCGCGGTACGTGTCAGGATCAGATCGTCCGTACGCTCCGGACGTCAAGTCGGCCCCGCCTCAGGTCGTAGGCTCGGCCGTGACCATCGTCCCGAAGGCAGGAGCAGCAACGATGCAGTACGTGAAGCTCGGTTCCACGGGCCTGGACGTCTCGCGGATCTGTCTGGGCTGCATGACCTACGGACTGCCGGACCGCGGCACGCACGAGTGGACCCTGGACGAGGAGGCGTCCCGCCCGCTGATCCGGCAGGCGCTGGAGGCGGGCATCAACTTCTTCGACACCGCGAACGTCTACTCCGACGGCACCAGCGAGGAGATCGTCGGGAAGGCCCTGCGGGACTTCGCCCACCGCGACGAGATCGTGCTCGCCACCAAGGTGCACGGCCGGATGCGGCCGGGTCCCAACGGGGCCGGGCTGTCCCGCAAGGCCATCATGAGCGAGATCGACCACAGCCTGCGCCGCCTCGGCACCGACTACGTCGACCTCTACCAGATCCACCGCTACGACCACGAGACCCCCATCGAGGAGACGATGGAGGCGCTGCACGACCTGGTGAAGGCGGGCAAGGTCCGCTACATCGGGGCGAGTTCGATGTACGCGTGGGAGTTCTCCAAGGCGCAGTACACCGCCGAGCGGCACGGCTGGACCAAGTTCGTGTCCATGCAGAACCACTACAACCTGCTCTACCGCGAGGAGGAGCGGGAGATGCTGCCCCTGTGCGCGGACCAGGGCGTCGGCGTGCTGCCGTGGAGCCCGCTCGCCCGTGGCCGGCTCACCCGTGACTGGGGCGCGGTGACCGAGCGCAGCGCGAACGACGCCTTCGGCAGCCGGCTCTACCTGGAGGGCGACCACGCGATCGTCGAGGCCGTCACCCGGATCGCCGGCGAGCGGGGCGTGCCGCGCGCCCAGGTGGCCCTCGCCTGGCTGCTGCACCAGGACACCGTGGCCGCACCGATCGTCGGCGCCGCCAAGCCGCAGCACATCGAGGACGCGGTGGCCGCCGTCGAACTGGAGCTCAGCGAGAAGGAGATCGAGGAACTGGAGCGGCCGTACTCGCCGCACGAGATCAGCGGCCACTGACCGGTCGGTGCGGTCCGTGCGGTGCGGACTCCGTGCCGCACGGACCCCCGCCGCCTCCGGGTTCCCGACCCCCCTTTCACTTCCGTGGGGTGTTCCGCGCGCGGTACGGGACGCGGCCCGGCGCCTATCGGGCGGGCGAACAGCGGAAAGGGGGGAAATGGCGGCCCTTGACGAAATGTCAATAGAGAGAATCCGGGGCGGGAAATCCTGAGAATCGGGAGATCGCTTGTTCCGGTGTCTCCGGCTGTGTAAAAGTGCCGCCTCAGGCGGACGTTCGAGCTGCCACGACATCGCCGTACCGCTTGGTATGGACTTATTTCGGCAATGCCCCTGGAGGAATTCGGCCGTGACCGACGCAGGCCTGTCGGACGAGCAGCTGAGCGCCGAACTGAAGAAGTGGACGGGAGCGTCGCCCGCCCTGCGTCCCGTCGGCGAACTCCTCGACCGGCACTGGGCGGCGGCCTTCGCCTACGCCCGGCTGTGCACCGACGGACCGCGCGCCGCCGGCATGCTCACCACCGCCGCCTTCACCCGGCTCTTCGGCGCGTCCCTCCGGCAATCCGGCCCGACCGCGGCCTGGCGGCCCCATGTCCTGGTCGCCGTCCGCCGGATCGCGGCCGAGTGGGACACCGACGGCCGCCGGGAACTCCTCCACCCTGCCCTGCGTTCCGGGGACGGCACCGGCGAGCGGGCCTCGGCCCGGCTGCTGCCACCGCCCGGCCGCAGGCTGCTGTCCCGCGCGTTCCAGCGGGTGCCCGAGACCTCCCGCGTCCTGCTGTGGCACACCGAGGTCGAGGCCGAACCCCTGGCCGTGCCCGCCGCGCTGCTCGGCCTGGACGAGGAGGACGCCCGCGTCGAACTCCGCCGGGCCCGCGAGCGGCTGCGCGAGGAGTGCCTCCAGGCGCACCGCGAACTCGCCCCCGAGGACGACTGCCAGCGCTATCTGCGCATGCTCGACGTGACCTTCCGGCGCGGCGGCACCGACATCGACCCCGACCTGCGCCGGCACCTGGCCGGCTGCTCCCACTGCGCCGGGACCGGCGACCAACTCGCCCGCTTCAACGACGGCCTGGCCCTCGCACTCGCCGAGGCGGTCCTCGGCTGGGGCGCCTGCGGCTACCTGGAGTCCCGGGCGGCGGACACGCGGCAGCCGCCGGCACCGGCCGCCGCCGCCGTCGCACCCGCGGGCCCCCGGGCCGGGGAGGAGTTCGCCCCCGCCGAACCCGCCGAACCCTCCGCACCCGGTGAAGGGCCCGCCCCCGGTCGATCGGCCCACCGACGCCCGTCGTCCGGGGGAGCACGGTCCACCGTTGCCGAGGACACGGACGACGTCGACTCCGGTGTGCCGGGTCTGGGGGGCGCCCGCCGGCCGGCGGGGCGCGGTACATCGCGTGTCCGGCGCGCAGGGGGAGCCTCCTCCGCCGCGACCGACGGCGCCGGGCGCGCTGTGCCCGGTGGGTCCGGTGCGAGGGGTGCACGTCGTGCGGTCGGCCCTGGTGTGTCCTTCGTCCGGCGCCGAGGCGCGGCCTCCTCGGCCGTCGCCGAGGGCATCGAGCGTGCCGGATCCGCCCTGTCGGGTGCGCGGAGCGCCCGGCGCCGCACGCGTGCGAACCCCGTCACCGCCCCGGGCGCGGAAGGCGCCGGGCCGGGGCCCGCCTCCCGCCGTTCCGTCCAGCGCGCCGCCCGCCGGGCCCGGCGCCGGAACCTCGCGCTGGCTGTCCTCACCGTCAGCGGTCTGGTCGTCCTGCCCCTGGCGCTGTGGTCGGCGCTCGGCTCCGACGGCGTGCCGGCGCCCGGCGCCGTCGGGACGCCCTCCCGTACGCCGGGCGGTGACGCCGCCTCCCCGGGTCCCTCCTGGGCCGACCGGAACGCCTCGGGCCACGGCACCCTGCGGGGCCGGCTGCGCAACCTCGCCTCCGGCCTGTGCGTCGGGGTCGTCGGCGACAAGGCCGTCCGGGGCGCCGAGACGGAACTCGCCGACTGCTCCGCCGCCCCGACCCAGCAGTGGACGTACGGGACCGACGGTCTGCTGCGCAGCGGCGCCGCCCCCGGTCTGTGCCTGGACTCCCGCCTCGGCTACTCCGTGCGCCTCGCCCCCTGCACGGCAACCGGCGACGCCGCCCGCGACCTCCACTACGACGTCACCCGCCAGGGCGCCCTTCTGCCGCGCTCCGACCAGGGACTGGCCCTCACCCCGGCCGCCACCGACGGCTCCGGCGCCCTCGTGGTCAAGACCCGCGCCGCGGGCACCGCGCAGCGCTGGGCCGTCGACACCGCCCACCCGGACCTGCGGATGGAGAACGTCGACTGGGACGGCGGTAGGACCCCGGTCCCCCTCTCCGCGCCGCACCGGCCGTGACGTAGGGCGGCCCCCCAGGACGCCGGCGCCGCCGGGTCACGGGTGGTGGTGCGGCGGCGGTGGCGGGATCGTGTCCAGCCGCGGGGCCGGTTCCGGCCAGACCAGCAGGACCGGGCAGGGCGCGTGGTCGACGGCGAAGCGTACGGCCGGTCCCAGGCTCTTCGGGCCCAGCCGGGACCGGTCCCCGTCCCGCGCCAGCACGAGCAGCCCGGCCCCCTCGGCGGCGGCCACGACCTCCCGTTCGACCCGGCCCGACCGCTCCTCGCGCACGCAGGGCCGGCCCAGCCGCTCGGCCGCCGCGTCGAGCAGGGCGGTCGCCGACGTGTCACCGAGCGCTTCGAGGCGGTCACCCGGGTCCTGGCTCCGCCGCCCGAGCAGCCCGGCGAAGGCCCCGTGTGCCACCGCCGGCACGTCCGGCCCGCTCACATGGAGCAGCACCACCTCGGCGTCGCCCGGTGCGTGGGCGCGCACCGCGTCCACGCAGGCGGGCCAGGTGCCTTCCACGAGCCAGGCGATCACACGCATTCCTCGGCCTCCTTCGCCCACTACCCGTCACAGGATTTGCAGCGACCCCCACAGTGCCACCACCGCGATGGCGAGGGAGGAGGGCACGGCGAGCAGCCCCAGCCGGGTGAACTCGCGGAGGTCCACGTCGTGCTCGTGCTGGTGGACGATCCGCCGCCACAGCAGCGTGGCCAGCGACCCGGCGTAGGTGAGGTTGGGGCCGATGTTCACGCCGAGCAGCACCGCCAGGACGGCCCCCGGGCCGACGGGTGCCGCCAGCGGCAGCAGGACCAGGACCGCGGGCAGGTTGTTGATCAGGTTGGCCAGCAGGGCGGCCAGCGCGGCGATCCCGAGCAGCGCGGGCAGCCCGGTGCCGCCCGGCATCACCCGCCCGAGCACGTCCGCGAGCCCGTTGTCGACCACCGCCCGCACCACGATGCCCAGCGCCAGCACGAACGCGAGGAAGGCCGGGGCCGCCGCCCGTACGACGGCCGCCGGACCCGCCTTCCGGCGCACCAGCGCCCGCCCGGCCAGCACCAGCGCGCCCGCCGCGGCCACCCAGGCGGGCTCCACGCCGAACGCCGACGCCACCACGAACCCCGCCAGCGTGCAGCCCACGGTCACCAGCGCGAACAGCGGCAGCTCGGGCGTCTCACCGGTGTCCCGGCCCGCCGGGGCCGCCGCCGCCAGGTCCCGGGCGAAGAACCGTCGGAACACCAGGTACTCGACGCCGATCGCGGCCAGCCACGGCAGCGCCATCAGCGCCGCGAACCGGGTGAAGCTCAGCCCGCTCGCCGCGAACGCCAGCAGGTTCGTCAGGTTGGACACCGGCAGCAGCAGAGACGCCGTGTTCGACAGATGCGTACAGGCGTAGACGTGCGGCTTGGGCCGGACGCCCGTCCGCGCGGCCGTGGCGAAGACCACCGGGGTGAGCAGCACGATCGTCGCGTCCAGGCTGAGGACGGCGGTGATGACCGACGCCAGCGCGAACACCGCCGTCAGCAGCCGCACCGGACGGCCCCCCGCCCATCGCGCCGTCCACGCCCCGCAGGCCTGGAACAGCCCCTCCACGTCACAGAAGTGGGCGAGCACCAGCACCGCCGCCAGGAACCCGACCACCGGGCCGAGCCGCTCCACCTCGGCCCGCGCGTGGTCTAGGGAGATGGCGCCGGTCGCGACGGCGATCCCGGCGGCGGGCACGGCCATGACCGCCTCCGGCCATCCGAAGGGTCGTACGACGGCCCAGGCCAGCACGGCGACCAGCAGTACGGCGGACAGGGCCTCGGCGAGCGGGGTGTTCAGGGCGGGTCCTTCCGAAGTGGATCGAGGGTGCCCGCCCATGAAAACAGACGATCGCGGACGGACTACGACGCCCCGGCGCCCGCCGCGCCCAGGAACTCCGCCCAGCCGCCCGCCGGGGACTGTCCGGGCCCGAGCGTGCGCAGCTTGCGCAGCACCGCCGGATCCTGCGCCTCCAGCCAGGCCACCAGCTGCTTGAAGGACACGAACCGCACGTCGTCGTAGGCGGCCATCTTCCCGATCGCCTCCTCGACGGCGTCCATGTAGATGCCGCCGTTCCAGCGTTCGAAGTGGTTGCCGATGAAGAGGGGCGCGCGGTTGGACTCGTAGGCCCGCCGGAAACCGGCCAGGTAGGTGTCGCGGGCCTGGACGCGCCAGGTGTCGTACTGCGCGCGGTCGCCGAGCGGGTTCCCGCCGGACTGGTTGAACATCATGTTGTAGTCCATCGAGAGGACCTGGAAGGAGTGCCCGGCGAACGGTATGGACTGGAGCGGGAAGTCCCAGAGCCTGCCTCCCTGCACCTTGCCCGGCCAGACCTGGAGGCCGCCGGGGGAACTGGCGTCGTACTTCCAGCCGAGCGCGGCGGCGGTGGGCAGCAGCCGGGCCTGGCCCTCCAGACAGGGGGTACGGCCGCCGATCAGCTCCTTGCGGTAGTCGAAGGGCAACGGGTCGAGGTCGGTGAAGCCGGTGTTGGTCTTCCACTTCGTCACGAAGTCCACCGCCTGGTCGATCTCGCTGCGCCACTCGGCCGGGGACCAGTTGCGCACGCCGGTCGCGCCGCAGAAGTGACCGTTGAAGTGGGTGCCGATCTCGTGGCCCTCCAGCCAGGCCGCGCGCACCTGTTGGAGCGTGGCGTGGATGTGCCGGTCGGCGAGGTAGCCGATCGCGGAGGCGCCGACCGGGTGCTGCGGCGGCCGGTACAGGTGCTTCTTGGACTCGGGCAGCGTGTAGATGCCGCTGAGGAAGAACGTCATCCCGGCGCCGTGGTCGGCGGCCACCTTGCGGAACCGGGAGAACAGCTTGTTGCTCAGCTCGCCCGCGCCGTCCCACGAGAACACCACGAACTGCGGGGGCCGCCGGCCCGGACGCAGCCGCTCCGGCTCCGGCTGGTGCGGCTGGGCGCCGGTGTCGGCGGTGGAGCCGTCGCCGATCGGCTTCACCGGCCGGGCCTGCGCGGTGCCCTTCCCGTCCGCCGGGTCTGGCCCGCCGGTCCTCAGGCCGGTGCCGGAGGAGCAGGCGGCCAGTGTTCCGAGGGCGCCCGCCACCGCCCCGGACGCCAGCATCCGCCTGCGTGAGATCCCGCTCATCTTCTCCCCGATTCCCTGGTCACGGCCCCTGGGGGCCACTTCGCTGTGCGGTCGACCGGGTTCGATGACCGGAGGGCGGGAAAAGATCGCGGCCTGCGGCGGCTGTTGCCGTCCTGTGACAGTTGTGGGCGCCGGCATGCCGAACGCGTCCGGCGCCGGCATGACGGACCCCGCTGCCTCGGGGGAGTGACAGCGGGGTCCGCGCGCGGGGGCGTCGGGTCAGGAGGGCCCGGCGCCGGGGGTGAACACCGTCAGACGGACGGTCGAGGAGTTGCCGGAGACCGGCACGGGGCCGCCCTTCCAGACCACCTTCACCTGGTCCCGCTCGTCCGGCGGAGTCACCAGCAGCGCGGCCGGCGTGGCCGTCTTCGCGCCGCTGACCCCCGGGTTGGAGAAGGTCAGCCCCGCCCAGGCGCTCTGCCCGGGCTTGAGCGTGACGGTCACCGGCGTGCCCGGGGACCGCTTCGGGTCCGGACCGAGCTGGTCACCGGAGGCGCCCACGAAGGCCGCGCCCGGATACCCGTGCAGGGTGCAGGTCCGGGCGGAGGCGTTGGTGAGGACCACGGGGAAGTTCTCCTGGCCGGCGCCCGGGTCGTTGCGGCCCACGGAGGCGCGCAGCTCGGAGGTGTGGCAGCGGGTGCTCGTCGCGGCCGGGGCGGTCGTGGCCGTGGCGCCGCCCGGGGACGTGGTCGTCCGGGGCGCGGCCGGCGAGCCGGTGCCGGTGGCGGAGGAGGCCGTGGCGGGCGGCGCCGGGCTCGTCGTGCCGTCCGTCGCGGGGGCGGCCGTACCCGAGACGGTGGCCGGGGCCTCGCCGTGCTCGCTCGTGCCGTCGCCGCAGGCGGTCAGCAGGCCCAGCACGGCGACCGTGCCCACGAGCAGGGCCCCGTGCCGCGCGGACCGGGGGGTGTACACCATGTCGCTCAACACTCCTGGAGGTCACGGCACGCGACGGGAACGCGTGCCTACGGCGCCGGGTGCGCCGTCCTCTCCGTCCGATGCACGGACCGCCGGAAAAGTTCGGGACGCGCCGGGTTCTGTCGTGTTCTCTTCCCCGCGCCCGCTCCCGGCAGGCGCGTTCAGGCCACCCGCAGCGAACGGAGCACGCCGTCGGCGGCGCCGCCGTCACCCCGCTCGCGCACCTGCACGTACACCTGCGACCGCGCCGCCCCGGCGGCCGGGAGCAGCGCGGACTCGGTGATCGAGCCGCCGTCCGGGCAGTCGTTCCAGGCCCGGACCAGCCCGTGCCAGTCGGTGTCCGTGAAGCCGTGGGCGCCCGTGTAGCGGCAGCCGGGGTGCGCGAGCGCCTTCACCTTCGCGGTGACGTCGCCGCGCCCGCCGACCCCGACGAACACCCCGTCCACGGCGGCCTTCGGATCGGACCAGCCGGACAGGTCGTCGGCCACCACGAGACCCGGTTCGTGCCCCGCCGGCAGCCCGAGCGCGTGCGGGTCCCAGCCGGAGTCGCGCAGCTCGCGGCCCCAGCCGGCGGGCACCCGGAGGGTCACCCGCCCGGTGGCGTCCGCGATCCGCACCCCGTCGTCCGTGCCGCCGTCCCGGTGCAGCGCCACGGTCACCGCCACCGCGGCGGCGGTGGCGGCGAGGACCGCGGCCACGGCCAGCGTCACGGTGTTGAGCCGGCCGCGCACCCCGTCCAGGCGCCGCGCGGGCCGCGCCGACGGACCTGCGGCCAGCCGCTCCAGCTCGTGGGCGAACGCCAGGGCGCCCGGCCAGCGCCGCGCCCGGTCCGGCTCCAGCGCGCGCAGCAGCGCCCGCTCCACGTCCGCGCCGAGCTCCGGCCGCAGCCGCCGGGGCGGTATCACCTTCCCCGGCGGGCCCGGGACGGTCCCGGTGAGCAGTTCGTAGCCGACCGCGCCCAGGCTGTAGACGTCCGCCCGCTCGTCGATGCCCTCGCCCGGCTCGGCCTGCTCCGGCGGCTGGTAGCCCGCCGAACCGGCCGCCAGGGTCAGCACCGACGCCTGTGCGAGGCTCTTGGCCAGCCCCAGGTCGGCCAGCAGCACCCGGCGGGTGCCGTCCGGGGCGGTGTGCAACAGCACATTGGTCGGCTTGATGTCGCGGTGGACTATGCCCGCCTCGTGCAGCGCGGCGGCGCCGCGCGCGGCCTCGGCGGTCAGCGCGAGCGCCTCCCGCACCGGCAGCGGGCCGCCCGCCGGCAGATCGGCGAGGGTCCCGCCGGCGGCGTACTCCATCACGAAGTACGGCCTGCCGTCCGGGAGTTCCCCGATGTCGTAGACCTGCACCACCCGGCTGGACCCGGCCCGGCGCAGCAGCCGCGCCTCGGACAGGAAGCGCTCCCTGATGTCGAGCCGGTGCGACCAGTTCTCGGCGAGGACCTTCACCGCCACGGGGGCCTGGAGCTCGGGGTCGTGCGCGAGCCACACCGTGGCGAAGGCGCCGCTGCCCAGCGGCCGTTCGAGGCGGTGGCGGCCGATCCGCTCCAGGGGGTGCATACGACTATCATGCCTGGCCTGAGATCGACTTGGAGGGGGGCCCGTCCGTGCAGGACCAGGCGCCGACGGAAGACCTCGCCCGGCGCGCCGCCGCCGGCGACAGCGGGGCCCTGGACCGGCTGCTGACCGAGATACGGCCCGAGGTCGTGCGCCGCTGCGCGCGCTTCCTGCCCTGCCGGGAGGACGCCGAGGAAGCCGCGCAGGACGTGCTGCTCCAGGTCGCCCGGCACATCACCGGCTTCCAGGGCCGCAGCCGCTTCGGCACCTGGCTGTACACCGTCGTCGCCAACTGCTGCCGGCAGAAGTACCGCGAGCTGAAACGGCGGGCCGCCGAACAGCCCGCGGCCATCGAGCCCGCACACGCCGTCGACCCGCGCACCACCAGCGTCATCGCCGGCTCCCGGGTGGATCTGCTGGAGGCCCTGGAGCGGCTGGAGCGCGAGCATCCGCATCTGGTGGCGCCGCTGGTCTACCGGGACATCTGCCAGCTGGACTACGCCGAGGCCGCCGAGCGCGCGGGCATCCCGCTCGGCACCCTCAAGTCCCGTCTGCACGAGGCCCGCAAACAGGTGCGGCCCTGGCTGGCCGCCTCCTGAGAGGCGGCCCCGCGGCTACCGGTCCTCCTCGTACAGCGGCAGTTCGGCCCAGATCGTCTTGCCCTCCGGGGTGTGCCGGCTGCCCCAGCGCTGGGTGAGCTGGGCGACCAGCAGCAGGCCCCGGCCGCCCTCGTCGAAGGTCTTCGCCCGGCGCAGGTGCGGCGCGGTGTGGCTGGTGTCGGAGACCTCGCAGATCAGCGTGGTCGCGTCGTGGATCAGCCGGAGCCGGATCGGCCGCGCCCCGTACCGGATGGCGTTGGTGACCAGCTCGCTGACCACGAGCTCCGCCGTGAACGTCGCCTCGCTCAGCGACCAGGCGTCCAGCTGGTCCACGACCTGCTTGCGGATCGGCGCGACCAGCGCCGGGTCGGCGGGGATGTCCCAGGTCGCCACCTGCGAGGCGGGCAGCCCCCGGGTGCGGGCCAGCAGCAGCGCCACGTCGTCCGGTGCGGCCCCGCCCGGGAGCAGGGCGTGCAGGACGAAGTCGCACGCCTCGTCGAGGGAGTCCGTGTCCCGCCCCAGCGCCCGGTGCAGCAGCTCGCGGCTGGCGTCCAGGTCCCGTTCCCGGGACTGCACCAGACCGTCCGTGTACAGGGCGAGGACGGTGCCCTCGGGCAGGTCCACCTCGGTGGACTCGAACGGCAGCCCGCCGAGGCCCAGCGGGGGACCGGCGGGCAGGTCGAGCTGCTGGGGCCGGCCGCCCGGCCGCAGCAGCACGGGCGGCGGATGCCCGGCGCGGGCCAGCGCGCAGCGGCGGGACACCGGGTCGTAGACGGCGTACAGGCAGGTCGCGCCGACCTCGCCCGGACTGCCCTCGGCGCCGGCGTCCTCCGACAGCCGCAGCACCAGGTCGTCCAGGTGGGTGAGCAGCTCGTCCGGGGCCAGGTCGATGTCGGCGAGGGTACGCACGGCGGTGCGGAGCCGGCCCATGGTGGCCGAGGCCTGGATGCCGTGCCCGACGACGTCCCCGACGACCATCGCGACCCGCAGCCCGGACAGCGGGATCACATCGAACCAGTCCCCGCCCACGCCGGCGCGCGCGGCCGGCAGATAGCGGGAGGAGGCGTCCAGCGCGGCCGTGCGCGGCAGCGAGCGGGGGAGCAGGCTGCGCTGGAGCGCGAGCGCCGTCTCCCGTTCGCGCGAGTAGCGGCGGGCGTTGTCGATGCAGACGGCCGCCCGCGCGGTGATCTCCTCGGCCAGCAGCACGTCGTCCGCGGTGAAGGGGTCCGGGCGGCGGTGCCGGGTGAGCACCGCGACCCCGAGGGTGAGTCCGCGGGCCTGGATCGGCACCGACATCGAGGAGTGGATGCCGTACCGCCGCACCCGCTCGCCGCGCACCGGGTGCCAGGCCAGCCACTGGTCCAGGTCACCGGCGGACACGGAGGCGGTGATCGTGCGGCCCGCGGTCATCGAGTCGGCCTGGGGGGAGAGGGCCGGGTACTCCTCCGTCGTCCCGGGCCGGACCACCACCTCCGGCAGGTCCGGCAGCACCGACTGGTGGGCGGCGCGGCGCAGCCGCACCGGCGCGGTGATGCGGGCCGGGGGCTCACCGCCGTACTCCTGCGGGTCCAGCAGGTCGATGGTGACGAAGTCGGCGAGCACGGGCACGCACATGTCGGCCAGCTCCTGCGCGGTACGCGTGACGTCGAGCGTGGTCCCGATGCGCACGCTGGCCTCGTTGAGCAGTTGCAGCCGCTGCCGGGCGCGGTGGTTGTCGGTGATGTCGTGCGCGGCCAGGCACACGCCCCGGACCCGGCCGGCCGGGTCCCGGACCGGCGCCATGCTGGCGAGCCAGGCGTGGGCCCGGTCCTCGCCGCCGGTGCGCATGAAGGTCTGCACGTCCAGGGGCCGGCCCGAGGCCAGCACCCGGAGCATGCTCTCCTCCAGCTCCTCGCTCTGCGGTCTGCCGCCGATCTCCGCGAGCCGCAGCCCGCGTACCCGCTCCTCGGGCAGCCCGACGACGCCGGCCATCGCCTCGTTCATCCGGCGCAGCCGCAGCCGGTCGTCGTAGACGGCGACCGGGCACGGCGACTGGATCAGGCCGGCCTCGGTGAGCGGGTCGTCGGCGGCGGGCGGACCGGTGCCGGTGAGCGGGGTGACCACGAGCCAGTCGCCCGGGTGCTCGTCGTGCGGCGGGCGGTGGTGGGCGAGCAGCCACACGAGGACGGTACGGCCGTCCCGGTGGCGCAATCCGACCGTTCCCGCCCAGCGGGGGCCCGTGGGCGGCACCGGGGTGCCGGCGTCGGCCAGCAGCTCGGCGGCGGGGCGGCCCAGGACGGCGTCGGCCGGGTGGCCGAGCAGGCGGCGGGCGCCCTCGTTCCACTCCACCAGCGTTCCGTCGTGGCCGATGACAGCCCGGGCCGTCGCCGCATCGTCGAACGGATAGACCCGGCTCATCGTCGCCGCTCCCAAGCGCACACTCACAGTGAACAGGTGGCACCACTCGTGTACCAGCCTAGTGCTTCGCGCCCGCCCATGAGCCCCGATTCCCGGCCGCCGGGCCGACCCGTCGAACAGGCCGGGGCGCGGTCAAGGGCCGAATCCGGCCGATGCGCCGCCGACGGTACGCGCAGGGTTCCGGACCCTTGACGATCGTGTGTGGTTGGACGTCAGAATCTGTTTGTTCACGATCAGTTGTGAGTAGTTCTGGGCCCGGACGAGGGAGAGCCGCCCATGTCGGTCACGCGCAGATCGGTTCTGGTCGCAGCCACGGCAGCGCCCGCGGCCGGGACGCTCCTGGACGTCTCCACGGCTCCGGCCGCCCTCGCCGCCGGCGCGTCCGCCGCCGGGGGGCGCCACACCGTGCCCCTGCGCGACGGCTGGCGCTTCGCCCTGGCCGACCCGGACGGCACCGACCCCACCGGCGCCTACGCCCGCGCCGCCGACCCGGGCTACGACGACTCGGCCTGGCGCGAGGTCGCCGTCCCCCACGACTGGAGCATCGAGCAGACCCCCACGACCGACCACGGCACCACCAGCGGCACCGGCTTCTTCCCGGGCGGCCTCGGCTGGTACCGGCTCGCCTTCACCCTCCCGCGCGACTGCGCCGGCAAGCGGATCTCGGTCGAGTTCGACGGCGTCTACATGGACGCCCACGTCTACTGCAACGGCACCGAGGTGGGCCGCCACCCCTACGGCTACACCGGCTTCGCCTTCGACCTCACCGACCTCGTCCACACCGACGGCACCACCGCCGACGTGCTCGCGGTCGAGGTCCGCAACCGGCTGCCCAGCAGCCGCTGGTACTCCGGCAGCGGCATCTACCGCGAGGCCCGTCTGGTGATCACCGAGCCGGTGCACGTGGCCCGCTGGGGCACGTACGTCACCACGCCGGAGGTCTTCGCCGACCGGGCGCTGGTCCGGGTGCGGACCACCGTGCGGAACGCCTCCGGCACCGGCGCGGACGTGGAGGTGCGCTCCCGCGTCGTCGCCCCGGACGGCCGGACCGTCGCCCGTGCGGTCAGCACCGCCGCCGTCGCCGACGAGGCCACCGAGACCCACGAACTGACCGTCCCCGAGCCCCTCCTGTGGGACTTCGCGACCCCGGAGCACCGCTACACCCTGCACACCGAGCTGCGCGTCGGGGGCCGCACCACCGACACCTGCCGCACACCCTTCGGCATCCGCACCTTCCGCTTCGACCCCGAGGAGGGCTTCTCCCTCAACGGCGCGTACACGAAGGTCAAGGGAGTCGACCTCCATCACGACCAGGGCGCGCTCGGCGCCGCGATCAGCATCGACGCCGTGCGCCGGCAGATGCGGATCATGAAGTCGATGGGCGTCAACGCCTTCCGCACCTCCCACAACCCGCCCTCGCCGCAGATGATCCAGGTCTGCGAGGAGCTGGGCATCGTGATGATGGTGGAGGCCTTCGACTGCTGGCGCACCGGCAAGACGACGTACGACTACGGCCGGTTCTTCGACGAGTGGTGCGAACGGGACGCCACCGAGATGGTCCTGGCCGCCCGCAACTCGCCCGCCGTGGTGCTGTGGTCCATCGGCAACGAGATCCCCGACTCCACCTCCACCGCCGGGCTCGCCATGGCGGACCGGATCATCGCCGCCGTCAAGGCCGCCGACGACACCCGGCCGCTCGTCATCGGCTCCGACAAGTACCGGCGCGTACCCGCCAAGGGCTCGGCGGCCGACCTGATGCTCGCCAAACTGGACGGCCTCGGCCTCAACTACAACACGGCCAAGTCGGTGGACGCCCTGCACGCGGCCTACCCGCACCTGTTCCTCTTCGAGTCCGAGTCCTCCTCGGAAACCTCGACCCGCGGCACCTACCAGGAGCCGGAGCACCTCAACACGGGCGAGAACCACACACCCGGCAGGCGGGAGGTCTCCTCCTACGACAACAACCTCGCCTCCTGGACGATGAGCGGCGAGTACGGGCACAAGAAGGACCGGGACCGGAAGTGGTTCGCGGGCCAGTTCCTGTGGTCCGGCATCGACTACATCGGCGAACCGACGCCGTACGACGTCTTCCCGGTCAAGGCGTCCTTCTTCGGCGCCGTCGACACCGCCGGATTCCCCAAGGACATGTACCACCTCTTCCGGAGCCAGTGGACGACCGAGCCGATGGTCCACCTGCTGCCCATGACCTGGAACCACGAGGAGGGCGACACCGTCGAGGTGTGGGCGTACGCCAACGTGCCCACCGTCGAGCTGTTCCTCAACGGAGAGTCCCTGGGAGTGCGGGAGTTCGACGTCAAGCGGACCACCGACGGCCGCGGCTACCTGGAGACCACCGAACCCACCGGCGACGACAAGACCTTCACCGACGGCCCCTACCCGGGCAGTTACACCAGCCCCAACGGCAGCGCGGGCAAGCTGCACCTGACCTGGAAGGTGCCGTACCGGCCGGGTGAGCTGAAGGCGGTGGCCCGGCGGGACGGCAAGGCCGTCGCCACCGACGTGCTGCGTACGGCCGGCGCCCCGCACGCCGTACGGCTCACCGCCGACCGCACGTCCCTCGCCGCCGACGGCCGTTCGCCGGCCTTCGTCACCGCCGAGATCGTCGACGCGCACGGCGTGGTCGTGCCCGACGCGGACCACCTCATCGCCTTCGACGTCACCGGCGGCTCCCTGGCCGGCGTCGACAACGGCCGCCAGGAGAGCGCCGAGCGCTACCAGGCGAGCACCCGCACCGCCTTCCACGGCAAGGCCCTCGCCATCGTCCGCTCCGGCACCCGGCCCGGCACCCTGAAGGTCACCGCCCGGGTGGACGGCCTGCGCGCGGGCACGGCCCGCCTGGCCATGAGCCCGGCCCGCTCGGCCGCCACGACCGAACCCGCCGGCTTCCGGCCCGACCACCCGACGCCGCCCGGCTACCCGTACGCCGACGCCGGTTACTCCGGCCGTCCGGACACCCTGCCCGCCGCGATGCTGGACGGCGACCCGGCCACCGGCTGGTCCAACGCCTTCGTCAAGCAGGCCACCGCGCTGCTGCCGGCGTTCAGTGGGGCCCGGCCGAAGGACTGGGTGTCCGTCGACTTCGGGCGCACCCGGACCGTCGACCGGCTCGCGGTCTCCTTCACCGTCGACGCCGGCCACACCCTGCCCGCGCGGGCCGAGGTGACGGTGTGGGACGGCCGCGCCTGGGTCCCGGTGACCGGGACGAAGGTGGAGTGGGCCACCGCCTCCGACAGCCCGACGGCCATCACCTTCGACGCGGTACGCGGCTCCCGGCTGCGGCTGACGCTCACCAGCGCGTACCCGGGCCAGACGAAGGGGGCGGTGCGGATCAGCCGGCTCGACGTGTGACGGGGCGGGCACGGCCCGGGGGCGGTCAGGCGGCGTCGCTGTTCCACCATGAGGAACTCGCCGGGGGCGTGGCTGAACAGGAGCTGCGCCGACCGTTCCCGCCCGGACATGCTCAGCCCTGGCCGGTACCGCACCGAGCCCCCTTTGACCTGGGCGTATTTACGCGTGAGTACCCGCGCGGTACCGTGAGGGGCATGCCAGCTCTCAACGTGGAGTTCAGCGAACGGGAACTAGAGGACCTGCGGCAGATCGCCAAGGAGCGCGGTACGTCGATGAAGGCCCTCGTGCGCGAGGCCGCCGCCGCCGACATCGCCCGGCACCGGGCCCTCCAGGAGGGCGCGGAGGCGTTCCGCCGCTTCTTCGCCGGCCATGCCGAGGAGTTCGCGGCGGCCTTCCCCGACGACGAGCGCCCCGCCAGGGGCGAGGCCGCCTGAGTGATGCCCTCCGTCATCCACATCGACGTCCCGTGGCTGCTCCAGCGGCACGAGGAGGTCTTGCCCGACCAGCCCGCCGTGGACGACTTCTCCGCGCTGGTCGCCGCCGTCGCCCGGCACCGGGTGGACCCGCCCCGGCTCGGCGTGGACTCCGACGCCGCCTGGCGCGCCGCCGCGCTGCTGCACACCCTCGCCGTGCTCAAGCCGCTGCCCGCGGCCAACGCCCGCTTCGCCTGCGCCACCGCCGTGGCCTACATGTTCGTCAGCGGCGTCGGCATCGACCCGCCCTACGGCGCCCTCGTCGACCTGGCCCGCGACCTGATCTCCGGCAAGACCGACGTGTACGGCGCCGCCGACCGGCTCCGCTCCTGGCAGATCTGAGGCGGCCGGACCCGCCCCGCCCCCGGCCGGCGGGGGAAGCCGCCGGGAGCCGCCGGCCGGGAGCGGGCCTTTCCGAGGAGGACCGGCACCCAGTCCACCACCGGGCCGCCCGCCGTGGGAGCGTGCGCGTCCGGCGGGCGCGTGCGCACGCTTCACACGGGGCGCATGAGGAATCCGGCCGCTTCCGCGACAACCGCAGGCCGTGGCCCCGATTCTGACTTTCTTTCAAACCGGCTGATGTCCTCCGTGCGCCTTGTTGCCCCTGTGGCATTTGTGCAAGGGTGCGAACGCGGTGAATTTCCCGCTCGCACACGCGCCAGAAGGAATCCGCTCCGTGCCCACCCCCCACCCCCCTCGTCCTCCCTATCCGCCGTCCGGCGCCGATCCCGGGGAATCCGACGAGTTCCTCGCCGGCCCGCTGCGGGCCGGCTCCGACGCGGAGGCCTCCCGGTCGGCCGCCCTCCTGATGGCCCGGCACTGGCAGCCGGCCCAGGAGTACGCGGTCATCTGCCTGGCCGCCTCCGGACCCCTCGCCCACATGGTCACCGCGACCGCCTTCCACCAGGTCCTCGGCCGGCTGGCGCTCGGCGAACCCGCCGACGCGCTGCGGCCCCGCCTGCTGGTGGCCGTCCGTGACACGGTCCTGAACTGGTCCGGCACCGACCGGATCACCGCCGTGCTCCCCGGACTCGGCAAACCCGCCGGGGGCCGCGGGATGCGGGCCGCGCAACCGCTCGTACCGGAGAACCGCGCCCTCTCCGACCGTTCCTTCCACGGCCTTTCCCGCCTGGAACGGGCCCTGTTGTGGCACGTCGAGGTCGAGGCCGAACCGCTGGACGTGCCCGCCGGACTGCTCGGCGTGGACATCCGCAACGCCGCCGCCGCGCTCGAACAGGCCCGGGAGAAATTCCGCGAGGGCCTGGTACGCGCCCACCGGGAACTCGCGCCCGGCAAGGACTGCCGTTACTACAACCGCCTGCTCGACGTCCCGATCCGCCGGGGCGGCGCGCTGCTGCCCGACGTCCAGGAGCATCTGGCCGGCTGCGCCTACTGCCGGCACGCGGCCGAGCAACTCGGTCACGCCGACGCGGCATTGGGCGTGCTGCTCGCCGAGGCCGTGCTCGGCTGGGGCGCCCGCCGCTACCTCGACTCGCGCCCCGGCCGCCGCCCCGGCCCCGCCCGCGGCGGCTCCCGGCGGTCCGGCGGACGCCGGCGCGGCACAGAGGAGGGCGGAAGGGGGCTGCCGGCCCGGTTCCTCGCCGGGGTGTCCGCGCACCGGGCACCCGGCACCGCCTGGTCGTCCCGGACGCTGCTGACCGGGGTCGGCGTGGCCTCCGCCGGGCTGCTCGCCACCGTCCTCGCGGTCGGCGTGTGGCCGGACGGCGACGACGGCACCGCCCCCGTCGCCTCCAGTGCCGTCCCCGGCGCGTCGGCTCCGTCGGGCACCCCGGGCCTGCCCGCCGCCGGCCGGCCGGGTCCGCTGCGCAACGCCGCCGGCCGGTGCCTGGACGTCAAGGGCACGCCGGAGGCGGGGGCGAGCGCCGTGCTCGCCGAGTGCTCCGGCTCGGCCACGCAGCGGTGGACGTACGAGACCGACGGGCTGCTGCGCAGTGCCGCCGGCACCGGTCTGTGCCTGGACTCGCACGCCGACGCCGGCGTGGTGCTCCTCGGCCGCTGCGCCGGCGCCGGGTCGGAACGGGGCGACGACGTGCGCTACGACCTCACCGCGGAGGGCGAGTTGCTGCCGCGGTGGGACCGGACGCTCGCGCTCGCCGCCGGCGGCGACCGGGCGGGGGCCGACCTGGTCGTCAAGGTCCGGGACGGGTCCGCCGGCCAGCGCTGGATCTCCGGCGGCTCGGCGTAGGGCTGCGGCAGGTCACCACACCGGCTGCCGGCCCGTCGCGGACCGGCAGCCGGCACCGGCATCGGGGCACGCGAGGGCCCGGCGCTCCGGTGCCCGCCGGGATATCGGACCCGCAGCAGTGGATGGGCGGTCCCGTTGGCGACTTCGCCGCCCGTGTCCCGGCCGGGCCGCACGCCGGTACCGGCCCGCGGCCCTCAGGGGGCCGCGCCGCCGTCGGCTTCCAGGTCCGACCGCGTCACCGTACCCGGGCGCGCGTGGCCCGACAGGGCCAGGGTCAGGTCGAACTCCGCGAGGAGGCAGCGGATGACGTGCTCCACGCCCGCCTGGCCGTCCAGGCCGAGGCCGTAGACGTACGGGCGCCCGAGCAGGACCGCCCGTGCGCCCAGGGCCAGGGCCTTGAAGACGTCGTCGCCGGTGCGCACCCCGCTGTCGAACAGCACCGTCAGCCGGTCGCCCACCGCGTCCGCGACCCGGGGCAGCGCGTCGGCCGCCGCGACCGAACCGGCCACCTGCCGGCCGCCGTGGTTGGAGACCACCACACCGTCCATCCCGGCGTCGGCGGCGAGCCGGGCGTCGTCCGGGTGCAGGACGCCCTTGAGGACGATCGGCCCGTCCCAGTGCTCCCGCAGGAAGGCCAGGTCCGGCCAGGTGTGGCTCGCGTCCCCGAACAGGCCGAGGAAGTGCAGCACCGCCGCGTTCGGGTCCTCGTGCACCGGCTTGGCCAGACCCGCCTGGAACGCCGGGTCGGTGAAGTAGTTGGCGGTGCCCACGCCGTGCACGAACGGCAGGTAGGCCTGGTCCAGATCGCGGGGCCGCCAGCCCAGCAGCGGAGTGTCCAGCGTGACGACCAGCACCGAGAAGCCGGCCGCCCGGGCCCGGGCGAGGAAACTCCGGGTCACCTCGCGATCCTTGCCCCAGTACAGCTGGAACCACCGCTCGGCGTCCCCCATCGCCTCGGCGACCTGCTCCATCGGCGTGCTCGACGCCGACGACAGGACGTACGGCACGCCCTGTGCGGCGGCGGCCCGGGCGGCGGCGGTCTCGGCGTCCGGGTGCATGAGCGACAGCACGCCGACGGGAGCGAGGGCGAGCGGTGCCGGCAGGGTCCGCCCGAGCACCTCGGTGGTGAGGTCGCGCTCGTGCACGTCCCGCAGCACGCGCGGCACGATCCGGCGCCGGGCCAGGGCCGCCCGGTTGGCGCGGGCCGTGCCGCCGTCGCCCGCGCTGCCCGCCACATAGCCCACCGGGCCCGGGCCGAGCCGGTGTTCGGCCAGCTCCTCCAGCCGGGTCAGGTCGGTGGGGAGCCGGGGCACGGCCCCGGTCATCCCGTTCAGGTAGATCTCGTACTGGAAGTCCGCCCAGTGCTGTGCCATCCGTCAACTCCCGCGCGTCGTCGGCCGCGTGCGCCCCCGACGATACCGACCGGTACGTCGGAGGCCCGCCACGGGACCGCGTCAGCCGGCCCCGCCCGCCGGCACGGGCGCGGGGGCCTCGACGGCGGCTCCCGGACCGGTGATCGGCGGCACCGGGACCTCGACCGTGCGGACCAGCCGGGCGCCCTCGGGGCCGTACGCGGCACGGGGTTCGGGGAACAGCCACAGCAGCGCCAGGAAGAGCACCGCGGCCGTCGCCAGCGAGAGCGGCAGGCTGATGTCGACGCCGTGCGCCAGATCGCCCAGCGGACCCACGAACTGGCCCGGGATGTTCGTGAACAGCACACCGATGAGCGCCGACACCCACCACGCGGTCATGCCGCGCCAGTTCCAGCCGTGCGCGAACCAGTAACGGCCGCCGCGCTGACGGCGGTTGAAGACCTGGAGCGCGTCCGGGTCGTACCAGCCGCGGCGGGTCCAGAAGCCCAGCATCATCACGACCATCCAGGGCGTGGTGCAGGTGATGATCATGGTGGCGAAGGTGGAGATCGACTGCACCAGGTCCAGGCCGAACCGGCCGACGAAGATGAACGCGATCGACAACACGCCGACCAGCAGCGTCGCCTGGACCCGCGACAGCCTCGGGAACACCGAGGAGAAGTCGAGACCGGTGCCGTACAGCGAGGTCGTGCCCGTGGACATGCCACCGATCAGCGCCAGCAGACACACCGGCAGGAAGAACCAGCTCGGCGAGATCGCCAGCAGCCCGCCCACGAAGTCCGGCGCGGCCGGGTCGACGTACTTCGGCGCCTTCGTCGCCACGATGCTGGCCGTCGCCAGACCGAACACGAACGGCAGCAGCGTCGCGAGCTGGGACAGGAACGCGGCCCCGACCACCCGGCGGCGCGGGGTGGCGGCCGGGATGTAGCGCGACCAGTCGCCGAGGAACGCGCCGAACGACACCGGGTTGGACAGCACGATCAGCGCCGCGCCGATGAAGGACGGCCAGAACATCGACCGCGTCGCCGCGTCCGCCGAGGCGGTGAACACCCCGGCGTACGACGGGTCGAAGTCACCGGCGAACGCGACGGCGCCGAGCAGGAAGAGCACGCTCGCCGAGGTCACCGCGATCTTGTTGATGAACAGCATGAACCGGAAGCCGTAGACGCACACCGCGAGCACCAGACCGGCGAAGAGCGCGTACGCGACGACGTACGACAGGTTG
Source organism: Streptomyces corchorusii (assembly GCF_001514055.1). Taxonomy (NCBI): domain Bacteria; kingdom Bacillati; phylum Actinomycetota; class Actinomycetes; order Kitasatosporales; family Streptomycetaceae; genus Streptomyces; species Streptomyces corchorusii. The sequence continues at coordinate 505,242 of NZ_KQ948353.1, read as the reverse complement.
CCGCGCTCCAGGCCGAACAGCCGGTGCGCGCCGCCGACCAGGGCGTCGCCCGAACTCCACACCGACAGCGAGAAGAACGCGACGGCGGTCAGCAGGGACAGGAACGAACCGACCACCCGGCCGTGCACCCCGAGGTGCGCCGAGGACGACACGGCGTTGTTGGTGCCGTTGACCGGGCCGAACACCGCCATCGGGCACAGGATCAGCGCGCCCGCGAGGACACCGAGCACGGTGGCCGCGAGGCCCTGCCAGAAGGAGAGCCCGAACAGGATCGGGAAGGCGCCGAGGACACAGGTGGAGAAGGTGTTGGCGCCGCCGAAGGCGAGCCGGAACAGGTCCAGCGGGGTCGCGGTGCGGTCGGCGTCGGGGATGCGTTCGACACCGTGGGCCTCGACCTCGGTCAGGGCGGATGCCGACGAGGAGGCGGACGCGGCGGGTGGTGCGGGCTGTGCGGACACGGGCGCTCCAGCGGGGACGGCAGCGGGGTGCGCCGACGGTACGGCGGGCGGAACCGTGCGATCCAGAGGACGGTTCATCCAAATTTCGCGCCGCTCATGGATGAATCGCCCATGGGCCGGGCGACGGGAGCACCGGCGTCTGGTGATCACTTCATGAACACGAGGAGTCATGAAGGGGCGTGACGCGGTCGGAGCCGGAATGTTTCAGGACGATTAACGAAGAGCTGTCTTTCGGCCAACTGGCCGCTTCCACAGCGGGGCAACCGCTTGGTTCCGGGGTCACGGCGTTCGAATTCCGTGACTTCACGCCACTGATTCAACACGAAAGGTTACTGAAACCCATGGGTTCGATGTGAGTTTCCGCCAGGGAGTCGGCAGAGTGGCGCTCGCCGCTCCGGCGCCCGACCGGGCCGGAGCCGGCGACCCGACTGTTCGAGCGGAAGGATGCACACAATGCGGAACACCGCGCGCTGGGCAGCGGCCCTCGGCCTCACCGCCGCCGCCGTCTGCGGACCCCTGACCGGGGCCGCCGTCGCCGCACCGGGCGCCGCCCCGGCGTCGCTCTACGCCCCCTCGGCGCTGGTGCTCACCACCGGCCACGGCGACGACGCGGCCACGGCCACCCCGGAGCGCGCCGTCACCCTCACCTGCGCCCCCACCGCCTCCGGCACCCACCCGGCCGCCGCCCAGGCCTGCGCCGAACTGCGCGGCGTCGGCGGCGAACCGGACGCGCTGAAGCCGGCCGACGACGTGATGTGCGCCAAGGTCTACGACCCCGTCGTCGTCACCGTCCAGGGTGTCTGGCAGGGCAAGCGCGTCTCCTACGAGCGCAGCTTCGACAACGCGTGCATGAGGGATGCCGTCGGCGGCGGTCTGTTCGCCTTCTAGGACCGGGATCGCACGGGTACCCGTGACGTCGGATCAGGCCCGCAACTGGGGAGTGCGGCCCCCTGGAGCGGGGAACCTGCGATCTCGCGCCGGGGCCGGCGGGCGGAGTGGGGCCGCCCGCCGGGCCCGGGCACACAGCCGCTCCCCGGGCCGGTCCGTGGGGGACCGCCCGGGGAGCGGCGAGAAACAATCGGTTTCAACGAGCTGTTCAGGCCTTGCGCCGGTGACTCGTGTCGCACCAGGGGTAGCGGCGACTGCGCCGGCAGGTACACAGAGCGACGCGGAAGCGGTCCGAGGAGACCGTGGTCCCGTCCTCCAGCTCGATCTCCACGGGCCCTTCCACGAGGAGGGGCCCGCGCCGCTGCACGGTGATCCGCCGCGCCCGGTCGGCCGGAGCGCCGGCCGCCGGGCCGGCGGGGGCGGTGTCCGCCGTGGAGCCGGCGGAGGCTGCCGCGCGGTCCGCGGCGTCAGCAGGGTCGTTCGGCACGGATGACCACCAGTTCTTCCCTGTCCTCGGCCGGCGCGAGCAGCCCGCTCCGGCGCAGCCAGTCCTCCCGGGAGCGCAGCACCGGGCCGAAGGCGATCCAGCGGCGCCGGACCACCGAGGCCTTCAGGCCCGCCGCCCGCAGCAGCTCCAGGGTGCGGTCGGAGCCGCTCAGCGCCGAGTGCACGATCAGCAGCACCCCTCCCGGGCGCAGCAGCGCCGGCGCGTCCCGGCAGATCCGGTCCAGCAGCAGCCGCCCGTCGCGCCCGGCGTCCCAGGCCCGGGCCCGCCCGTGCGGCCCTCGCCCGGCGTCGGGCGCCGGCACGTAGGGCGGGTTCGCCAGGATGAGGTCGTACGTCCGGTCCCGCACCGGTGCGAAGAGGTTGCCGCGCCGGATGCGTACCGGCAGCCGGGTCAGCCACGCGTTCAGCCGGGCCGTCCACACCGCCCGCCGGGACACGTCCACCGCGGTCACCTCGGCGCCCTGCCGGGCCGCCTCCAGGGCGAGCGCACCGCTCCCGGTGCCGACGTCCAGCACCCGGGCGCCGGGCGGCGGCCCCTCCTCGCGGAGGGCCTCGGCCAGCAGCTCCGTATCGTCCTGCGGGGCGTACACACCCGGAAGCACCAAAGCGATCACATCGCGCGGGTACCCCGGTGCTCAGGATGTATGGGAAACCTCCTGTTCCAGGGGTGTCCGCACGGGGGAGTCCGGGGCTGTGCGCCCGGGGGAGTCCAGGGGGGTCCGCAGGGACGACCGTCCCGCGCGCCAGTTGGCCAGCAGCCGCCGGGCCAGCCGGTCCTCCAGATACTCGGTCGCGTCGATCCCGAAGGCGATGTCCGGCGCCAGCTCCGGTTCCTCGGCGAGCAGTCCACCGATCACCTCGTGCCGGACGACCTGCTCGTGCACCGCGTCCGCCTCCACGTGCTCGTCGTAGAAGAACTCCGCGGCCGGGCCGGCGCCGGTGCGGCGCATCGCCTCGGCCAGCCGGCGGGAGCCGGGCGAGGAGGTGATCTCCACCTCGGCGAAGTGGCCCACCAGCGCGCCGCGCAGGTCGCGGTGCAGGCCGAACAGGGACATCAGGTTGACGACGGCCAGCATCTCGGCCGGGGCCGCGTCCAGGTGGCGGCCGTACGCGGTGTCCAGGCCCAGGTCCGTCATCAGGTCGGCGAACAGGCGCGCGTGCACCCGCTCGGCCCGGCCGCCGCCGAACTCGTCGTACTCCACCGCGGCCATCGCCGCCTTCGCCCGGCCCCACAGCCGCGGCAGCACCCAGGCGTGCGGGTCGGCCTCCTTCAGGTGGTACAGCGAGCGCAGCGCCGCGTACTCCCGCAGCTGCCACAGCTCGCCCTCGGCACACAGGAAGTGGGTGACCCCCGTGCCCTCGGCCGGCTCGACCAGCAGGGCGGCGAGCGCGTCGTCCAGGCTGTCGTGGACCGGGGTGTCGGCGCGCAGCGCGGCACCGAAGCGGTGTTCCAGCACGGCCCGGACCCGCAGCAGCTCCGGGTCCCACTCGGTCTCCGGCGGCACACCGGCGAAGCCGCGGTAGTGCAGTTCGTAGCAGAGGTACAGGGCGAGCTGGAGGTCGTCGCCGTACGGATCGGCGGCCCGGGCGCCCGCGGGGTCGGGAAGCGGGCCCGTGCCGCGCAGGTACGCGGTGACCGCGGCGGAGAGCGGGCCTCGGGGCGGGGGCAGCAGGGGTCCTCGCACGTGGTGGTTCATGCGGTCCGGGTACCCGCCGCGCAGGAATGCACTAGTGATCGACTCCGGGTGTGGTCAGCGGGCCGGCCGTGCACCGGAGGGTGCTGGAGCGGATGGACGCGATGCTCTCCGAGACTGGGATCGAGACCGAGACCGACGACGAGGGCCGCCCGGCCGCCTCCGGCCGGGTCGCCGGTGTGGTCGTCACCGACTGCTCGCACCGCACCGAACCGGCCCTGCCGTGGCCGCGAACCCGTACGGGGTGGCGCGGGCGCCGGCGGAGCGCCCCGTGGGCGCGCCGCCCGGCTGACCTCGGTCGCCCTTCCTCAGTCGCCCTTCGCCTGCTCCTGCGCTGTGGGGCTCGGGGTGATGGTGTCTCCGGCCTCGCCCGAGGCGGACTGGTCCTCGTCGCGCCTCTCGGCCTCCTCGACCTCCCGGAGCACCTCCTCCAGGGCCGTCTCCGGCCGGTCCTCGTGGTCGTCGTGCCCGTTCCCGCCAGGCATGGCGTCTCCTTCCGTCGGCGAGGTGATCTCCCCTGCGGGTTACCCGAGGAAGGCGTCCCAAGCGTGCCCCGGACAGGACGGGGGGCCGCCGTCTCCCTGCGGACGGCGGCCCCCCGGGCCTGGATCGCGACGGCTGTCACATGTGGACGACGGGTGCGGCGCCCGCGTCCTGCCGCGGCACCCCGCGCCGGTAGCAGAGGAAGGCGATGACCGTCCCGGCTCCGAAGAGGACCGCCGACCACCAGAAGGCGGTGGTGTAGCTCTCGATCGTGGCCTGCGCCTGCACCAGCTTGCTGGTGGCGTCCCGGCCGGCCAGGTAGTCGGTGGCCGCGCTCGCCGCGAGGGTGTTCAGCAGGGCCGTGCCGATCGAGCCGCCCACCTGCTGCATGGCGTTGACGGTCGCGGAGGCCACGCCCGCGTCCTCGGCCGCGACCCCGCCGGTGGCGAGCTGCATGGCCGTCGGCATGACGAGGCCGAGGCCCACGCCGATCACGATCAGCTGCGGGAGCACCGCGCCGAGGTAGTGCGAGCCGAGGCCGATGCCGGTCAGCCAGGCCATGCCGGCCGTGGCGACCGCGAAGCCCAGCGGGATGACCACCTTGGGGCCGGTCCGCGGCAGCAGGACGGTGGTGCCCACCTGCGCGGTCACCATCAGCGCGCCGACCATCGGCAGGAACGCCACACCGGTCTTCGTGGGGCTGAAGCCGAGGTTGAGCTGGAGGTAGTAGGTCAGGAAGAGGAACACGCCGAACATGCCGCCGGCGGCGATCAGCACCGCGAGGAAGGAGGCCGCGCGGTCGCGGTCGAGCAGGATGCGCAGCGGCAGCAGCGGGTGCGCGGTCCGGGTCTGCCACCAGGCGAAGGCGGCCAGCAGTATCCCGCCCGCGATCAGGAAGCCCCAGGTCAGCGGCGAGCCCCAGTCGTGGGTCTCGGCGTTGGAGAAGCCGTAGACCAGGGAGAACAGACCGGCGGCGACCAGGATGGTGCCCGGGACGTCGAGCTTGGCGTTCGCCGCGTCGCGGTGGTTGCTCAGCAGCAGCCAGCCGCCCGCGAAGGCGACGACCGCGATGGCCACGTTCACGTACAGCGTCCAGCGCCAGTCCAGCGCGTCGGTCAGCACACCGCCGAGCAGCAGACCGAACGCGCCGCCCGCGCCGGCGATCGCGCCGTACACGCTGAACGCGCGCGCCCGCTCCCGGGCGTCGGTGAACGTGGTGTTGAGCAGCGACAGCGCGGCGGGCGCGAGCAGCGCGCCGAAGACGCCCTGGAGGGCGCGGGCCACGACCAGCATGGTGAAGCCGTTCGCGGCGCCGCCGAGCGCGGAGACCGCGGCGAAGCCGACGACGCCGACGAGGAAGGCGGTCTTGCGGCCGAACATGTCGGCGATCCGGCCGCCGAGCAGCAGCAGGGAGGCGAAGGCCAGCGCGTAGGCCGTGACGATCCACTGCCGGTTGCCGTCGGAGAAACCGAGGTCGGTCTGGGCGGACGGCAGGGCGATGTTCACGATCGTGGCGTCGAGCACCACCATCAGCTGGGCTGTCGCGATGACCGCGAGGATCCACCACCGCTTGGGCGAGGCCTCGGCGTGCTCTGGCGCCGCGGCTCCCGCACGGGAGCTCTCGGCCAGGGTCTTCTCGGGCATGCGGAACCACTCCAGGGAAGTCGTTCGGGTACGGAAAGGCAGAGGGGTACGAGAAGGCGAACAGCCCGTAAACGAAACTGTTTCGTACACCTGGAGCGTAATCCACCGCGAGCGAAACGGCAACGTTTCTCTATTGCGGCCCACTTCGCCGTGCGCGGTGTTTCAGTGTGTGGCGCCCTGGATACACCGCGAAGGTTCGGCCCCGACAGTTCGCGAACCCGTGCAACGCCGTCGCAGTGAGGTCGTCACCATGTCCCATGCCCCGTCCCCCGCAGGACCGTCGAACGACACCCGGCCGCTGCCGGCCCCGGCCGGAACGGCGGACACCGCCCCCCGCCCCGGCCGGGGCGGGGCCGCCCTGGTGACGGGCGCCTCCTCGGGCATCGGCGCGGCCGTGGCCCGCCGGCTGGCCGCCGAGGGCGGCTGGCGGCTGGCCCTGAACGGACGCGACGTCACCCGACTGGAGCAGGTGGCCGCACAGGCCGGTGCGGTCGCGCTGCCCGCCGACCTGACCCGGCCCGGCGCCGACCGCCGGCTCGCCGGCCTCGCGCTGGACCACCTCGGACGGCTGGACCTGCTCGTCGCGGGCGCCGGCGTCGGCTGGGCCGGGGACTTCGCCGGCATGCCGGCCGCGCGGATCGACGAGATCGTGGGGGTCGACCTGCTCGCCACCGTGCACCTGGTGCGGACCGTGCTGCCGCACATGGTCGCCGCCGGATCCGGACGCGTCGTGCTCATCGGATCCCTCGCCGGCAGCGTGGGCGTGCGCGGCGAGGCCGTCTACTCCGCGGCGAAGGCCGCGCTGGCCGCCTTCGCCGACAGCCTGCGGTACGAACTGCGCGGCACCGGGGTGGGCGTCAGCCACGTCGTCCCCGGCGTGGTCGCCACCCCCTTCTTCGACCGGCGGGGCACCCCCTACACCCGGGCCTGGCCGAGGCCCGTGTCCGCCGAACGCGTGGCCGACGCGGTCTGCGCCGCCGTCCTGCACGGCCGGGACGAGGTGTACGTCCCCGGGTGGCTCCGGCTGCCCGCCCGGGTGCGCGGCGCCGCGCCCGGACTCTACCGGCGGCTCGCCGCCCGCTTCGGGTGAGCGGCCATGATGGCGCTGACGGTGCTGCTCGCCCTCCTCGCGGCCCTGTCCAACGCGTCCGCGTCGGTCCTCCAGCGCCGGGCCGCCGTGCAGGAGGAGCCGGACCGGGACGGTGGGGCGGGGTCCGCGCTGCGCCGGTTCGCCCATCTGCTGCGCAGACCCTACTGGCTGGCGGGCGCCGGACTGCTGGGGCTGTCTAGCCTGTTGCAGGCCGGGGCACTGGCCGTGGGCAGCCTGTCCCTGGTCCAGCCCCTGCTCACCGCCGAACTGCTGTTCACGCTGGCCGTGGGCAGTGTCGTCTTCCGGCGCCGCCCGGAAGCCCGCACCTGGCTGGCGTTCGTCGCCCTCGCCGGCGGACTGGCCCTGTTCCTCCTGGCGGCGGCGCCGTCCGCCGGCCGGCCCACCGCGCGGCCGGGGGACTGGCTGCTGGGCGGCGGCGGGGCGCTCGGCGTCGTCGTCCTGCTGTTGGTGGTCGCGCGCCCGACCCGGGGCGCGTCGCGGGCCGCGCTGCTCGGCCTCGCCTCCGCCGTGTCCTTCGCCACGACCGCCGCGCTGCTGAAGGAGGCCGTGGGGCGGCTCGGGCAGGGGCCCGCCGAGATGTTCGGACACTGGTCGCTGTACGCCACGGGGGCCGCCGGACTCGTCGCGTTCCTGCTGCTCCAGGGTGCGCTCGGGGCCGGCTCGCTGACGGCCTCCCAGCCCGCCCTCACCCTCGGCGACGCGCTCACCAGCGTCGTGCTCGGCTGGGTGCTGTTCGGCGAGACCATCCACCTGGGCCTCAGCCTGCTGCCGGAGGCGATCGGCGTCGCCCTCATCGGCGCGGGCAGCATCGGCCTGGTCCACTCACCGTCCGTCGGCGGGGAGTGGGACGCCACCGACCCGGAGGAGTCCTCCGGCTCCACCGCCGCGGTCCCGCGCACCCCGAGGAGGTAGGTCACCCATGTCCCTCGTGTCCGGCCGCGCCGTGCGGACGGCCGCCGTGCTGCTGCCCGCCGCGGTCGCCGCGGCCCACATCGGCCCGGCGGCCACCTGGCTGCCGGGCGTACGGCTGCCGCTCTTCCCCGGGCTCGCCGGCACCGGGCCCCGCCGGCACATCGCGCTCACCTTCGACGACGGACCGGACCCGGTCTCGACCCCGCGCTTCCTCGACGCGCTGGACGAGCTCGGGGTGCGGGCCACGTTCTTCGTCCTCGGCGAGCAGGCGGTGCGCCACCCCGCGCTGGTCCGGGAGACGGTACGGCGCGGGCACGAGCTCGGGGTGCACGGCTGGACCCACGACCGGCCCTGGTGGCCGGCGTTCGCCCGCGACGCCGAGGAGGTCGCCCGGACCGTCCGCGCGGTGCACGACCTCACCGGCCACCGCCCGCGGTGGTACCGCCCGCCGTACGGCATCCTCACCACGAGCCGCTGGCTGGCCGCCCGGCGCGCCGGACTGCGGACGGTGCTGTGGTCGGCGTGGGGCAGGGACTGGACCGCCGACGCGACGCCCGCGTCCGTACGGGCCCGGGTCGCCGCGGACCTGCGCGGCGGCGGCACCGTCCTGCTCCACGACTCCGACCGCCACTCGGCCCCCGGCTGCTGGCGCGCGACCCTGACGGCCCTGCCGACGGTGGTCCGGGACTGCCGGGAGGCGGGGCTGGTGGTGGGGCCCCTGCGTGACCATGGGCCGGTTCCGGTTCCGGTTCCGGGCGGGGCGGTGGGGGAGTGACGGGTGGCGCTCGGGCTCGGCTGGTCCGGTGAGCCGAACAGGGGCCGGTGATGCCGGTCGGCGCGGTGCTGTACGCCGACCCGACCCGACCCGCCTTGACCTGCACGTCCCGCCCCGTTCTGGCCACGGCTCCCGGCCCTCCGGCCCTCCGGCCCTCCGGCCCCGGCCGGGTTACCGGTTCGTCGCCAGCTCCGTCACGTGGTCCAGGGCCTCCCCTCGGAACACGGTGCGCCCGCGGGCCACCCGGTCGGCGCGTTCCCGGGTGTGCTCCCCGAGCCGCCCGAGCGCCGCCAGCAGGGCGGGGGCGTCCGGGGCCGGCTTGGACAGGCCCAGCTCGGTCATGCGGCGCACGCCGTCCGTGCCGTGGCCGGGGAGCGGGCGGTGGGCGATCACGGGCAGGCCCGCGGCGAGGGCCTGGACGGCGGTCTGACCGGCGGCGTTGTCCACCAGCGCGTAGCAGGCGGCCAGCAGGCCCGGCATGTCGTCGACCCAGCCCAGGGCCAGCGCCGCCGGCTCCCGGCGGACACGCTCGCGCAGCCGCTCGTTGCGGCCGCACAGCACCACCGGCAGATAGCCGGCCGCCGCCAGCAGCCGGGCGGTGGCGGCCGGGCGGGACGCCGCGCCCCAGGCACCGGCGGACAGCAGCACCGGGGGCCGGCCGGGCGCCCGCCGGGCGAACCGCTCCCGCCAGCGGGCGGCTCCGGGGGCCGGCGCGCGGAAGGCGGGCGCGACCACCGGGCCGGTCGTGACCACCGGCACGGCCAGGGACCGGCGCACCTGTGCCGCCGCCGCGTCCGTGAGGCACAGATAGCGGTCGTTGCCCGGATGCAGCCACTGCCGGTGCACCGCGAAGTCGAGCAGGAACACGGCGCTCGGCACCCGCAGCCCGCCCCGCTCCCGCAGATGCCCGGTCAGCTGCGCGGCCAGGTGGAAGACGGACACCACCACGTCGGCGCCCATCCGGTCCACGAGTTCCGTCAGCCGGTCCCCGGCCAGCCGGGCGAGCGGGACCCCGCTGGGCCGCCGGCCGGGCCCAGCGCGCAGGAACGCGCCGTAGACGCCGCCGTACAGCCAGGGCAGGTGCCGTACCGACGCCTGGTAGCCGCGGCGCAGCCCCGTACCCAGCCCGTACGGCAGCAGCGCCAGTACGTCGGCCACCCGGGCCTCGTGGCCTCGGTCGGCGGCCCGCCGCGCCAGTTCGGCGGCCACGGTGTCGTGACCGGCTCCCATGCTCGCGCTCAGGATCAGCATGCGCAGCCGGCCGCCCGGCGCGTCCTCGGTGGTAGGCACGGAGTCCGATTCTCCGCCGCCGCGACGCGCAAACCGCGCACCCGCCGGCCGTGTCGCCGGCCGGACGGTCACCCGTCCGCAGCAGCGCCCCGGGCCGGTGCCCGCCCTCCGGCTGCGAGTCGCGCGGCGCGTGCCAGGCTGGATGAATCGGCACAGGAGAGCGTGTGGTGGGCGGCGAGCGGCGGGAGGAGCCGTGAGGCGGTTGCGGCGCGGCCTGCACCGCGCGTGGCGGTGGCTGCGGGTCCAGAGCTTGTTCGAGCACGGCCGGGAGCTGGAGCTGATGCACCGGGCCATGGGCTTCGCCACCCTGGCGCTGGTCACGCTGGCCCCGCTGCTGATCGTGGTCGCCGCGGCCGACCCGCTGGTACGCGGCGGCTTCGCCTCCTGGCTCACCGACGGCATGGGCCTGTCCGGGCGGTCCGCCCACGTCATCACCGACGTCATCAGCCCCCCGCGCAAGGTCATCGGCACCACCAGCGTGTGGAGTGGCGTCCTGCTCGCCGTGTTCGGCGTGTCCTTCGGCGGCAGCGTGCAGAACGCCTACGAGCGGATCTGGGGCCTGGCCTCCGGCCCCTGGCACCGGGTGTGGCGGCAGGCGACCTGGCTGGTGGTGCTGACCGGGTACCTCTACCAGGAGGTCGCGACGAAGTCGACGCTGCAGGGGGTGCAGCGGATCGTGTTCTCCGCGCTGAGCGGAGTGCTCTTCTTCTGGTGGGGGCAGCGTTTCCTGCTCGGCGGGCAGGTCCACTGGCGCTCACTGCTGCCCGGCGCGGTGGCCACGGTCATCGGCCTGGCCGGCCTCCGCGCCTTCTCCTACCTCGTCTTCACCCCGCTCATCGTCACCAACGCCCTGAGCTACGGCGCCGTCGGCACCGTGCTCGTCGTCGAGTCCTGGCTCATCGGCGTCGGCTTCGTCATCTACGGCGGCGCCCTGTTCGGCCGCTGGTTCACCGAGCACCACTGGGTGCCGTCCCACCACGAGGACGAGCCGGCCCGGCCGGACGAGCACAGGCGCTAAGCCAGCTGCCGGCGCACCAGCTCGTGCAGTCGGCCGCCGGTGTCCGCGAGGAGTTCGGCCGGGGTGCCCTGCTGGACGACCTTGCCGTCCTCCATCACGATCACCCGGTCGGCGTCCATGACGGTCGACAACCGGTGGGCGATGACGATCCGGGTGGCGTTCAGCTTGCGGGTGCTGTCGATGACGATGCGCTGGGTGTCGTTGTCCAGGGCGCTGGTCGCCTCGTCGAAGAACAGGATGCGCGGGCGCCGGATGAGGGCCTGGGCGATCATCAGGCGCTGCCGCTGGCCACCGGAGATCGCTCCGCCCGCCGCGACGATCGTGTGCAGCCCCATCGGCATCCGCTGGATGTCCTCCGCGAGCCCCGCCAGCTCGGCCGCCGCCATCGCCTCCTCGGGCGTGTACGGCTCGGTGCCGCAGATGACGTCCATGATCGAGCCGGTGAACGGCTGGGCGTGCTGGAGGACGACCCCGCACTGGCGGCGCACCGCGGACTGGTCGAGCGCCGCCAGGTCCTGGCCGTCGTACAGGACGCTGCCGGAGACCGGCCGGTCGAAGCCGATGAGCAGGCGCAGCAGCGTGGACTTGCCGCAGCCGCTCGGGCCGACGACCGCCACGAACTCGCCCGGCCGTACGGCGAAGGACACGTCGTCCAGCACGAGCGGGCCGTCGTCGGCGTACCGGAAGGACAGCCGGCGGGCCTCGACGGCGCCGGACAGCGGGCCGGGGCGGGTGCTCGCCGTGCGCACCTCGGGCGTGGCCTCCAGCACCGGCTTGATCTCCTCGAACAGCGGCAGCGCCGCCACCGCCGACACGAAGGCGCCGGTCAGCTGGGTGACCGAGGTCAGCACCATGGTCACCGAGGTGTTGAAGGCGAGGAAGTCCGCCGCCGACATCGTCCCCCTGGCCGGGCCCGCCAGCAGTATGAACATCAGCAGGGTGCACACCGGCAGGTAGACCGCGCCGAGGACCGTGGTGAGGTTCTTGATCCGGCCGGCCTTCTGCTGGAGCTCCCGGCTGTGCGCGAACTGGCGCGCCCAGGCCGCGTAGGCGTAGTTCTCCGCCGCCGCCACCCGCAGCTTCGGCAGCCCGCGCAGGGTCTGGAACGCCTGGTTGTTCAGCTTGTTCCCGAGCACCACCAGGCGCCGCTGCCAGCGCACCTGCCACAGTCCGAGCCCGCCGAACACCGCCGCGATGACGACGAGCATCCCGATCGCGGCCGTCGCCATCGCCGGGCTGTACCAGAACAGCAGGGCGAGGTTCATCGCGCCGACGGTCACCGACTGGACGACGACCGGGCCGACGCCCGCCAGCAGCCGCCGGATCGTGCTGATGCCCATCGCGGCGCTGGCCAGCTCGCCCGTGGAGCGCTGGGTGAAGAAGCGGGTGGGCAGCCGCAGCAGCCGGTCCCAGACGGCGGGTTGCAGCGCCGCCTCGATCCGGCCCTCCAGGCGCAGGATGGACAGGTTCTCCAGCAGCGTGAACGCCGCCGCGACCACCCCGCTCACCATGACCGCCAGACACACCTGGACGATCAGGTCCTCCTGCGCCCTCGGCACGTACTCGCCGAGCACCTTGCCGGTGGCGATGGGCACCAGCGCGCCGATCGCCACCGTCACCAGCCCCGCGAGGAGCAGGTTCACCAGGTCGGCGCGGGTGCCGCGCAGGCTGAACCGCAGCAGCCCGAGCGGCCCGAGCCGCTTGTCGGGCAGCGGCCGGTAGAACATCACCGCGCGCGGCTCGAACTCCTCCGCGTTCGCCTTCTCGACGGGGGTCTCGCGCCCCGTCCCCGGGTGGACGGCGACATAGCCGCCGCGCCGCCACAGCAGTGCGACCGGCGCCCCGGACAGCGCCCGGTGGCCGACCAGCGGGCCCAGGTTCTCCCGCCACCAGCGCCCGGTCAGCCGGACGGCCCGCGTCCGTACCCGGGAGGCCAGCGCCACCCGCTCCACCGGGTCCAGCCGGTCGCTCTCCGTGCCGCTCTGCACGGGTTCGGCGAGCCGGATGCCGGCCGCCTCGGCGACCAGCTTGCAGGCCGCGTACGTGGCGTCGGCGTCGGCGCCCGTCGTACGGCGCGAGGAGCGCTTGCCGATGGAGGCCAGCAGGGTCCGGTCGGCCTGGACGCGGACCGCCTCACCGGCCTTGATCCCGGCGGCCGTCCGGGTCTCGTGGGTGCGCTCCAGCTGCTCGATCCACCGGTCCAGCGCGGTCAGCAGCCGGTACTGCTGGTCCACCATGCTCTGCCACAGCGCCGGGTCCACCAGCAGATCGGCGGCGGCCTCCGCGCCGTACAGCGAGCCGTACTGCACGCTGCCCGGCGGCACCTGCATCCAGAACACCTCGTCGTCCGCCGGGGCCGTCGCCCGCTCCTCGGCCAGCGGGGCCTGGAACAGCACGGACAGGCCGCGGCCGACACCGAGGGCGAGCGCGTACTCCAGCGGGCTCGACGTCGGCGGCACGTACTGCGGGTTGCCGTACTCGTCGTACGACCAGGTCTGGGTCTGTGCCGGCTGGTACAGCTCGCGCAGGTTGACGCGGTGCACCACGCAGTCCCGGACCGGCCGGGCCACCAGGGTGTGCTGGGGGCCGGCGACCGGGCCGAGCAGCAGCGTGCCCGCCTCCAGCCGGCCGAGGTGGTGCCAGTGGCCCTGCTGGGCGGCGTCCACCGCGTACAGGTCCAGGGCGCCGGCCGCGACCAGCCACAGCACCTGCGGACCCTCCAGGTCCAGGCGGCTCAGACCGGCGCAGTCGAACCGGGTGCCGAGCGAGCCGAGCGCGCCCAGGACGAGGTCCCCTTCGTCTACGGACGTCATCTCACCGCTCCCTGACCAGCGCCGCGTACGCGCCGCCGCGCGCCACCAGCTCCTCGTGCCGCCCGCGCTCCACGACCGTGCCGTGCTGGAGGACGACGATCTCGTCGCTGTCGCGGACCGTGCTCAGCCGGTGCGCGATCACCACGCAGGCACAGCCGCGCCGCCGCAGGTTGTCCATCACGACCAGCTCGGTCTCCGCGTCCAGCGCGCTGGTCACCTCGTCCAGCACCAGGATGCTCGGCCGGCGCACCAGCGCCCGCGCGATCTCCAGGCGCTGGCGCTGCCCGCCGGAGAAGTTGCGGCCGTCCTGCTCGACCCGGCTGTGGATGCCGCCGGGCCGGCGCATCACCACGTCGTACAGCGCCGCGTCCTTCAGCGCCTCCACCACGGCCTCGTCCGGGATCGACGGGTCCCACAGGGCCACGTTGTCGCGGACCGTGCCCTCGAAGAGGAAGACGTCCTGGTCGACGAAGGAGACGGAGGCGGCGAGCGCACCGCGTGGGATGTCCTCCAGCCGGCGGCCGTCGATGCGGATCACCCCGTCCCACGGCGTGTACAGCCCCGAGATCAGCCGGGAGACCGTGGACTTGCCGCTGCCCGAGCCGCCCACCAGCGCCACCTGCTGCCCGGGGCCGACGGTCAGGTCGAAGCCGGTCAGCAGCGGCTTGTCCAGCGGGCTGTAGCCGAAGGTGATGTTCTCCAGCTCGACGTGCCCGTGCAGCCGCCGGGTCGAGTCGCCCCCGCCGGGGCGGGCGTAGAGCGGGTCGGCCTGGAAGTTCTCCACGTCCTTCAGCCGGGCCACGTCGGCGGCGAAGTCCTGGATGCGGCCCGCCACGCCGTTGAGCCGGGTCAGCGGCGCGGTGAAGCGGGTGACCAGCGCCTGGAAGGCGACCAGCAGACCGACCGAGATGTGCCCCTCCACCGCGCGCATCCCGCCGATCCACAGGATGAGCGCGCTGTTGAAGGTGGCGAGCGTCGGCGCGACCACGCCGAGCCACGCGCTCGGCACGCCGAGCCGCTGCTGCTCCTCCAGCGTGCTGGCGTGCTGCCCGGCCCACTTGCGGAAGTAGCCGTCCTCGCCGCCGGTCGCCTTCAGCGTCTCGATCAGCTGGAGGCCGGTGTACGACGTGTTGGTGAGCCGTGCGGTGTCGGCCCGCAGCTTCGCCGTGCGTGTCGCGCGCAGCCGTACGACGAACCGCATGGCCACCACGTTCAGCAGGGCCACGGCGATGCCGACGAACGTCAGCTGCGGGTCGTAGGTGTAGAGCAGGACCGCGTACAGGACGACCACGATCGCGTCGACGCCGGCCGCCGCGAGGTCGCGGGCCAGGGTCTCGGCGACCTGGTCGTTGGACTGGAGGCGCTGCACCAGGTCGGCGGGGGAGCGCTGGGCGAAGAACGTCACCGGCAGCCGCAGCAGATGGCGCAGGAAGCGGGCGCTGGAGAGGGTGGAGGAGATGATCCGGCCGTGCAGCAGGTTGGCCTGCTGGAGCCAGGTCAGCACCAGCGTGAGCAGCACGCAGGCGGCCATCGCGGCGAACAGCACGCCCAGCAGCGAGGTCTGCCCGCCGATGAGGAACATGTCGATGTAGGTGCGGCTGAGCGCGGGTACGGCCGCGCCGACCGCCACCAGCAGCAGGCTGGCCAGGACGGCGGCGGGCAGCGTGCCCGCGGTGCCGCGCAGCCGGGCCGGCATCGCGCCGAGCACACCGGGCTTGCGCCCGCCCTTGGTGAAGCCCTCGCCGGGCTCCAGCACCAGCACCACACCGGTGAAGCTGCCGTCGAACTCCTCCATGGGCACGAAACGGCGGCCCTTGGCGGGGTCGTTGACGTACACCCCGCGCCGGCCGAAGCGGCGGCCCATGCCGTCGAAGACGACGTAGTGGTTGAACTCCCAGAAGAGGATGGCCGGGGACCGCACCTCGGCGAGGGCGGCCAGGTCCATCTGCATGCCCTTGGCCGTCAGGCCGTAACCGCGGGCCGCCTTCAGCAGGTTGGAGGCGCGGGAGCCGTCGCGGGAGACACCGCAGGCGATGCGCAGTTCCTCCAGCGGGACGTGCCGGCCGTAGTGGCCGAGGACCATGGCGAGCGAGGCGGCGCCGCACTCGACGGCCTCCATCTGGAGCACGGTGGGCGTACGGACCGTGCCGGTACGGGACTTGGGGACCGGCCGCTTCGCGGGGGCGGCGCGTCTGCGACCGCGGGTTTCCTGGGCGGTGGTCACGGGAGCAGCCAATCGACGGGATGCTGGTCGGCGAGCCGGACGGAGCCGGTGGCGAGCGTCATGGAGTCGAGCCGGAACGGCGGTCCGTCCGAGGTGGACCAGCGGTAGCCGCTCCTGGTCGACGAGGACGTGGCGAGTTCCACCAGGACGGCCACCGGGCGGCCCTTGCGGGTGAACTGCTCGCCGAGCTGGCTGTCGCCGAGGAACGCGGCGACGGACTGGGCGGACTGCGCGGTGCGGTCCACCGACTTCACCTCGCCGCGCAGCACGCCGTACCGCTGCGCCGGTACGGAGGACACGGTCAGGTCGACCGAGGCGTGCGCCGGGATGGCGGCGGCGTTCTCGGCCGGCACGTACACGGTCGCGTACAGCGGGTCGGAGGCGTGGGCGACCTTCTCGACCGCGGCGACGTCGGTGCCGGTCTGGATGATCTGGCCGATGGTGGCGGCGAGCGTGGTGACGCGTCCGGCGGCGACCGTCCGGACCACGGTCTCGCCCTTGCCGTCACGGACCTTCAGGACGGGGGCGTTCGCGGGCAGCCGCTCGCCCTGCCGGGCCAGGACGGCCGTCACCTGTCCGGCCACCGGGCTCTGGAGCAGATAACTGCCCTGCCCGTGGGTGAGGATGGCGGGCGCGCTCACGGTGGAGGCGACCGAGCCGGTCACCGCCCAGACGGAGGCGGCGGCCATGACGACAACGGTGACGCCGAGCGCGAGCCAGCCCTGCGGGCGTGCGAGGCGCACCGGGAGGTCCAGCTCCTCCGTTGACTGGAGCTTGGCGAGGGCCTGTTGGCGGAACTGCACGGGGACTTCCCTCACCTGTGGGAGAGACGCGGGTGTTTCAGGGCACCGATGAGTCCCGGAGCCGTGGGACGGCTCCGGGACGTCGGTCACACCGAGGTGCGATCAGAGACCGGCGACCAGGCCGTTGACCGGGGCGACGTTCAGGCCGGAGACGCCCTCGACGGTGCCGACGACCGTGTTGACCAGGCCGGTCACGCCCGGGGCCACCGCGTTGACGGTGCCCAGGGTGCTGTTGAGGGTGTTCACGGACAGACCGCCGGAGACGTTGTCCAGCTCGGCGTCCGAGATCTCGACGGTCTCAACCTGGGGGGTGGAGTTCATGGTGGAACTTCCCTTCATATGGATATCTCACAAGGGGGGAGCGGCCCCCTCTGGGGACAGACGGACGGCCGCGACCACGGGCGCCGGGCCCCCGTTCCCGGAGGCCCGCCGGACCCCCGCGGTGCGATGGATCAAAGCACGCACGCGGGTCGCGCTTCCAATCAACCAGGGCTCTCACCTGGGAACTTGGCGCGTGAGAGGGGTCCAACCGTGCAGGTCCGCGCACGGCATGTCGGCGACTCCTTCACATGGCGCACGGCATCGCCGCACCGGGTGTCTTGCCCTGCGGATCGCGAATCCGGCACTCCTCGCCAAAGACATGCCAGGGGGCGCGCGGATGTGCAGATCCCTGGGCGGCCGTGACCCGCCTGGGCATTCGATGTGCAGATTCCCTGAAGGGTGGATTCCGCTTCGTGTTCTCAGCTGACCGTTACCGGCCGGTTGCTGAGCGTGTCAGTGCGGAGTCGCGTCGGCCGGTGTGGCGTCAGCCCACATCGCGTCAGTCGAGTCCACGTCAGCCGACTTCCTGTCAGCCGGCATCGCGTCAGCCGAGAAGCGCGTAGACCGTGCTCGCCCGGGCCGCGAGCGCACCCGAGGCGGCGTCGCTCAACGTGACGTCCGCGAACGCCATCCGGCGGCCCAGCTTGGTGAGCACCGCGTCGATCAGGACATCCGCGCCGGTCACCGCCCGCTGGAACGAGGTCGACTGCTGCACCGTCGTCATCGGCACGAACCCGCCCCGGGCGGCCGAGACGGCGATCACCGTCGCCGTGTCGGCCGCTGCCATCAGCGCCTGGCCCGACAGCCCGCCGCCCTCCCGGGCCAGCCGGCCGGACCAGGGCAGACGCAGCACGGCCCGGTCCTCGCCCACCGCTTCGACGGTCAAGCCCAGATCGAGCACCCAGGGGGCGAAGTTGGCGGAGAGGATCTTGTCGGCTTCGGCGGTGGTCATCGTCATATGGGGGATTGTTCCCGGACGCCCACCGCGACACGCGGAGCATGGCCGATTCCCCGCGCCGGTACGGCAGTACGGAAGCGGAATTGAACACACCACGCGGCCGGCGCGTACGTACGGCCATCCAGGCGCCCCGGTACGAACCCGATACGCACTGCCCGTGAGCGGCAGACCCCGTGGAGGTCGAGAAGTTTGAGTCACAAGCGAATGCCCAAGCGCAAGGCCGCGATAGCGGTGGGCGGTGTCGCGGCGCTCGGGGCGGCGGCCCTCCTGCTGCCCAACGCCAACGCCTCCCAGGACCCGGACCAGGCGACCGCGGGCGGCACGGCGGGCGCGCGGACCCTGAAGGCCACGGACGCCTCCGGCCTCGCCGGCCGGCTCCGGAAGATCCTCGGCGACGCCTTCGCCGGGTCCTACTACGACAGCGGCAAGCAGCAGCTCGTCGTCAACGTGGTCAGCGGCGACAGCAACGTCGTCGTGCAGGCGAAGAAGGCCGGCGCGGTGGTCCGCCAGGTCGATAACAGCATGGCTGAACTCAAGGCCGCGGCACGGACGTTGAAGACCAGGGCGACCATCCCCGGCACCTCCTGGGCCGTCGACCCGCGCACCGACAAGGTCCTGGTCACCGCCGACTCCACCGTGACCGGCGCCAACTGGAACAGACTGCGGTCGACCGTGCGCGGCCTCGGGTCCGGCATGGCGACCCTGAAGAAGTCCTCCGGCACCTTCAAGACCTTCGTCTCCGGCGGCGACGCCATCTTCTCCCAGGTGCAGGGCGGCAGCGTCCGCTGTTCCCTCGGTTTCAACGTCACCGCCTCCGACGGCAGCCCCGCCTTCCTGACGGCCGGTCACTGCGGGGTCGCCGCCAAGAAGTGGTCCGACTCCGAGACCGGGCAGCCCATCGCCACCGTCGACCAGGCCACCTTCCCCGGCGCGGGCGACTTCTCCCTCGTCAAGTACGACGACCCGAACACCCAGGCGCCCAGCGAGGTCAACGCCGGCAACGGCCAGAGTGTCCAGATCAACCAGGCCGCCGACGCCACCGTCGGCGAGACCGTGTTCCGGATGGGCTCCACCACCGGGCTGCACGACGGCCAGGTCACCGGCCTCGACGCCACCGTCAACTTCCAGAGCGAGACCGACCCGAACGGCGTCGACACCGTCACCGGCCTCATCCAGACCGACGTCTGCGCCGAGCCCGGCGACAGCGGTGGCTCGCTGTTCACCCAGGACGGCAGCGCCCTCGGCCTCACCTCCGGCGGCAGCGGCGACTGCACCAGCGGCGGCGAGACCTTCTTCCAGCCGGTCACCACCGCCCTCCAGGCCACCGGCGCGACGCTCGGCGGCGGTGGTGGCGGTGACAACGGAGCGGGCGACCAGGCGGGTGCCGGTGATCAGGCGGGTGCCGGCGACGAAGCCGGGGCCGGCGCCGGTGACCAGGCGGGCGCGGGCGATCAGTCCGGCGCCGGTGACCAGGCGGGTGCGGGCGACCAGGCCGGCGCCGGTCACCAGGCCGGGGCCGGCGGTGACCGGATCGGGGGCGGCGCCGATCCGTCCGGCACCGGCGCGGCGGACGACGGGTCGTCGTCCCTCACGGATTCCCGCTGACCGGTCCCCCCACCGACCGGGCCCGGCCCTCCGGCGGGAGGGCCGGGCCCGGCCGCGCGCGTCATCCGTCGCCGCGTGCCCGCAGCAGCAGCACCGCCACGTCGTCCACCCGCCCCCGGGCCCCCGCACTGTGCCGGACCACCTCGTCCGCCAGGCTCTCCAGCGGCTGGTCGCCGATCTCCGCGAGCAGTCCGCCGAGGTCGACCAGCGCGTCCTCGATGTCGATGCCCGGGGACTCCACCAGGCCGTCGGTGTACAGGACGAGCACCGAGCCGGGGAGCAGGGAGACCTCGGTCGTCGGATACCGGGCCGAGGCGTCGATCCCGAGGAGCGGGCCCCCGGCCAGGTCCAGCACCCGCACCCGCCCGTCCGGCCGGCGCAGCAGCGGCGGGGGATGACCCGCCCGCGCCATGACGGCCCGCCCGCGCGCCGGATCCAGCCGCAGGTAGAGACAGCTGGCGAACAGCTCGGTACCGAGATCGATCAGCAGCCTGTTGGTGCTGCTCATCACCTCGTGCGGTGCCTGCCCCACCGCGGTGTACGCGCGGACCCCGGTGCGGATCTGGCCCATCAGGCCGGCCGCGGTCACGTTGTGCCCCTGGACGTCCCCGATCACCGCCGCCGCCAGCGGCCGGCTCGGCACCAGGTCGTAGAAGTCGCCGCCGATCTCCATGCCGTGGGTGGCGGGCAGATATCGGGCCGCCGCCTCGATGCCGGGCGGGGGCGTCAGCGAGTGCGGCAGCAGCGCCTGTTGCAGGCCGTGCGCGAGGCGGTGCTTGGCGTCGTAGAGCAGGGCCCGCTCCAGGGCCTGCGCGATCAGCCCGCCGAGCGAGGTCAGCACCGCCCGCTCGTCGGCGGGGAAGACGTGCGGCTCCGTGTAGGCCAGCACACAGGTGCCGACCGGCCGCCCGGACGCGATCAGCGGCAGGTACGCCCAGGCCGCGAAGCCGTCCGGGCTGTCGTGCCGGGTCGGATACAGCCGTTCGAGCTGCTCCTGGGAGTCGAAGAACGCGGGCACCCCGCTGCTCAGGACATGCGTGCCCGGCGTGCGCTCGGACAGCGGCAGCCCGTTGAACCGCTCCACGATGTGCGGCTCGCGGTAGCCCCGGTGCCCCAGCACGTGCATCCGCCCGCCCTGTGCCCGCAGCAGCGCCAGCGCCTGGCTGCCGACGGCCGGGGCCACCTCGTCCCACACCAGCTGCACCACGTCCCGCACCCCGACCGCCTCGGTCAGCGCGCCCGCCAGGCTCAGCAGCTGGGAGATGGTCACGAGCCGGGACGGAGCCGGGCCCGCCCGCGGGGTCCCGCCGGCCATCTCCGCCACCGCGCGGGCCCGGGTGACGCGCACGCTCAGTCCGGTCGTGCTCGGATACATCCGGAACGACAGCCACTCGCCCGGCGGACGCAGCGCCACGAACGACGTCACCTGCTGGCTCATCAGCGCCGCCCGGTAACGGTCCTCGTACATCGGGTCGTTCAGCCAGGGCACCGACACCCAGGGCACCGTGCCCATCAGCTCCCCGGCGGGCCGGCCGAGCAGTTCGGCGGCGGAGGCGTTCACGAAGCCGATACGGCCGTGCAGATCCAGGGACATCAGTCCGTACGGCAGCCGGGACACCATCCGCACCGCCTCGGCCGAGCCCAGCGTTTCCGCCACGAACGACACCGGCGCCGCGAGCACGTCCGGCTCGTGCCCGAGCGGGCGGTCCTCCCGCGCGGCCCGCTCCAGCCGCCGCGCCAGCCGCGCGCAGGCCGCCGTCAGATGCTCCCGCTCCCGGTCCGCCAGCTCCCGCGGGTGCGTGCCCGGCCAGGTCACGAACACCGCGCCGTACACCGCGCGCTCCGTCGCCACGGGCGCGGCGGCCAGCGCGAACGGGTACGGCAGCACCACCGAGATCCTGGGATAGCGGCGGGCCATCTCCGCCTCGCCGCCCACCCACACGAGCCGCCTCTCGCGCGCCGCGTCCGCGACCGGGATCGGCGCGCTCAGCCCGATCCGCTCCCACGGTGCCGCGAAGGCGCGGGGCATGCCCGCCATGACCGCCATCTCCAGGACCGTCTCGTCGGGTCTGAGCAGATAGACCGCGCCGGCGTGCGCCTGCACCTCCTCCATCAGGGTGGCCAGCGCCAGCGACAGCACCGGCTGTCCGGCCGGCGCCGTGCCGGCCGCCGGTGCCCGTCCAGGCTCCGGCCCCTCGGACACGCCGACCACCTCCTCGTACGGCCGCGCGTCGCATCCCGGCCACAAGACTCCCTCGCGGCGGCGCCCCGCGCACGGCGAACGCTCAGGGGGCTCCCTTCGCGCCCGCGCGTGCCGGATGGCTCCGCATACCCCGCACGGCCGTCTCCATGCGCCGGCGCGGAAGGGGAGGGCGGGCCGCGGACGAGGACGCCGTCCCCCGAGGGGCCGGCCGCCGTCCCGGGCGGCGCCCGGCGGTGGGCGGGAAGCACGGGTGGTGTACGGGCTTCTCGTGTGCGCCCCCGCCGCGCCCGGATGGCCGAAACCATGCGCATCGGCCGACATTCTCGGCCCCGCGCGGAGCCGAAGCCGGCGAGTGCGGGCCGGGGTACGCGTGACCGCCGGGCGTGTCGGCGGTGGGCCGGTGCGGCGCGCCGCGCGTGTCGCGACCGGCCCCGGCCGCGGGTCAGGGCTGTCCGCTGGCCGAATCATCACCCCTGATCAGGGGCAGTCCGGCCAGCGGGCCGCACCGCGGCGCGGCGCACCGGCCCGCGTGCGGCCGCGGAGCGGACGACTGCCGTCCGGGAATCGGCGACAGGCATTCCCCGCGCGCTCGGTTTGCGGCTGGGATGCCGGGGCACACGCGGGGGCGACGATCCGGCCGGGGGTCTCGTGCGCGCGCAGGCCCGGAGATTGGCCGGACAGTGACGCAAAAGCACCGGCAGAGTACTCTCCGTTCAACTTCAGGGGGTTGCTTGTGTGTGACTCGCCGTGAAGACTGTGGCCGAGTTCCATCGAAACAAAGGTGTCTCGGGGTACGCATCATGCCAATCGTGGGGCGGCACGCGCTGCGACTGCGTATTCTCACACCTCACGAGCCGGGAGGGTCCTGCGTGAGCCGTGCGCGGGAGCTATCGCCGAGGGGGATGGGTTATGTCGGATCGGCGCGCCGCACGACAGGGGTCGCCACGGGTGCCGTGGCCGGCCGCGCGGCGGCCACGGCCTTCATCGCATGGGCTGAGTCCCGCCACGTGCATCGCAGGGGCTGATTCCCCCCACATGCATCGCATGGGCTGAGTCCCGCTCACGGGCTGAGACCGCATCGCCTGTGCGGAGGGTCTCCGGCCCGTCCGGACACCAGTCCGACGGCGGCCGACGTCGCCGCGCCGGAGGAGGACACGGGGGTCACGTTCTTCCCGTCCGGATGTCCCGGCAGCGGGGGCGCAGCCGTGCCCGGAACCCGCCCGGCCTCCTGGCCGGCGCCGGTCCACGGCCTTCCCCCGCGCGCATGACTCCTCCATGCCCGCACGCGCCAGCAAGGAGACAAGGTGATCAGCAAGCAACCGACGGGCGAACGGCTCCTCCTGGAGGAGTTACCCGACCGCTGGCGTGGCTTACGCGAGGCCGGGCCCGTGCGGTACGACGAGACGCAGGGCGTCTGGCAGGTGCTGGACCACGAGACCGTCGCCGCCGTGCTCGCCGACCCGGCGACGTACTCCTCCGACATGTCCGCCCTCGCGCCCACCCAGTCCGACTTCGAGACCTTCCGGCAGGGCAACTTCGTCGGCATGGACCCGCCGGAGCACCGCAAGCTCCGCACCCTGGTCAGCCAGGCGTTCACCCCCCGGGTGGTCCAGGGGCTCGGCCCCCGCATCGAGGCCGTCTGCGCCCGGTTGCTGGACGCCGTCGCCGACCGCGACCGGTTCGACCTGGTCGACGCGCTGGCCTATCCGCTGCCGATCATCGTCATCGCCGAGCTGCTCGGCATCCCGGCGGAGGAACACCGCCTCTTCCAGGAGTGGGCGAGCGTCCTGTTCGGCGGCGACCAGCTCGGCGAGGCGCCCGACATGGCCGATCTGGAACGCGCCCTGGAGGCCATCGCGCCCACGGTGCGCGAGATGAACGGCTACATGCTCGACCACATCCGCGCCCGCCGCGCCGACCCCGGTGACGACCTCACCAGCAGACTCATCGCCGCCGAGGTGGACGGCGTCCGCCTCGCGGACCAGGAGATGGTCGGATTCGTGGCCCTGCTGCTGGTCGCCGGGCACATCACCACCACCGCGCTGCTGGGCAACGCCGTCGTCACCTTCGACCGGCACCCCGGCACGAACGCCGCGCTGCGCGCCGAGCCCGCGCGCATACCGGCCGCCGTCGAGGAGGTGCTGCGCTGGCTGCCCCCGTTCCCGGAACTGGGCCGCCGCGTCACCCGGCCCGTGGTCCTCGGCGGCCACGAGATCGCGCCCGACAGCCTGCTCATGGCACATCTGGGCGTCGCCAACCGGGACCCCGCCCGCTTCGCGGCGCCCGACGTGTTCGACGTGACCCGGCACCCCAACCCGCACCTGACCTTCGGGCACGGCATCCACTTCTGTTTCGGCGCGCCCCTGGCCCGGCTGGAGGCACGGATCGCCCTGCGGATGTTGCATGAACGATTCCGCATGCTGGCGATCCCCTCCTACGAGGACATCGCCTACCAGAATCCGGCCGTGATCATCGGCGTACGGCACCTGCCCGTCGAGGTCCGCAGACCGTAGCCCGAGCGCGCCCAGCGCACCGGCCGGCCCCGACACCGCTCGCACCCGGGCCGGACCGGAACACCCGCACATGAGACCCACCCAACGGGAGTCCCCTTCTCATGCCGTACACCATCCCCACCGCTCCGGCCGCCTCCCGGACGCCGTCCCTGTTACGCCGGGAGATACAGGACCGCCTCGACGCCCTCGCCCGGACCCACCGGGTGCCCGGCGCCCAACTGGTGCTGGACACCGGCACGGACCTCATCGCCGTGCACACCGGTACGGCCGACGTCACGACCGGCAGCCCGTTCACCGAGGACACGGCGGTCCCGCTGGGCTCGCTCACCAAGCCCTGCACCGCCGCGCTCGTCATGCTCCTGGCCGACGACGGCGACCTGGACCTGGACGAACCCGCCGCCGCACACCTCCCCGAACTCGGCGAAGTCCCCGACGTGACGATCCGTCACCTGCTCAGCCACACCGGGGGGTTGCCGACCGGACCGGACTCGGACACCGCCGCCACGACCACCGCCCCCCGCTACCTCGCCGCCGTGTGCACCGCCCGCGACGCGCTGTTCCCGCCCGGCACCGACTTCTCCTACTCCAACGCCGGCTACGTCGCCGCCGGACGGCTGGTGGAGACCGTCACCGGCATGTCGTGGCACGAGGCGGTGCGGGCGCTGCTCCTCGAACCCCTCGGTGTCACAGCCGCGTTCACCGGTGACCTGGCGCCCGCTCGTCCCACGGCCACCGGACACGCCGTCAACTCCGCGACCGGACTGACCCGTCCGGCCCGGCAGAACCTGGCGCCGCTGGAGGCGCCGGCCGGAGCGCTGCTCGCGAGCGCCCGGGACCTCGCCGCGTTCGGCAACGCGCTGATCGGCCGCGCGGACCTGCTGCCGCCCGCCGTAGCCAAGGAGATGCGCCGCCCCGAGACCGCCGCCCGGCCGGGCACCCTGGCCGACGGCTGGGGCCCCGGGCTCGCCCTCTACGAGCGGGACGAACGCGTGTGGTGCGGGCACGACGGCAACGCCCAGGGCACGTCCTGCCATCTGCGGGCCGACGCGGAGAGCGGAGTGGTGGTCGCCTTCACGGGCAACGCCGGGGGCGCCACCGCGCTGTGGCGCGACCTCGCGGAGGAACTGGACCGGCTGACCGGCGTACGGGTGCCCGCCGGCGTGCCGGCCGTGGACCGGGGACGTCCCGTCGCCCTGCCCGAGTGCGCGGGCACCTACCGCAACGGCACCACGGCCTACCGCATCGCGCCCGGACCGGACGGCTCGCCGGCCCTGTCGGTGGACGGCGACCTGCCCCTGCCGCTGGTCTGCTACGCCGACCTCTCCTGCGACCTGGTCGATCCGGGCACCGGGCGCCTCGAACCGGGGGGCCGCTTCCACCGCGATCCGGCCACCGGGCGGCTCGACCGGGTGCAGATCTCCGGCCGCACGGCCCGCCGCACCGACCCTGACTGAACACGGCTGCCCGCTGGTCCGGGGCCGTGGTGCCGGCGCCGGTGCATCGCGCCGGTGTCCCGGCCGACTCACGCCTCGCTCCGTGACGCGACGGTGCCGGTCCAGCCGCTGATCCGGTGGCCGGCTCGGGCCTGGTTCCGTCCCGTTCGGGTTGCCCCGCGTGGCGTCGGCGCCGGTCGCCGGGACCGGCAGTCGCCACCGGCCGGGTGGCACCCCTGAGCGCGCCCTCCGGCCGCCCCGGCACCGGGCACCCAGTCGCCCCCGCCCCGCCCCGCACACCCGGTGTGTCACCCCGAGCCCGCGCACCGCCCCCCAGGCGGGCCCGGGACCGTCCGCGCCGCATCGTCCCGCTCTCCAAAGGACTTCACCCATGACGGACCTGCACGACAAGCCCGCACCGGCGTCCTCCCTGCCGGCACAGGCCGGCCCCGCCGCCGGCGCGTCGCAGAGCGCGGCGGCACCGGCGCATCCGACGCTCGGCGAGCTGTTCACCGCGTGGGTGACCCGCACCCCGGACGCACCGGCGCTCACCGACGGCCGGCGGACCTGGAGCTACCGCGAACTCGCGGCCCGCGCCGACCGGTTGGCCGTACACCTGACCCGGCGAGGAGCCGGGCCCGACCAGATCGTCGCCCTGGTCCTGCCGCGCTCCATGGAGCTGATCGCGGCGGAGCTGGCCGTCGCCCGGACAGGTGCCGCCTTCCTGCCCGTGGACCCGGCCTATCCCGCCGAGCGCCGCGCGCTGATGCTCGCCGACGCCGCGCCCGCCGTCACCCTCGACGATCCGCGCCGGGTCCGCGCGTTGCTGGACACCGACGACAGCGCAGGACACGCGGCCGACGCGGACGCCCCTGCGGACGCCGAGCACGCCGCCTACGTCATCTACACCTCCGGTTCCACCGGTACCCCCAAGGGCGTGACCGTCACCCACCGCGGCATCGGCGGCTTCACCGCCGCCGCCGCCGAACGGTACGCGGTGGGCCCCGGCGACCGCGTGCTCCAGTTCTCCTCGCCGAGCTTCGACGCCTCCGTGCTGGAGCTGTGCGCCTCCGTCCTGTCCGGCGCCACCCTCGTCGTACCGCCGCACGGTCCCTGGCTCGGCGACGAACTCGCCGCGGTCCTCGACGAGCACCGCATCACCCATGCCCTCATCCCGCCGGCCGCGCTGGCCACCCTGCCGGACCCCGCGCAGGGCACCGCCCGCCATCTGCGCACCCTGATCGTCGGTGCCGAGGCCTGCCCCGCCTCCCTGGTCGACCTCTGGGCACCCGGCCGCCGCATGATCAACTCGTACGGTCCGACCGAGGCCACCATCGTCGCCACCTGGACCGGACCGCTCACCGCCGGTCAGGGCACGCCGACGATCGGCGGCGCCCTGCCGCACACCCGGGTGTACGTCCTCGACGCCGCGCGGCGGCCCGTACCGGCCGGCGCGGACGGCGAGTTGTTCATCGGCGGCGACGCGGTGGCCCGCGGTTACCTGGGCCGCCCCGGACTGACCGCCGCCCGGTTCGTCGCCGACCCCTTCGGCCCGCCCGGTGCCCGTCTGTACCGCACCGGGGACCGGGCGCGCTGGACCGCCGACGGGGAACTGGAATTCCTGGGCCGGCTGGACCGGCAGGTGAAGATCCGCGGCTTCCGCGTCGAACCCGGCGAGATCGAGGCCGCGTTGCGCCGCGCCGGCGCCGGGAGCGTCGGCGAGGCGGTGGTCGTGGTCCGGGAGGACGAGCCGGGCCGCCAACGCCTCGTCGGCTACGTCACCCCGGCCGCAGGGGGTTCCGGCGACCCCACCGCCCCCACCCCCGCCGACCCCCCGCACCCACTCGACCCGGCGGCTCTCCGCTCGGCCGTGGCCGCCGTACTGCCCGCCCACATGGTGCCGTCCGCCGTCGTGGTGCTCGACCGGATGCCGCTCACCCCGCAGCACAAGATCGACCGGCGGGCCCTGCCCGCGCCGGAGCGGACCCTCCCGCAGGGGCATGTCGCGCCGCGTTCGGCGGGCGAGCGGGCCCTCGCCCGGATCTGGGCCGAGGTGCTGGGCGTCGACACGGTCGGTGTGACGGACGACTTCTTCGACCTGGGCGGCGAATCGATCCTCGCCGCCCGCGCGCTGGCCCGGATCCGGGACGAGCTGGGGGTCCGGCTGACCGTCCGGGACGTGTTCACCGCGCGGACGGTCGCCGCCCTGGCCCCCCTGCTGGGCGATCCGTCGGCCGCCGCACCGCCGGAGCCGATACCCCCGGCGCCCCGCGGCGGCGCCCTGCCGCTGTCCAGCGCGCAGCGGCGGCTCTGGTACCTCGACGACCTCACCGAGGGCGGCACCGAGTACAACACCGGAGTCTCCCTGCGGCTGCGCGGCCCTCTGGACCCGGACGCGCTGCGCCGCTCCCTGCACCGCCTCGCCGCCCGCCACGCCTCCCTGCGCACCACCTTCACCACGGCCGACGGGCAGGGCGCCCAGCGTGTCGCGCCGGAGCCGGACCTGCCCCTGCGCACGGCCGACCTCACCGCCGTACCCGGCGCGCGCCGCCCGGACGCGGCGGAGGCGCTGCTCACCGAGGAGCTGGGCCGCCCCTTCGACCTGGCGGCCGGCCCGCTCACCCGGGCGCTGCTCGTCCGGCTCGGCGCCGAGGACCACCTGCTGCTCCTGGCCCAGCACCACATCGTCACCGACGGCTGGTCGGTGGGCATCCTCACCCGCGAACTCGCCGCCCTCTACCACGCGGAGACCACCGGCGAACCCGACGGTCTCGCCCGGCCCGCCGTGCAGTACCCGGACTTCGCCGTGTGGGAGCGGCGGCAGCGGGCCACCGAGGCCGACGCGGCGGATCTGGCCTACTGGAGACGGCACCTGGCGGGCACCCAGCAGCTGGAGCTGCCCACGGACCGGCCGCGTCCCGCCGTGCGCACCACCGCCGGAGCGGCCCACCGGCACCCGCTCCCCGAGGAGTTGGTGACCCGGCTGCGGCAGCTCGCCGCAGGACGCGGCACCACGCTGTTCACGCTCTTCGCGGGGGCCTGCGCGCTGCTGTTCTCCCGCTACTCGGGGCAGCGGGACGTCGCGTTCGGCACCGTCACCACCGGGCGCGGCCGACGCGACCTGGAGGACGTGCCGGGGTTCTTCGCCAACACGGTGGTGCTGCGGGGCGAGGTCGACGAACGGGCCACCGTGGACCGGTTCGTGGAGAGCGTGCGGACGACCGTACTGGACGCCTTCGCCCACGACGGGGTGCCGTTCGACCGGGTGGTCGAGGAGCTGGCCCCGCCCCGCGACCCGAGCCGCACCCCGCTGGTGCAGGCCCTCGTCGTGCAGCAGACCGCCCTGCCGCTGCCGCCCCGGTCCGGCGGGCTGCGGCTCACCGAGCACCCGCTGCCCCGCCCCGCCGCCCGCTTCGACCTGGTGCTGGAGTTCTCACCGGACCAGGACGGCGGCTGCGTGCTGACCGC
Organism: Streptomyces corchorusii; assembly: GCF_001514055.1. Lineage (NCBI taxonomy): Bacteria > Bacillati > Actinomycetota > Actinomycetes > Kitasatosporales > Streptomycetaceae > Streptomyces > Streptomyces corchorusii. The sequence goes on along the minus strand of NZ_KQ948353.1, from coordinate 476,121 downwards.
CGAGTTCAACACGGACCTGTTCGACGCCGCCACCGTGGCCCGGCTGACCACCCATCTGCACCGCCTGCTGGAAGGCATGGCGGACGGACCGGGCCGCACGCTCGCCGAGCTGCCCATGCTCTCGGCCGGGGAACAGCGCACCCTGGTCGACACCTGGAACCCGCCCGCCCGCCGCTCCCGGGACACCCGCCACGGCACGCTGCCCGACCTGTTCCGCGCCCAGGCGGCCCGGACCCCCGGCCGTACCGCCGTGATCTGCGGCCCGGACCGGCTGGACTACGCCGAGGTCGCCCGGCGCGCCAACCGGCTGGCTCGGCAGCTCCTCGCGCGCGGCGCGGGTCCGGAGACCCTGGTCGCGCTGTGCCTGCCGCGCACCGCCGACCTCGTGCCCGTGCTGTGGGCGGTGCTCGCCTCGGGCGCGGGCTACCTCCCCGTCGACCCCGGATACCCGGCCGAGCGCGTCCGCCTCATGCTCGACGACGCCCGGCCCGCCCTCGTCCTCGCCACCCGCGAGACCGCCGCCGCCCTGCCCGCCGACCGCGCCCCCCTGCTGCTGGAGGACTGCGCCGACCCGGCCGTGCCCGACACGGACCTCACCGACGCCGACCGGCCCCGGCCGCTGCTGCCGGACCATCCCGCGTACGTCATCTACACCTCCGGTTCCACCGGCCGTCCCAAGGGGGTCGTGGTCACCCACCGCACGGTCGCCGCGCTGGCCGCGTGGACGAAGGAGCGGTTCGGCGCCGCCGGCCTGGACCATGTGATCGCCTCCACCTCCCTCAACTTCGACGTCTCCGTCTTCGAGCTGCTGTGCCCGCTGACGGCCGGCGGCACCGTCGAGGTGGTCCCCGACCTGCCGGCCCTCGCCGACGGCACCGGCCCCCGGCGCGCCGGGCTGCTCAGCGCAGTGCCGTCCGTCGTCTCCCGTCTGATCGCGGGCGGTACGGCACCCGTCACCGCCGGCACCGTCGTGCTGGCCGGTGAGGCCCTGCCCGAGCAGACGCTGCGAGACCTGCGCGCCGCCCTTCCCGAGTGCCGTGTCGCCAACGTCTACGGGCCCACCGAGGCCACCGTCTACGCCACCGCCTGGTTCGCCGGCGACCGGCTGCCCGAGCAGGCCCCGCCCATCGGCGGACCCGTGGCGCTCACCCGGGCCTACGTCCTCGACGGCTCCCTGCGGCCCCAACCGGTCGGGGTCACCGGCGAGTTGTACCTCGGTGGCGGCGGCCTGGCCCGCGGCTACCTGCACCGGCCCGGCCTGACCGCCGCCCGGTTCGTCGCCGATCCCTTCGGCGCGCCGGGGGAGCGCATGTACCGCACCGGCGACCTGGTGCGCCGCCGTGCCGACGGCGCCCTGGAGTACGTCGGCCGGATCGACCAGCAGGTCAAGGTGCGCGGCTTCCGGATCGAACTGGGCGAGGTGGAGGAGGCGCTGCGCCGCTGCGCGGGCGTCGCCGAGGCGGCGGCCACCGTCACCACCGACGCCGACGGCCACCGCCGGCTGGCCGGATACGTCGTCCCGGCCGCCGGGCAGCGGGTCGAACCCGAGACCGTACGCCGGGAACTCGGCCGCACCCTGCCCGCCTCCATGGTGCCGTCGGCCCTCGTCGTGCTCGACGCCCTGCCGCTCAACCCCAACGGCAAGCTCGACCGCGCCCGGCTCCCCGACCCGGGCCCCGCCGTGCGCGCGGTGCGGCACGTCGCGCCCCGCACGCCCACCGAGCGCGCGCTCGCCGCGATCTGGGCCGGGGTGCTGCGCGTGGAACGCGTCGGCGTCGACGACAACTTCTTCGAACTCGGCGGCGACTCGATCCTCAGCATCCAGGTGGTGGCCCGCGCCCGGCAGGAGGGGCTGTCGCTGACCTCCCGGGACGTCTACCGGCACCAGACGGTCGCCGCCCTCGCCCGCTGCGCCGACGCCGCCCGGGGCCCCCGCGAGGCCGCCCCCGCCCCGGAGGCGGCCACTGGCCCGGCCCCCCTGACACCCATCCAGCACTGGCTGTTCCACGCCGCCGCCGAGCGCGCCGGCCACTACGCCCAGGCGCTGTCCGTCCGCGTGCCGGACGACCTGGACCCGGCGGCGCTGGAAGAGGCGCTGAACGACCTGGCCGCCCACCACGACGCCCTGCGCTCCCGCTTCGTCACCGACGACAGCGGCCCGGGCGTCCGCTGGCACATCGAGGACCGGGCGCCCCGCCTCCGCCTGGCCCACCACACCGGCCCGGACACGGACACCCCCCACTTCGGCCCCTTCGACCTCGCCCGGGGCCCGCTGCTGCGGGCCGTGCTGCACGCCGACGGAACCGGCCGCCCCCGTGTGCTGCACCTCGCCGTCCACCACCTGGTGGTCGACGGGGTGTCCTGGCGGGTGCTGCTGGAGGACCTGGAGACCGCCTACCGGGCCCGCCGGGCCGGCGACGACGGCGCGGCGGCGCTGCCCGCGAAGTCCTCGGCCCTGCGGGAGTGGGCCCGCCGGCTGGCCGCGCACGCGGCGGACGGCGGCTTCGACGACGAACGGGAGTACTGGACCCGGGCCGTTCCGGCAACCGACCCCCTGGTGCCGGCGACAGACCCCGACGGGGACGCCGCACAGCGCGCCGACACCTACGCCGCACAGCGCGCCGTCACCGTGCGCCTGAGCCCCGAGGACAGCTCCGCCCTGCTGCGCACCCTGCCCGACACCTACCGCACCCAGGCCAACGACGTCCTGCTCAGCGCCCTCGGCCGGGCGCTGTGCGCCTGGAGCGGCCGGGACCGGGTGGTGGTCGATGTCGAGGGGCACGGCCGCGAGGAGCTCTTCCCCGAGCTGGACATCAGCCGCACGGTCGGCTGGTTCACCACCCGGTACCCCGTCGCGCTCGCCGTCCCCGAGGACGCCGGCTGGGACACCGTCCTCAAGCGGGTCAAGGAACAGCTGCGCGCCGTACCCCGGCACGGCCTGGGCCATGACGCGCTGCGCCACCTGGCGGACCCCGGCGCGGCGCCGCACACCCCCGAGGCGCAGGTCAGCTTCAACTACCTGGGCCGCATGGGACTGCCGGAGAACCCCGACGGCCTCTGCCAGGGCACCGTCCGGCCGCTGGAGCTGGACGCCGACCCGGCGGCCGAGCGCCCCCACGCCCTGGAGGTCGTCGGCCGACTCGACGGCGACAGCCTGGAGTTCACCTGGTTCTACTCCGACCGGCTGCACCGTGAGGACACGGTCGCCGATCTGGCGGGCCGCTTCGCCGACGCGCTCGCCGACCTGGCCCGGTACGCCGTCCGGCCGGGAGCCGCCGGGCGCACCCCGTCCGACTTCCCGCTGGCCCGGCTCGACCAGGCCGCCGTGGACCGGATCACCGGCCCGGACCCGGCCGCGGTCACGGACGTGTACCCGCTCACGCCCACCCAGGCGGGCATGCTCTTCCACGGCCTGTCCCAGGACGACCGCGGTGTCTACTTCCAGCAGCTGACCTTCGTCCTGGACGGCGTGCCCGACCCGCGGGCCCTCGCCGCCGCCTGGCAGCACGTCACCGACCGCACCGAGGTGCTGCGCGCCGGGGTCGTCTGGCAGGACGTGCCCGAGCCGCTGCTGGTGGTGCGGCGCCACGCGATCGTACCGGTCACCCACCTGGACTGGCGCGACCTGACCGCCGACGAGCGCCGCGCCCGGCTGGACGACGTACTGGCCCGCGACCGCGCCGACGGCATCGACCTCGGCCGCGCCCCGCTCCAGCGGCTGCTCCTCGCCCGCCTCTCCGACACCGAGGTGCGCGTGGTGTGGTCCTTCCACCACCTGCTCCTGGACGGCTGGAGCCTGTTCCAGGTGCTCTCGGACGTCTTCGCCCACCACGCCGGCGGCGACCCCGGCAGCCTCCCGGACCGCCCGCCCCACCGCGACTACGTCGGCTGGCTGCGCCGGCGCGACCCGGACGCCGCCGAACGGCACTGGCAGCGCCGCCTGTCCGGGCTGACCGAGCCGACCCCGCTGCCGTACGACCGTGAGCCGCGCGAGGCCCACCGCGCCGAGTCCACGCACGCCGTCCGGGCGACGCTGCCCCCGGCTGCCGTCCGGGCGCTGGAGGAACTGGCCCGGACCTCCGGCCTGACCCTGAACACCCTGGTGCAGGGCGCCTGGGCGCTGCTGCTGGCCCGGCAGGCGGGCCGGAACGAGGTGGTGTTCGGCACCACCGTGTCCGGACGGCCGCCCGAGCTGCCCGGCGCCGAGGCCATGACCGGCCTGTTCATCACCACCCTGCCCACCCGCGTCACCGTCCCGGACCACGGCACCCTGCTCGACTGGCTGCGCGCGCTCCAGCACGACCAGAGCGAGGACCGGCGCTTCGACCACCTGCCGCTCACCCGGCTGCGGGCGTTGACCGGACTCCCCGAGCGGGTCGGCCTGTTCGACAGCATCGTCGTCTTCGAGAACTACCCGGTGGACGACGACCTCGCCGCCGCCCACGGACTGCGCCTGAGCGGTCTGGAGGGCATCGAGACCACCAACTACCCGCTGAGCCTCACCGCCTACCCGGGCACCGGGCTGACCCTGCGCCTCGGCTACGACCCCGAGCTCTTCGACGCGGGAACCGCCGAGCGGATGGCCGAGTACCTGACCGTCCTGCTCGCCGGGATGCCCGCCCACTCCGCGCGCCCGCCCGCCCGGCTGCCGCTGCTCACCCCCGAGCGCCGCGAACAGGTGCTGCGCGCCTGGAACGACACCGCCACCGATCTGCCCGACACCACCGTCGCGGACCTCTTCGCCGCGCAGGTGCGCCGTACGCCCGACGCGGTCGCCCTGGAGGCCGGTGCGGAGCACGTGACGTACCGCGAACTCGACGTGCGGGCAGAGCGGTTGGCGGCGCGGCTGGCGGGGCTCGGGGTACGGCCGGAACGCCCGGTCGGGGTGCTCATGGACCGCCGCGTGGAGCTGATCGTCACCCAGCTGGCGCTCGTCCGCACCGGCGGGGTGTACGTGCCGCTGGACGGCCGGGCGCCCGTCGAGCGGCTGCGCCGGACACTCGCCGAGGCCGGGGCCGGCCTGCTGCTCACCGACGCCGGGTGGGAGCAGACGGCCCGGGAGGTGCTGCCCGGCGACGGCGTCGTGCGCGTGGACGGCACCGCCGGCGGGGACGCCCCCGCGGGTCCGGCCCGTTCCGGCACGGGCGGTTTCGCGACCCCTGGCCACCGCGGCACCGACGGCCCCGCGACCCCTGCCCACGCCGTCCACCCCGACAACGTCCAGTACCTGATGTTCACTTCGGGCTCCACCGGTACCCCCAAGGGCGTCGCGGTGCGTCAGCGGGACGTCGTCGCGCTCGCCCTGGACCGGGCGTTCGCCGGGCACGACCGGGTCCTCGTGCACTCCCCGCACGCCTTCGACGCCGCGACCTACGAGGTGTGGGTGCCGCTGCTGCGCGGCGGTACGGCCGTGCTCGCCCCGCCCGCCGACCTGGACACCGCCCTGGTCCGCCGCGCCGTCACGGAGCAGGGCGTGACCTGCCTGTGGCTGACGGCGGGGCTGTTCCGGCTGCTGGCCCAGGAGGACCCCGGCTGCCTGCGCGGCGCCCGTGAGGTGTGGACGGGCGGCGAGGCCGTGCCGGGCGCGGTCGTGCGCCGGGTGCTGGACGCCTGCCCCGGACTGACCGTCGTGGACGGCTACGGCCCCACCGAGACCACCACCTTCGCCACCCGCCGCGCCTTCCGCTCCGGCGACCCGCTGCCCGCCGTCCTGCCCATCGGACGCCCGCTGGACAACACCCGCGTGTACGTCCTGGACGCCGCTCTCCGGCCCCAACCGCCGGGCGTACCCGGTGAGTTGTACGTCGCGGGCGCCGGCCTGGCGCGGGGGTACGCGGGCCGGCCCGGGGCGACCGCCGCCCGCTATGTCGCCGACCCCTTCGGCCCGCCCGGCGCGCGGATGTACCGCACCGGCGACATCGTGCGCTGGAGCGCCGACGGCGAGCTGCACTTCGTCGGCCGCGCGGACGACCAGATCAAGATCCGCGGTTTCCGTGTCGAACCCGCCGAGATCGAGGCCCGGCTCACCGCCCACCCCGGCGTCGCCGAGGCCGTCGTCTCCCTGTACGAGGACGCCGGGCGCAAGCGGCTGGCCGCCCACCTCGTGCCGGCCGGGGGCGCCGAGGCGCCGTCCGCCGCCGAGCTGCGCGCCCACCTCGCGGACGGGCTGCCCGACTACATGCTGCCCGCCGCGTTCGTCACCGTCGCGGAGCTGCCGCTGACGGCGAACGGCAAGGTCGACCGGCGGCGGCTGCCCGCCCCCGACTGGTCGGCGGGCGGCGAGCGGGCCCACCGCGCCCCGCGCACCGAGACCGAGCGCGTCCTCGCCGCGATCTGGGCCGAGCTGCTCGGTGTGGAACAGGTCGGCGTCGACGACAACTTCTTCATGCTGGGCGGCGACTCCATCCTCAGCATCCAGGTGGTCTCCCGGGCCCGCGCTGCGGGGCTCACGCTCACCCCGCGCGATCTCTTCCGGCACCCCACGGTGGCCGAACTGGCCGCCGCCGGCGGCGGTGCCGGGCCCGCCGTCGCCGGCACCGCACCGGTCGCCGGACCGGTGGACCTCACCCCGATCCAGCACTGGTTCCTGGACCCGCGCCCCGCCCACCCCGACTTCTTCAACCAGTCCGTCGTCATCGAGACGGCCGGCCCGGTGGACGCGGACGCCCTGCGCCGCGCCCTGACCGCGCTGTGGACCCACCACGACGCCCTGCGCGCCAGGTTCGTCCCCGATGGTGACGCCTGGTGCCAGGACGTCGCCGCCGCCGACAGCCCCGTCCCCGACCTGCTCCAGGTCCACGACCCCCGCGCCGAGGAGCTCGTCACGGCCGCGGCCCACGCCGGACTCCGCCTGGACACGGGCCCGTTGTTCACCGCCCGCCTCTTCACCGCCGACGGCGCCCGGCCCGCCCGGCTGCTGCTGGTCGCCCACCACCTGGTGGTCGACGGAGTCTCCTGGCGGATCCTGCTGGAGGACCTGGAGACCGCCTACCGGCAGGCCGTGTCCGGACAGCCCGTACGGCTGCCCGCCCGCACCACCTCCGTGCGGGAGTGGGCCCGCCGGCTGCGCGACCACGCCGACGTCTTCGCCGCCGGCCGCGCCCACTGGGCGCGGGCCGCCCGGGCCTGCGCCGAACCCCTGCCCGTGGACGGCGACGGGGGCACCACCACGGCCGGCACCCGGGAGGTGACCGTACGGCTGGACCGCGACAGCACCGACGGCCTGCTGCGCCGCGTGCCCGGCGCCTACCGCACCCGCGTCGACGACGTCCTGCTCACCGCGCTGGGCCGGGTCCTCGCCGACTGGACCGGACGCGACACCGTCGCCGTCGGCCTGGAAGGGCACGGCCGCGAGGACCAGCTCTTCGAGGACGTCGACCTGTCCCGCACGGTCGGCTGGTTCACCTCGCTGCACCCGGTCGCCCTCACCGTCCCCGCCGGGGACTGGGGCACCGCCCTGAAGTCCGTGAAGGAGCAGCTGCGGGCCGTACCCGACCGGGGGCTCGGCTACGGCGTCCTGCGCCACCTGGCCCGCGACGCGTCGCTCACCGGCACGCCCGCGCCCGGCGTCAGCTTCAACTACCTGGGCCGCTTCGACTGGTCCGCCGAGGGCGGCACCCTGATCGGGGCCGTGCCCGGCGGCCTCGGCGGCGCGGAGGCGCCCGGCACCGAGCGACCGCACCTGCTGGACGTCGTGGCCCGGGTCGAGGACGACCGGCTGGAGATCACCTGGTACTACAGCGCCGGACGGCACCGCGAGGAGACCGTCACCGCGCTCGCCGAGGGCATGCTGCGGGCCCTCACCGGCATCGTCGCCCACTGCGCCCGCCCGGACGCGGGCGGCCGTACCCCCTCGGACTTCCCGCTGGCCCGCCTCGACCAGGCCGCCGTGGACCGGATCGCCGGGGACGGCCGGGACGTCGCCGACATCTACCCGCTGACGCCGACGCAGGCGGGCATGCTCTTCCACAGCCTGCTGGACCCCGACGGCCGCACCTACGTCAACCAGGTGCAGCTGGTGCTGTCCGGCGTCACCGACCCGTACGCGCTCGCCGAGGCGTGGCAGCACACCGCCGACGCCAACCCGGCGCTGCGCACCCGCCTGGTGTGGCAGGAGACCCCGGAACCGCTCCAGGTCGTGCGGCACCGGGCCACCGTGCCCGTCACCCACCTCGACTGGTCCGGACGGTCCGCCGACCGCGAGGCGCGCGAGCTGGACCGGCTGCTCGCCGAGGACCGGCGGGCCGGCATCGACCTGGGCACCGCCCCCCTGATGCGGCTGACGCTGATCCGGCTGGCACCGGACCGGGTCCGCCTGCTGTGGACGTTCCACCACGTCCTGCTCGACGGCTGGAGCGCGGCCCAGGTCTTCGACGAGGTGTGCGAGCGGTACGCGGCCCTCATTTCCGGGCGCCGCCCGCACGTGCCCGAGCGCCGGCCGTTCGCCGACCACCTGCGCCGGCTGGCCGGACGGGACACCGGCCAGGCCGAACGGTACTGGCGCGAGGCCCTCGCCGGTTTCCAGGCCCCCACCGCACTGCCCCGCGACCGGCGGCCCGCCGAGGCACACCGCGCCTCCTCCTCCGGGTCGGTGCGGACGACCCTCTCCCCGGACGTGTCGGCGCGCCTGCGGGAGACCGCCCAGCGGGCCGGGCTGACCCTCAACACGGTCCTCCAGGGCGCCTGGGCGCTGCTGCTGTCCCGCTACGGCGGCGGCGAGGACGTGGTGTTCGGTACGACCGTCTCCGGGCGGCCCGCCGACCTGCCGGGCGTCACCACGATGGTCGGCCTGTTCATCAACACCCTGCCCACCCGGGCCCGCGTCGACGGGCGGCGCCCGCTGCTGGACTGGCTGCGCGACCTCCAGGCCGCGCAGTCCGAGGCCAGGCGCCACGACTCCGTCTCGCTGGCCCAGGTGCAGTCGTGGAGCGAGGTACCCGGCGGCACCGGCCTGTTCGACTCCATCGTCGTCTTCGAGAACTACCCCTTCGACGAGGGCGCCCTGGCCCGGCACGGCCTGGCGATGGAGCAGGAGCGGGACCTGGAGCCGACCAACTACCCGCTCAGCGTGGTCGTCGCGCCCGGGGACACCCTGACCGTGCACCTGGACTACGACCCGGCCGCGTTCGACGCCGCGACGGTGGAAGGGCTCGGCGAGAGCCTGCGCACCCTGCTGACCGGCATGGCCACCGACCCCGACCGCCGCCTGGCCGACCTGCCGCTGCTGGACCCGGCCGCGGGGCGGGCGCTGGTCGACCGGTTCGGCGGACGGGTCGCCGAGGCACCGCGCGACACGCTGCCCGAGGCGTTCCGGCGCCAGGCCGAGCGCACCCCGCACGCCCCGGCCGTCCGGCACGGCGGCACCTGCCTCACCTATCGGGAACTCGACGCGCGCTCCAACCGGTTGGCGCGGCTGCTCATCGCCGCCGGTGCCGGACCCGAGCGCTTCGTCGCCCTGTGCCTGCCCCGCACCGCCGACCTGGTCGTGGCGCTCCTCGCGGTGCTGAAGAGCGGCGCCGCCTATCTCCCGGTCGACCCCCAGTACCCGGCCGAGCGCGTCGCGTTCCTCTTCGAGGACGTACGCCCCGACGCCGTGATCACGGCCGCGGAGACCGCCGGACGGCTGCCCGAGGGCCGGTTCGCCCGGATCCTGCTGGACGGCGAACCGGACGCCGGGGTGCCGGACACGCCGGTCGGCGACGGCGAACGGCGCGGCCCGCTGCTGCCCGGACACCCCGCCTACGTCATCCACACCTCCGGCTCGACCGGCCGCCCCAAGGGCGTGCTCGTCAGCCACGGGTCCGTGCTGGCCCTGACCGACTGGGCGGCGGCCGAGTTCACCGGCCGGGGCCTGGCGCACGTGGTGGCCTCGACCTCGCTCAACTTCGACGTGTCGGTGTTCGAGATCTTCTCGCCCCTGCTGTCCGGGGGCTGCGTGGAGGTCGTCCGCGACCTGCTGGCCCTCGCCGAGCGCCCCGGACCCTGGCGGGCCGGACTGCTCAGCGCGGTGCCGTCGGCCCTGGACCGGCTGCTCGCGGAGGACGCCGTGCGGATCAGCGCGGACACCGTCGTCCTCGCGGGGGAGGGGCTGCCCGCCCGGACCGTGCGCCGGGTCCGCGACGCCGTCCCCGGCAGCCAGGTGCGCAACATCTACGGACCCACCGAGGCCACCGTCTACGCCACCGCCTTCACCTGCGACCCGGCCGACCCCGACCGCGACCCGCCGATCGGCCGGCCGCTCGGCGGCGCCCGCGCCTACGTCCTGGACGAGCGGATGCGCCCGGTGCCCGTCGGGGCGCCCGGCGAACTGTTCCTGGCCGGAACCGGCGTCGCCCGCGGATATCTGCGCCGGCCGGGCCTGACCGCGAGCCGCTTCCTGCCCGACCCGTTCGGGCCGCCCGGCAGCCGGATGTACCGCACCGGCGACCTGGTCCGCTGGACGGCCGACGGCGACCTCGTCTACCTCGGCCGCGGCGACGACCAGGTCAAGGTGCGCGGCTTCCGCATCGAACTCGGCGAGGTGGAGGCCGCGCTGGCCCGCCACCCGGCCGTGGCGGCGGCAGCGGCCCGGGTGGTGGAGGACGCGGGCCACCGCCGACTGGTCGGTTACGCGGTGCCCCGCGAGGCGGCCCTGCCGGACCCCGCCGAGCTGCGCGCCTTCCTCGCCCGCAGCCTCCCCGACCACCTGGTGCCCGCCCTCGTCGTCCCGCTGGAGCGGCTGCCGCTCGGGGCCACCGGGAAACTCGACCGGCGGGCGCTGCCCGCGCCCGAGTGGGCCGCCACGGCCACCGGTGAGACGGGCCGGCCGCCGCGCACCGACGCCGAGCGCGTCCTCGCGGGCATCTGGTCGGAGGTGCTCGGCGTGCCCGAAGTCGGCGCCGACGACAACTACTTCACGCTCGGCGGCGACTCCGTCCTCGGTATCCGGATCGTCTCGGCCGCCCGCCGGGCCGGGCTGGCCCTGACCCCCCGGCACCTGTTCACCCACCAGACCCTCGCCGAACTGGCCGCCGTCGCCGAGCGGTCGCCGCACGGCGAGGGACCCGGCGCCGGGACCGCCGTCGCCGAGCAGGGCCCGGTGACCGGCGACGCCCCGCTCACCCCCGTACAGCACTGGCTCCTCGACACCCTCACCGGCGACCCGGCCCACTTCGGCCAGACGGTCGCCTACGAGCTGGCCACGGACCCCGACGAGGATCTGCTGCGAGCCGCCCTGGCCGCCGTACTGGAGCACCACGACGCGCTGCGGCTGCGCTTCGAGCCGGGCGGGGACGGGCGGTGGCGGCAGTACGGCAGCGCGCCGGGGGATCAGGCCCCGCACCTGGAGGTGCACCGGGGGGCCGCGCCGCAGGAGGTGGCCGACGCGCTCGGCGCCGGGTTCGACCTGGCCGGCGGGCCGCTGCTGCGGGCCGCGCTGTGCCGGCCGGACGACGGCGGCCGGCCGGTGCTGCTGCTGGCCGCCCACCACCTGGTCGTGGACGCCGTGTCCTGGCGGCTGATCCTGGAGGACCTGGACCTCGCCCACCGCGCCCTGCGGGACGGCGAGCGGCCCGCCCTCGGCGCCAAGAGCACCTCGTTCCGGGACTGGTCCCGCCGGCTCGCCGCGCACACCGAGGCGGGCGGCTTCGACGCCGAACTCGTCCACTGGCAGGGCCTGGACACCACCGCCGCGCTGCCCGCCGACCACCCCGGCGGCGGGAACACCGTCGCCGACGAGGACAGCGTGACCGCCGGACTGGACGCCGAGGAGACACGACGGCTGCTCCAGGACGTGCCGGACGTGTACCGCACCCGCGTCAACGACGTCCTGCTGTGCGCGCTGGGCCGGGTCCTGGCCCGCTGGACCGGCCGGGACCGGGTGGCGGTGACCCTGGAGGGCCACGGCCGCGAGGAGCTGTTCGAGGACGTCGACCTCGCGCGCACCGTCGGCTGGTTCACCGCGATGCACCCGGTCGCCCTGGACGTGCCCCGGGACGCCGGCACCGGCACCGCGCTGAAGACCGTCAAGGAGAACCTGCGGGCCGTACCGCACGGCGGACTCGGCTACGGAGCCCTGCGCTTCCTCCACCCCACGGCCGGCCCCGGGCTGCCCGCCCTGCCGCTGGTTTGCTTCAACTACCTGGGCCGGCAGGACGGCACGCCCGCCCCCGGCGGTCTGCTGCACGCGCCCCACGGCGGTCTCACCGGCGGCATGGACCGCTCGGCGGACCGGCCGTACCTCCTCGACGTCCTCGGCCGGGTCGCCGACGACAGGCTGGAGTTCACCTGGTCGTACTCCCGCGAGGTGCACCGGCGGGAGACCGTCGCCCGGCTGGCGGCCGAACTGGCCGACGAACTGCGTGCGATCGTCCGCCACTGCGCCGAACCCGGCGCCGGCGGCCGCACCCCCTCCGACTTCCCGCTCGCACCGCTGGACCAGACGGCGGTCGACCGGCTCGTGGGCAGCGGAGCGGACGTCACGGACGTGTACCCGCTCACGCCCACCCAGACCGGGATGGTGATGCACGGCCTCGACGACGCCGAACACGGCCTGTACGTCGAGCAGATCACCTTCGTGGCGGACGGCGCCCGCGACCCGGGCACCCTGGCCGCGGCCTGGCGGCACGTCGTCGACCGCACCCCCGTACTGCGCACGTCCGTCGCCCTGCACGGCGTCCCCGTACCGCTCCAGGTCGTCCACCGCAGCGCGCACCTGCCGGTCACCGAACTCGACTGGAGCGGGGTGCCGGCGGACCGGCGGGACGCGGAGCTGGAGCGCCTGCTCGCCGACGAGCGGGCGCGGGGCGTCGCCCTGGACCGGGCCCCGCTGCTGCGGCTCGCCCTGGTCCGGCTCGGCCCCGACGCGGTGCGCGTGGTGTGGACCTTCCACCACGTCCTGCTGGACGGCTGGAGCGTCTTCCACGTCCTGTCCGACGTCATGAACGCGCACGCCGCCCTCAGCCGGGGCGAGCCGCCCCGGCTGCCCGAGCGCAGGCCGTTCGCGGACTACGCCGGCTGGCTGGCCGCCCGCGACACCGCGGCGGCGGAGGACCACTGGCGCGCCGTCCTGGCCGGGTTCGGCACGCCGACCCCGCTGCCCTACGACCGCAGGCCCGCGCCGGACACCACGGCCCGCTCCGGCACCTGGCTGTCGCGGCGGCTCGACGCCGAACGCACCAGGCTCCTCCAGGAGTTCGCCCGCCGGCACCGGCTCACCCTCAACACCGTGGTGCAGGGCGCCTGGGCGCTGCTGCTGGCCCGGTGGAGCGGGGAGGAGGAGGTGTGCTTCGGCACGACCGTCTCCGGGCGGCCCGCCGACCTGCCGGACGCCGACGGCATCACCGGCCTGTTCATCACCACGCTGCCCGCCCGGACCGCCGTCGACGGCGCCGCCGCCTGCGCCGACTGGCTGCGCGCGGTGCAGGAGGCACGGGCCGAGGACCGCCGCCACGACCACCTGCCCCTGAACGCGCTGCACTCCCTCAGCGAACTGCCGCCCGGGACTGCGCTCTTCGACAGCCTGGTGGTCTTCGAGAACTACCCGGTCGGCGACGCGACCGCCGGCGCGCACGGCCTCGCCCTGCGGGACCTGGACGCCCGGGAGGCCACCAACTACCCGCTCACCGTGGTCGTCTCGCCCGGCGACCGGCTCGCCGTCGAACTCGGCTACGACCCCCGGTACTTCGACACCGCCACCGCCAAGTCCCTGGCCGGACAGCTGCTGCACACCCTGCGCGCCCTGGCCGCCTCGGACGGCGCCGCCCGCCTGGACGACATCGACGTACTGCCGCCCGAGCAGCGCGACCGGCTGCTGCGCGGCCCGGCCCGCCCGGCGCTCGCCCCGGTGCCCGCCGCCACCCTGCCCGCGCTCGTGGAAGCCGCCGTCGACCGGTGGCCCACCGCGCCCGCGCTCGACGCGCCGGGCACGCTCCTGACGTTCGCGGAGGCCGAGACACGGGCCAACCGGCTCGCCCACCGGCTCATCGCCCGGGGCGCCGGCCCCGGCGACCTCGTCGCGCTGCTGCTGCCCCGCTCGGCGGACATGGTGCTGGCCCAGCTCGCGGTGGCCAAGGCGGGCGCCGCGTTCCTGCCCGTCGACCCCGCCTACCCCGAGGAGCGGATCGCCCTGATGCTGCGCGACGCGGCACCCGCCCTCACCCTCGACGCCAAGGAGGTCGCGGACCTGCTCGCCGCCCCGCCGGACGACGTGCCCGGACACCGGCCCGGCGACGCCGACCGGACCCGCCCGCTCGACCTGGACGACCCGGCCTACGTCATCTACACCTCCGGTTCCACCGGCACCCCCAAGGGCGTCGTCGTCACCCACCGCGGGCTCGCCGCGTTCTCCGCCGCCGAGGCCGCCCACTACGAAGTCACCGCGGGGGACCGGGTCCTGGCCTTCGCCACGCCCAGCTTCGACGCCTCCGTGCTGGAGCTGTGCATGTCCCTGCCGCACGGCGCCCGGCTCGTCGTCCCCCCGCCCGGGCCGCTGCTCGGCGCCCAACTGGCCGACGTCCTGCGGGCCGGACGCGTCACGCACACCCTGCTGCCGCCGGCCGCGCTCGCCACCCTGCCCGACGGCACCCCCGGCACCCTGCCCGACCTGAAGACGCTGATCGTCGGCGCCGACGTGTGCGGGGCCGAACTCGTCGCCCGCTGGGCCCCGCACCACCGCATGGTCAACTCCTACGGCCCCACCGAGGCCACCGTCGTCGCCACCTGGTCCGCGCCGCTGGAAGCGGACGGAGCGGCACCGCCCATCGGCCGCCCGCTGCCCGCCACCCGCGCCCACGTCCTCGACGCCCGGCTGCGGCCCGTCCCCGACGGCGTCCCCGGCGAGCTCTGGCTGTCCGGGCCGGGGCTGGCCCGCGGCTACCTCGGCCGCCCCGGGCTGACCGCCGACCGGTTCCGCGCCGACCCGTTCGGGCCGCCCGGCACCCGCATGTACCGCACCGGCGACCTCGTGCGCCGCGACAGCGCGGGCGAACTGCACTACCTGGGCCGCACCGACCACCAGGTGAAGCTGCGCGGCCACCGCATCGAGGCGGGCGAGGTCGAGGCGACCCTGGTGCGCCATCCGGGCGTACTGGACGCCGTGGTGACCGTACGCGAGGACGAGCCGGGCCTGCCCCGGCTGGTCGCCCACCTGCTCACGGCCCCGGGCGCCGAACCGCCCACCGCCACCGCGCTGCGTGAGCTGGCCGCCCGCTCCCTGCCCGCCCCCATGGTGCCCTCGGCGTTCGTGGTGCTGGACCGCTTCCCGCTCACCGAGAACGGCAAGACGGACCGGGCCGCCCTGCCCGCCCCGGCACCGGCCGAGGAGCGGGCACCGTCCGGGTACGTCGCACCGCGCACACCCACCGAGGAGGCGCTCGCGGCCCTCTGGGAGGAGACCCTGGGGACGACCGTGGGCGCCGAGGACGACTGGTTCCTGCTCGGCGGCGACTCCCTGCGCGCCCTGCTCGTCGCCTCCCGCGCCAACGACACGTTCGGCGTCACGCTCACCCCCCGCGACGTCCTGGTCTCCCGCACCGTCGCCGCCCTGGCGGACCTCGTGGAGGAACAGGTGCTGAGTGAGCTGGAGGGCGCCGCGTACGCCGACGACCCCGCACACCGCTCCCACGAAGCCGACGCCGAAGACGCCGCTGCCGGCGGCCACGACCACGAACGGTGAGGACCCGACGACCATGACGTCTTCGACCCCTTCGAACCCCTCCGGCTCCGCACGGCCCTCCAGGCGGGACCGTGCCGAGGCGCTGCCCGAGGAGCTGCGGGAGGCACTGCGGCGGCGGCTCGCCGGACGGGCCGGCGGCGCGGCCCCGGCCGCCCGGCAGGGCATCCCGCGCGCCGACCGGGACCGCCCGCTGCCGCTGTCGTCCGCGCAGCAGCGGCTGTGGTTCCTGGACCGGCTGCGCCCCGGCGACGCCCGCTACAACAGCGCGGTCGCCGTCCGGCTCACCGGCGCGCTGGACCACACGGCGCTCGGCGAGGCGCTCGCCGCCGTCGTCGCCCGGCACGAGGCCCTGCGCACCACGTTCGAGGAGACCGACGGCCGGCCGGTGCAGCGCGTCCGTCCGGCGGGCCCGGTGCCGCTGCCGGTGCGGGACACCGGCGACCTGGACGCGGACCTGCTCGCGGAGTACTCCCGCCCCTTCGACCTGCGGCACGGGCCGCTGCTGCGCGCCCTGCTGCTGCGCGAGACGGCGACCTCGCACGTCCTGCTGCTGACGGCCCATCACATCGTCACGGACGGCTGGTCGATGGGTGTGGTCCTGGACGAACTGTGCACCGCCTACGACGCCCTCGCGCGGGGTGCCCGACCGGAGCTGCCCCCGGTGGCCACGCAGTACCCGGACTTCGCGGTGTGGCAGCGCGAGCAGCTCTCCGGGCCCCGCCTCGAACGCCATCTCGCCCACTGGAAGCGGCAGTTGGCGGGTGCGGTGGCACCCGAGCTGCCCCTGGACCGGCCCCGGCGGGGCGAGGAGGCGGGCGCGGGCGCCGTCCACACGTTCACCGTCCCCGCCCCCCTCACCGCACGGCTGCGCGACCTCGCCAGAGAACAGCACAGCACCCTCCACACCGCCCTGGTCGCCGCCACCCAGGCCCTGCTGGCCCGCTGGTCCGGCCAGGACGACATCACGGTCGGCTCCCTCACCCCCGGCCGGTCCCGCACCGACCTCGAACGGACCGTCGGCTTCTTCGTGAACACCGTCGTCCTGCGCACCCCGGTGGACACGTCCGGCTCCTTCCGCGACCTGCTCGCCACGACGGCCGGCACGGTCAACGACGCCTTCGCGCACGGCGACACACCGTTCGAGCGGATCGTGGAGGCGGTCGGCGCACCCCGCGAGGCGGGCCGCAACCCGCTGTTCGACGTGATGGTCCTGCTGCACCCCGACCCGCCCGCCGCGAGCGCCCCGCACGGCCTCGCCACCACCCCGGTCACCGTGCCCCGGCAGGCGGCCACCTTCGACCTGAGCATCGAGTTCGTGCCGGACGGCGCGGGCCTGACCGGTCTGCTGGAGTACCGCACCGACCTGTTCGACCCGGCCACGGCCGAGCGGCTCGCCGGGCAACTCCTGCGCCTGCTGGAGGGCGCGGCCGAGGCACCGGACCGCCCGCTGGGCAGCCTGCCCCTGCTGTCCGGGGACGAGATACGGCGTGTCGTCCACGAATGGAGCACCGGCCCGCACCACCCCGTGGACGACCTCACCCACCCGGAGATCTTCGAGCGCCGCGCGGCCCGCACCCCCGACGCCCTCGCCCTCGTCGCGGGCGGCGAACGGCTGGACTACGCCACCCTCAACGCCCGCGCCAACCGGCTCGCCCACCACCTCATCGCGCTCGGCGCCGGCCCCGAACGGCTGGTCGCGCTGCGGCTGCCGCGCACCGCCGACATGATCACCGCGATCCTCGCCGTCTGGAAGTCCGGCGCCGGCTACCTGCCGCTGGACCCGGCCCTGCCCGAGGAGCGCGTCCGGTACCTGCTGGACGACACCCGCCCGGCCCTGGTTCTGGACGAGGCCGCCCTGCGCGCCGTGCCCGCGGGCCTCCCCGACACCGACCCCACCGACGCCGACCGGCGCGCCCCGCTGGACCCCGGGAACCTCGCGTACGTCATCCACACCTCCGGCTCCACCGGCCGCCCCAAGGGCGTCGCCGTGTCCCACCGCTCGGCGGCGCACCTGCTGGCCGCGCACCGGGCCGGGTTCGTCGCCGAGGCGGGCGGCGGCCCGCTGCGGGTCGCGCTCACCGCGTCCTTCTCCTTCGACACCTCCCTCGAAGGCGTGCTGCTGCTGGCCGACGGCCACCCGCTGCACCTGGTCGACGAGACGACCCGGATGGACCCGGCCGCCCTGGTCGCGTACGTCGTCGAGCACCGCGTCGACTTCCTCGACGTCACCCCGTCCTACCTGCGCCAGCTCCTGCCCGCCGGGCTGCTCACCGACCCCCGGCACCGCCCCCGGGTGCTCATGCTCGGCGGCGAGGCGGTCGGGCCCGCGCTCTGGCGTGAGCTGGCCGCCCACCCCGGTGTGACCGCCCACAACTTCTACGGTCCCACCGAGTGCACGGTCGACGCGCTGTCCTGCCGCATCGACGGCGGCGACCGCCCCCTGGTCGGCCGCCCCCTGCCCGGGGTGCGGGCCTATGTGCTGGACGACCGGCTCCAGCCGGTGCCGCCCGGTGTCGGCGGCGAACTGCACCTCGCGGGCGCCCAGCTGGCCCGGGGCTACACCGGCCGCCCCGGCCTGACCGCCGCCCGCTTCCTCGCCGACCCCTACGGCCCGCCCGGCACCCGCATGTACCGCACCGGCGACCTGGCCCGCTGGACCCCCGACGGCCGCCTGGACTACCTCGGACGCGCCGACGACCAGGTCAAGGTGCGCGGCCACCGCATCGAGCCCGGCGAGATCGAGGCCGCCCTGCTCGCGCTGCCCGGCCTCGCCGCCGCCGCGGTCGTCGCCGTACCCGACGCGCACGGCCACACCCGCCTCGCCGCCTACGTCGTCCCCGCGCCCGGCGCGCCCCGGCCCGCCCCCGCCGACCTGCGCGCGGCCCTGCGCCGGGTGCTGCCCGACGCACTGGTGCCGTCCTCCTTCACCCCGCTGGACGCGCTGCCGCTGACCACCAGCGGCAAACTGGACCGCCGCGCCCTGCCCGCGCCCGACACCACCGCCGGCGAGCGGGAGTTCGTCGCTCCCCGCACCCCCGACGAGGAGACCCTGTCCGCCATCTGGGCCGAGGTGCTCGGCGTGGACCGGGTCGGCGTCACGGACAACTTCTTCGAACTGGGCGGCGACTCGATCCTGAGCATCCAGGCCGTCTCCCGGGCCCGCGCGGCGGGCCTCCGGATCGGCTCGCAGGACGTCTTCCGGCACCAGACGGTCGCCGACCTGGCCGCAGCCGCGGCCCGCCGCACCGCCGGCCTGCCCGCGCCCCGGCGCCCGCACGAGGACGGGCCCGCCCCGCTCACCCCGGTCCAGGAGTGGTTCTTCGCCACCCACGGCCCGCTGCGGCACTTCAGCATGTCGATGCTGCTCGACCTGCCCCGGGACCTCGACGAACGGGCACTGGAACGGGCCCTGGACGCCGTGGTGGACGCACACCCTTCCCTGCGGGCCCGCTTCACCCGCACCGGGGACACCTGGCGGCAGCACCCCGCCACCGGCCCGGCCACCGGACCGCTGACCCGGTACGGCCCCGGCACCCCGCCCGACGAGGCCGCCGACGCCGCCCGCGCCGCCCTGGACCCGGCCGGCGGAACCCTGCTGCGCGCGGCCCTGCTCACCGGCGGGGAACGTCCGCGCCTGTTCCTCACCGCCCACCACCTGGCCGTCGACAGCGTCTCCTGGCGGGTGCTGCTCGCCGACCTGGCACAGGCCTACCGGCAGGCCGCGGCCGGGCAGGAACCCCGGCCCGAGCCCGAGCACACCCCGTTCGCCGACTGGGCGCGCGAGCTGGCCGACCGGGTACGGGCCGGCGACCTGGACGACGACCTGCCCCACTGGACGCGGGAGACCGCGCCGCCGCGCACCCCGCTCCCCGTCGACCTCCCCGGCACCCCGCTCGCCGGAACCGTGCGCACCGTGCGCACCCGGGTGGACCGCGCCACCACCGAGGCACTGCTGCGGCGGGTGCCGGGCGTCTACCGCACCCAGGTCAACGACGTGCTGCTGAGCGCGCTGGCCCGGGTGCTGGCCGACTGGACGGGCGAGGAGCGGGTGACCGTCGCCCTGGAGGGCCACGGCCGGGAGGAGGAGCTGGCCGAGGGCGCCGACCTGTCCCGCACGGTCGGCTGGTTCACCACCCAGTACCCGGTCACCCTCACCCCGGCGGGACCGGGCGACTGGGGGGCCACGCTCAAGTCCGTCAAGGAGCGGCTGCGCGCCGTGCCCCGGCGCGGTCTGGGCTACCAGGCCCTGGGCCACCTCGGCTCGCCCCGGCCCGAAGCGAGAGCCCTCGGGGAACTCCCGCTGCCCCAGGTGTGCTTCACCTACCACGGCCAGTGGGAGGCGCCCGCCGGAGGGGACTTCGCACCCGTCGCCGACGTGCCCGGCCGGGACATGGACCCCGGCGCGCCGCTGGACCACCTCCTGGACGTCTCCGCCCTGGTGGCCGACGGCGAGCTGGAGATCACCTGGCACTACAGCGACCAGGTGCACCGGGCGGACACCGTACGGCGGCTGGCCGACGGCATGGTGCGCGCGCTCGCCGCCGTCGCCGAGCACTGCGCCCGGCCCGGCGCGGGCGGCCGTACCCCCTCCGACTTCCCGCTGGCCCGCCTGGACCAGGCCGGCGTGGACCGTCTGGCCGGGGACGGCCGGGACGTGGAGGACCTGCTGCCGCTCACCCCGCTCCAGGAGGGCATGCTCTTCCACCGGCTGGTCGGCGGACCGGACGACGTGTACGTCGACCAGGCCGCACTGCTGCTCGACGGGGTGACCGACCCCGACGCCCTCGTCCTGGCCTGGCAGCGCGTGACCGACCGCACCCCCGCCCTGCGCACCTCGGTGGTGTGGGAGGACGTGCCGGTGCCGCTCCAGGTCGTGCACCGCCGGGTCACCGTGCCCGTGGAGCAGGTGGACTGGCGGGACGTGGACGCGGGGGAGCGGGCCGAACGGCTGGACCGGCTGCGCGCCGACGACCTCGCGCGCGGCCTGGACCTCGGCACGGCCCCCCTGATGCGGCTCACCCTCGTCCGGCTGCCCGAGGCCCGGCTCCAGTTGCTGTGGACCTCCCACCATCTGATCCTGGACGGCTGGAGCCTGGCCCAGGTGCTCACCGACGTCTTCGAGGAGTACACGGCGCTCACCACCGGCGCCGGGCCCCGGCCCCCGGTGCGGCGGCCGTTCGCCGACTACGTGCGCTGGCTGGCCGGCCAGGACACCGAGGCCGCGCGCACGCACTGGCGGACCGTCCTCGCCGGGTTCGCCACCCCCACCCCGCTGCCCGTCGACCGCGTCCGCCGCCCGGGCCACGAGACCCGCTCCGCGGGCGTGCACACGGCCGGGCTCTCCGAGGAGGTCTCGGCCCGGCTGGCGCGCACCGCCCGCGCGGCCGGACTCACCCTCGGCACGGTGGTGCAGGGCGCCTGGGCGCTGCTGCTGTCCCGCTACAGCGCCGAGCGGGACGTGCTGTTCGGGACCACCGTCTCCGGACGCCCCGACGACCTGCCCGGCGTCGAGTCGATGGTCGGCATGTTCATCAACACCCTGCCCACCCGCGTCCGCGTGGAGGATTCCCGCAGCGCCGCCGCCTGGCTCCGGGAACTCCAGGAGGCGCAGGCCGAGGCACGGCGGTACGCGGCGGTGTCCCTCGCCGAGCTGACCTCGCTGAGCGACGTGCCCGCCGGCAGCCCCCTGTTCGACAGCATGGTGGCCTTCGAGAACTACCCCTTCGACCAGGCCCGTTCGGCCGCCTCCGGGATACGCCTGGCGGACGTCTCCGCCCGCGACGCCACCAACTACGCCCTCGTGCTGCGCGCCTACCAGGGCGAGCGGTTCGGCTTCGACCTCGCCTACGACCCCGCTCTGTTCGACGCCACGACCGTGCGCGCCCTCGCCGACCGGCTGTGCCTGCTGCTCACCGAACTCGCCGACGACCCCGGCCGGCCCGTGCGCGCGCTCGCCTGGACGACCGCCGAGGAGCGGCACCGGATGCTGGCCGGCTGGAACGGCACCGAGGAGGGCCGGCCCGCCGACACCCTGGATGCCCTCTTCGCCGCCCAGGCCGCCCGCACCCCCCACGCCGAGGCCGTCACCTGCGGCGCCGACCGGCTCGACTACGCCACCCTCGACGAGCGCTCCGGCCGGCTCGCCCACCGGCTCGCCGAACTCGGCGCCGGACCGGAGACGTTCGTGGCGCTCGCGCTGCCCCGCTCCACCGATCTCGTCGTGGCCGTCCTCGCCGTCCTCAGGACCGGCGCCGCCTACCTGCCCGTCGACCCCGCGCTGCCCGCCGAACGCGTCCGGGACCTGCTCGCCGACGCCGCCCCCGTGACGCTGGTGACCACCACGGGGACCGCCGTCGAGACGCCCGTGCCGGTCCTGCGGCTGGACGACCCCGGCGTCCGCGCCGACCTGGCCCGCCGCCCGGCCGCCGGCCCGGTCCGCCGCGCGCTGCCCGAGAGCCCCGCGTACGCCATCTACACCTCCGGCTCCACCGGCCGGCCCAAGGGTGTCGTCGTCCCGCACGCCAACGTGGTCCGGCTGTTCACCCGCACCCGGCCCTGGTTCGGCTTCGGCCCCGACGACGTGTGGACCCTCTTCCACTCCTACGCCTTCGACTTCTCGGTGTGGGAGCTGTGGGGCCCGCTGCTGCACGGCGGCCGGCTCGTCATCGTCCCCGAGGACACCGCCCGCTCCCCGGAGGACTTCCTGCGCCTGCTCGCCGACGAACAGGTCACCGTCCTCAACCAGACCCCCTCCGCCTTCTACCCGCTGATCCGCGCCGACGCCGAACTGCCCGACGTCAGTGCCCGGCTGGCGCTGCGCACGGTGATCTTCGGCGGTGAGGCGCTGGACGTGGCCCGGCTCGGCGACTGGTACGCCCGCCACCCGGACACCGCGCCCCGCCTGGTGAACATGTACGGCATCACCGAGACCACCGTGCACGTCACCTACGCCGCCCTGGACCGCCGGGCGGTCCGCGCCGGCACCGCGAGCCCCATCGGAACGGGCATCCCCGACCTGCGGCTCTACGTCCTCGACGACACCCTCCAGCCGGTGCCGCCCGGCGCCGTCGGCGAGCTGTTCGTCGCCGGCGAGGGCCTGGCCCGCGGCTACCTCAACCGGCCCGGCCTCACCGCGACCCGCTTCCCCGCCGACCCGTTCGGCCGGCCCGGCACGCGCATGTACCGCACCGGCGACCGGGCCCGCCGGCGAGCCGACGGCACCCTGGAGTACCTGGGCCGCGCCGACCAGCAGGTGAAGATCCGCGGCTACCGCATCGAGCCGGGGGAGATCGAGGCCGCCCTGCACCGCCACCCGGGCGTGGGCGCCGCCACCGTCGGCGTGTACGAGGACTCCGCCGGGACCCGCAGGCTGGTCGCCCACGTCGTCGGCACCGGCAGCGGCGACCGCGCCCTGCCGCCGCCGCCCGCCGCCGAACTCCGTGCCCATCTTGAGGGGTTGCTGCCCGCGCACATGGTCCCGGCCGCGTACGTGCCGATGGCCGCGCTGCCGCTCACCGTCAACGGCAAGCTCGACCGGCGCGCCCTGCCCGCGCCCGGCCCCGACGGCTTCGCCGCCGACGGCACGCGGACCCCGCCGCGCACCCCGGCCGAGCGGCTGGTCGCCGCCGCGTGGGCGGACGTCCTGGACACCGGGGAGGTCGGCGCCGACGACGACTTCTTCGCCCTCGGCGGCGACTCCATCCTCGCCGTCCGCGTCACCTCCCGGCTGCGCGCCGCCTTCGGCACGGACGTCTCACCCCGGCTGCTGTTCACCCACTCCAGGCTGTCCGCCCTCGCGGCGGCGCTGGGCGAGCCCCGGCACGGCGGCACCGCCGACAGCATCCCGGCCACCGACCCGGACACCCCGGCGCCCCTGTCGTACGCCCAGCAACGCCTGTGGTTCCTCGACCGGTTCGAGCCGGGCAGCACCGAGTACACGACCCTGTCCGTGCTGCGGCTGCGCGGCCCGCTCGACACCGCCGCCCTGCGCACCGCCCTGGACGGCCTGGTCGCCCGGCACGACGCCCTGCGCACCACCTTCACCGAACAGGACGGCCAAGCCCGGCAGTCGGTCAACCCGGCACACCCCGTGGACCTGCGGGTGGACGACCTCGCGGACACCGCCGAGGGCGCCGGTGCCCATAGCGCCCTGGACGCCCTCCTGGAGGGCGAGGCCGCCACCCCCTTCGACCTGGCCACCGGGCCGCTGTTCCGGGTCCGCCTGGTCCGGTGCGCCGCCGACGAGCACGTCCTCGTCCTCGCCCTGCACCACATCGTCACGGACGGCTGGTCCGCCGGTGTGCTGGCCCGGGACCTGGGCGAGCTGTACGCGGCGGCCCTGGAGGACCGCCGCCCCGGCCTGCCCGCCCTGCCGGTCCGCTACGCCGACTACGCCTCCTGGCAGCGCGCCCGCGCCGAGCGGACCGAAGCCGAACTGGGCTACTGGCGCGGCGCGCTGGACGGTGTGACCCCGCTGGAGCTGCCCACCGACCGGCCGCGCCCGGCCGTCCGCACCCGCGACGGCGCCCTGGTGACCTTCACCCTGCCCGCCGCGCTGACCGAGCGGCTGCGCGAGCGGGGCCGGGAGGCCGACGCCACCCTCTACATGACACTCGTGGCCGCCTGCCAGGTCCTGCTCGCCCGCTGGGCCGGCCAGGAGGACGTCACCGTCGGCACGGTCACCGCGGGCCGGGAACGGCCCGAACTGCACGACGTGGTCGGCATGTTCGTCAACACGCTGGTGCTGCGCGCCCGGGTCCGCCCCGAACTGCCCTTCCGGGAACTGCTGGCCGAGGTACGCGACACCGTCCTGGAGGCGTTCGCCCACCAGGAGGTGCCCTTCGAGCGCGTGGTGGACGCCCTCCAGCCCGAGCGGGACACCAGCCGCACCCCGCTGTTCCAGGTCATGGTCGCCCTGCACAACCTCGGCGCCGAACCGCCCCGGCTCCCCGGCCTGGCGGTGGAGCCGGTGACCCCGCCCGTCCGCAACGCCACCTTCGACCTCGCCTTCGACTTCACGGAGACCGACGGCGGACTCACCGGCTACCTGGAGTACAACACCGGGCTCTTCGACACCGGCACCGCCGAACGCCTGGCCGCCCGGCTGCGCGTCCTGCTGGAGGCCGCCGCCGAGGACCCGGAGCGGGCCGTGAGCCGCCTGCCGCTGATGACCGACGACGAACGGCGCCAGGTGCTGCGGTACGGGCAGGGCGCCCGGCTGCCCGAGCCGGACACCACCTTCCCCGCCCTGTTCGAGGACCGGGCCGCCCGCACCCCGCACCACACCGCGCTGGTGGCCCGCGACACCACCCTGGACTTCGCCGCGCTGAACGAGCGCGCCAACCGGCTGGCCCACCACCTCGCCGCCCGGGGCGCCGGCCCCGAGGACGTGGTCGCCGTACGGCTCCCGCGCACCTCCGACCTGGTGGTGGCGGTGCTCGCGGTCCTCAAGGCGGGCGCGACCCTGCTCTGCCTGGACCCCGCACTACCCGAGGAGCGAACCGACCTCCTCCTCTCCGACGCCCGGCCGCACACCGTACTGACCGGCCTCGACGAGGTGCCCTGGGGGCGGCTCCCCGCGCACGACCCGACCGACGCCGACCGGGTCCGGCCCCTGCTGCCCGAGCACACCGCGTACATCGTCTACACCTCCGGCTCCACCGGCCGCCCCAAGGGCGTCGCCGTCGAGCACCGGCAGCTCGTCAACCTCTGCCACGACCACCGGGCGGGCCTGCTCGCCCCGCACACCGACGGCGGGCGGCGGCTGCGGGCCGCGCTCAGCGCCTCCTTCTCCTTCGACACCTCCTGGGAAGGGCCGCTGCTCCTCGCCCTCGGCCACGAGGTGCACCTGGTGGACGAGGACGTACGCCTGGACCCGCAGGCCTTCTGCGCCCAGGTCGCCGGCCACCGCCTCGACCTGGTGAACGTCACCCCGTCCTTCCTGCGCGAACTGACCGCCGCCGGGCTGCTCGCCCCCGGCCGCCACCACCCCCGCCTGCTGCTCGTCGGCGGCGAGGCCGTCACCCCGGCCGACTGGCGCGAACTCGTCCAGGCCGAACGACGGTCGGGCGTGAGCGTGTACAACATGTACGGCCCCACCGAGTGCACCGTCGACGCCGTCTACGGCCGCTTCGCCGACCGGCCCGACCGCCCGGTCATCGGCCGCCCCGGCGGCAACCTCCGCTCCTACGTCCTCGACGGCGCCCTGCGCCCGGTGCCGCCCGGCGTGCCCGGCGAGCTGTACCTGGCCGGGGCCCAGGTGGCCCGCGGCTATCTGAACCGGCCCGGCCTCACCGCCGCCCGCTTCCTCGCCGACCCGTTCGGGGCGCCGGGGGAGCGGATGTACCGCACCGGGGACCGGGTCCGCTGGGACCGGGACGGGCTGCTGGAGTTCCTGGGCCGGGTGGACGAACAGGTCAAGATCCGCGGGTTCCGCATCGAGCCCGGCGAGGTGGAGGCCGCCCTCCTGGACCACCCGGACGTCGCCGACGCCGCGGTCGCCGCACGCGAACACGCCGGCCGCCCCATGCTCGTCGGCTATGTGGTGCCGACCGCCGGCCGGATGCCGTCCGCCGACGACCTGCGGCTCGCCCTGCGCCGCACCCTGCCCGACCACATGGTGCCCGCCGCGTTCGTCCCGCTGGCCCGCATCCCCCGCACCACCAGCGGCAAGACCGACCGGCGCGCACTGCCCGCCCCGCCCGCGCGGCCCGACAGCACCACCCCGTACGTCACCCCCCGGCCCGGCACGGAGGAGCGCCTGGCCGCGATCTGGGCGGACGTGCTCGGCGTCGAACGGGTCGGCGCCCGCGACAACTTCTTCGCGCTCGGCGGCGACTCCATCCTGAGCATCCAGATCGTCTCCCGCGCCCGGCAGTGCGGACTCGCCCTCACCACCAAGGATGTCTTCCGCCACCAGACGGTCGCCGAACTCGCCCTGCGGGTACGGGAGTCCGCTCCGAACCCCACCCCCACGGAGGAGAGCGGCGAGGCGCCGCTGACGCCGATCCAGCACTGGTACCTGGACGGCCGCGACCCCGGACAGCGGCTCCGGTTCACCATGACCCAGCGTCTGGAACTCGCCGCCGGCACGGACGGGCCGGCGCTCCGGGCCGCTGTCGACGCCCTCGTCCACCACCACGCCGCCCTGCGCACCCGCTTTTGCCGCACCGCCGACGGCTGGCGCCAGGAGGTGCTGCCCGAGGCCCCGGACGCCGTCTTCACCCGGCACGACGTCGCCGCGCTGGACGACGCCGCGCTGGAGCGCGAGGTCCAGCGGATCACGCAGGAGGCGCAGTGCGCGCTCGACCCCGTCGCGGGCCGGGTCGTCCGCGTCCTGTTCTTCGACCGGGGCCCACGGCGGGACGGCCAACTCGTGATCACCGCCCACCACCTGGTGATCGACGGTGTGTCGTGGCGCATCCTGCTCGCCGACCTGGAGACCGCCCACGGAGCGGCGGCGGCCGGCCGGCCCGTCGAACTGCCCGCCACCGGCACCTCCTACGGCACCTGGGCCGCCCGGCTCGACCGGCACACCCGCTCCGGCGCCCTGGACGCGGACCTGCCGTACTGGACCCGCACCGGCGCGGCCCCGGCCGAGCTGCCCGCCGGACGGCCCGGACCCAACACCCACGGCACTGCCGCCACCCTCACCGTCACGCTGGACGCGGCCACGACCGACGCCCTGCTGCGGCAGGTCCCGGAGGTCTACCGCACCCAGGTCAACGACGTCCTGCTCAGCGCCCTCGGCCGCACCCTGGCCCGCTGGTGCGGGCGCGACACCGTCCTGCTCGGCGTGGAGGGACACGGCCGGGAGGACCTGTTCGCGGACCTCGACCTGGCGCGGACCGTCGGCTGGTTCACCGCCGAGTTCCCGCTCGCCCTGCGCGTCGACCCGGACGCCGGCTGGCACGACACCCTCCGCGCGGTCAAGGAACAGCTGCGCGCGGTGCCGCTGCGCGGCCTGAGCCACGGCGCCCTGCGCCACCTCCTGCCCGACAGCCCCCTCGCCGGCGCCCCCACCCCGCGCATCGGCTTCAACTACCACGGCCAGTGGGACGCGGACGGCACCGACGGGCTGCTGCGCGGCTCCCTGCCCCCGGCCGGCCGGGACACCGACCCGGACGAACCCCGCCCCTACCTGCTGGACGTCACCGGAGTGGTCCAGCGGGGCCGCCTCGAACTCGGCTGGACCTACCCGTCGGCGGTCTACGACGAGGCCACCGTCCGCCGGCTCGCCGACGAGACGCTCGGAGCCCTGCGGGACATCGTGGCGCACTGCGCCCGTCCCGGAGCGGGCGGCCGTACCCCCTCCGACTTCCCGCTCGCCGGTCTCCGCCAGGACCGGCTGGACCGGCTCGTCGGCACCGGCCGGCACGTCGAGGACGTCCTGCCGCTCTCCCCGCTCCAGTCCGGCATGCTCTTCCACGGCCTGATGGACACCGAGCACGCCTACTTCGACCGTACGGCCGTACGCCTGTCCGGCGTGGCGGACCCGCACGCGTTCGCCGCCGCCTGGCAGCAGGTCGCCGACCGCACCCCGGCCCTGCGCAGCAGCGTGCACTGGCAGGGGCTGCCCCACCCGGTCCAGGTGGTCCACCGGCGCGCCGAGCTGCCGGTCACCCACCTCGACTGGCGGGCGCTGACCCCGCAGCGGCGCGCGCAGGCCACCGAGCGGCTGCTCGCCGAGGACCGCGCGGCGGGCATGGACCTCACCACCGCGCCGCTGACCCGCCTCACCCTGGCCGCCCTGCCCGGCGACGAGGTGCTGCTGCTCTGGTCGACCCACCACATCGTCCTCGACGGCTGGAGCACCGGGCAGCTCCTCACCGAGGTGTGCGAACGCTACGCCGCCCTCACCGGCGGCCCCGACCCGGCACCCCCGGTACGGCGGCCCTTCGCGGACTTCCTGCACTGGCTGCGCGAGCAGGACGAGCAGGCCGCCGAACGGTACTGGGCCGACGCCCTGGCCGGATTCACCGCCCGCACCCCGCTGCCGTACGACCGCACGCCCGCCGAGGCCCACCGCGCCCGCTCCGCCGCCGCCGTCCACCACGAACTGGACGCGCGGGTCTCGCACCGGCTGCGGGAGAGCGCCGCCCGCGCCGGACTCACCGTCAACACCGTCGTGGAGGGCGCCTGGGCGCTGCTGCTGGCCCGCTCCAGCGGACAGGACGACGTGGTGTTCGGCACCACGGTGTCCGGCCGCCCGGCCGAACTGCCCGGCGTCGAGAGCATGATCGGCATGTTCATCAACACCGTGCCGACCCGCGTCCGCGTCCCGGCCGGGCCGGTCCTGCCGTGGCTGCGCGACCTCCAGGAACGGCAGAGCGACGCCCGCCGTTTCGACTTCCTCGCCCTGCCCCGCATCCAGGCCGCCGGCGAAGTCCCCTCCGGCGAGCCCCTGTTCGACAGCATGGTGGTGTTCGAGAACTACCCCGTGGACGAGTCGGCCACGGCCCGCACCGGCGTCCGCGTCGAGGAGGTGCGCGCCGACGACGCCACCACCTTCCCCTGGTGCCTCCGCGCCCACCTGGCCGAACGGCTCGCCTTCGACCTGGCCTACGACCCCGCCCTGTTCGACCCCGCGACCGCCGAGCGCGCCGCCGACCGGCTGGCCGCGCTGCTCACCTCCCTCGCCGACGGGTTCGACACCGACCTGGCCGGCCTGGACCTGCTCACCCCGGCCGACCGCGACCTGCTGGCCGCCTGGAACACCCCCGCCCGCCGGGCCGCCCCGCGCAGCCCCGTGGACCTGTTCGCCGAGCAGGCCCGCCGCACCCCGGACGCGCTCGCGGTCCGCGACGGCGAGCGCCGGCTGACGTACCGCCAACTGGCCGACTGGGCCGCCGCATTGGCGGCTCGGCTGGTGGCCGGCGGCCTGGCGGCCGAGGACCGGGTGGCGCTGCTGATGGACCGCTCCGCCGAACTCGTCGTCGCCCAGCTTGCGGTGCTCATGGCCGGCGGCGCCTACGTCCCCGTCGACACCCGCGCGCCCGAGGAGCGCCGCCGCACCCTGCTCGCCCAGGCGGGTGCGACCGTCCGGCTCACCCCGGCCGAGGTGACCGCCGCCCGCACCAGCGCCGGGCAGGGGCGCACACCGGCCGCCGACCCCGACCGGCTGGCGTACGTGATGTTCACCTCCGGCTCCACCGGCCTGCCCAAGGCGGTCGCCGTACGGCACCGGGACGTGGCGGCCCTCGCCACCGACAGCCGGTTCGCCGACGGGGTGTGCGCGCGGGTGCTGCTGCACTCGCCGGTGGCGTTCGACGCGGCCACCTTCGAGGTGTGGGCGCCGCTGTTGAACGGCGGCTGCGTGGTCGTGGCCCCGGCCGGCGGCGTGGACGCGGCCCTGGTGCGCCGGCTGGCCGCCGACGGGGAGCTGACGGCGCTGTGGCTGACCGCCGGACTGTTCCGGCTGCTGGCCCAGGACGCCCCCGACTGCTTCCGGGGCCTGAAGCAGGTGTGGACCGGCGGTGACGTCGTCCCCGCCCAGGCCGTGCGCCGGGTGCTGGCCGCCTGCCCCGGCCTGACCGTCGTCGACGGCTACGGCCCCACCGAGACCACCACCTTCGCGACCTCCTGCGCCCTCACCGACCCGGCGGCCGTGCCCGGCACCGTCCCCATCGGCCGCCCGCTCGACGACATGCGGGTGCACGTCCTCGACGCCCGGCTGCGACCCGTACCGCCGGGCTGCCCCGGTGAGCTGTACGTCGCCGGCGAGGGCGTCGCCCGCGGCTATCTGGGCCGCCCCGGCGAGACCGCGGCCCGCTTCCTCGCCGACCCCTACGGCCCGCCCGGCGCCCGGATGTACCGCACCGGCGACCTGGCCCGGCGGCGGCCGGACGGCACCGTCGAGTTCCTGGGCCGCGCCGACGACCAGGTGAAGATCCGGGGCTTCCGGGTGGAGCCCGGCGAGGTCGAGGCCGCCCTCGCCGCCCATCCGGGCGTCGTGGACGTGGCCGTGCTGGCCCGCGAGGACCGGCCCGGCGCCAAACGGCTCGTCGCCTACGTCGTCGGACCGGCCGGACAGGACGGCGAGGAGCTGCGGGACTTCGCCGCCCGCACCCTGCCCGACTACCTCGTCCCCGGTGCCGTCGTCCCGCTCACCGCCCTCCCGCTCAGCCGCAACGGCAAGGTCGACCGCGCGGCCCTGCCCGCCCCGGAAGCCCTGCCGGGCCGCGCCCGCGTCGAGCCCCGCACCGAGGCCGAGCGCCGCACGGCGGCCGTCTTCGGCGAGGTGCTGGGCAGCGAACCGCCCGGCGCGGAGGACGACTTCTTCCAGCTCGGCGGCGACTCCATCCTCAGCATCCGGCTCGCCTCCCGCCTCGCCGAGACCTTCGACACCGACGTCACCCCGCGCGCGGTGTTCACCCACCCCACCCCGGCGGGACTGGCCCGGCTGCTCGACCCCCGGCAGGGCACCGGCCGGTCGGCGATCGCCCCGGCCGGCCGGGACGGGGCCGCGCCGATGTCGTACGCCCAGCAACGCCTGTGGTTCCTGGAGGAGTTCGCGCCCGGCGGCGCCGAGTACGTGACCGCGCTCGCCCTCCGGCTGCGCGGCACCCTGGACACCGGTGCTCTCCGCGCGGCCCTGACCGCCCTGGTGGCCCGGCACGAGTCGCTGCGCACCACCTTCGACAGCGTCGACGGGCACGGCGTACAGCGCGTCCACCCGCCCCAGGACGTGCCGCTGCCCGTGCGCGACCTGTCACGCACCGCCGACCCCGAATCCGCCCTGCGCGGACTGCTCGCCGAAGAACGCTCCCGCCCCTTCGACCTGCGTCAGGGCCCGCTGCTGCGCACCGGTCTGATCCGGCTCGCCGAGAACGACCACGTGTTCACGCTCACCCTGCACCACATCGTCACCGACGGCTGGTCCACCTCCGTCCTGCTCGGCGACCTCGCCCACCTCTACCGCGCCGAACTCGGCTGCGAACAAACCGAGTTGCCGACGCTGCCGGTGCAGTACGCCGACTACGCGCGCTGGCAGCGCGGCACCGGGGACACCGGCGCCGGCGAGCACCTCGCCTACTGGAAGCGGCAGTTGGCCGACACGGCGCCGCTGGAGCTGCCCACCGACCGGCCCCGGCCGCCGGTGCGGACCAGCGCCGGCGCCACCACCCGGCTGGTGGTGCCCGCCCGCACCGTCCGGCGGCTGACCCGGCTCGCCCGCGACCACGGCACCACCCTGTTCACCGCGCTCGTCGCCGCCGCCCAGGCCTACCTCGCCCGCCTCTCCGGCGCCGAGGACATCGCCGTCGGCACCGTCACCTCCGGCCGCGACCGGCCCGAGACGCAGCGCCTCGTCGGGTTCTTCGTCAACACCCTCGTACTGCGCTCCCGCGCCGGGGCCGAGGAGCCCTTCACCGGGTTCCTCACCGCCGTACGGCAGACCGTCCTCGACGCCTTCGCCCACCAGGACGTGCCGTTCGAACGGATCGTGGACGAGGTGGACCCGGTCCGCGACACCAGCCGCAGCCCCCTCTTCCAGGTCATGGTCGTCCTCCAGAACACCCCGGCCGCCGGTCTCGACCTGCCCGGCCTGGACGTCACCGACGTCGAACCGGAGTCCGAGCAGGCCGCGTTCGACCTCACCCTGGAGTTCGCCGAGACCGACGACGGAGCCCTGCACGGCCTGCTCACCTACAACACCGACCTGTTCGACCCGGCCACCGCCGACCGGATGGCCGGACAGCTCGGCACCCTGCTGCACGCCGTCGCCGAGGACCCCGACCGTCGGCTCGGCACCCTGCCGCTCACCTCCGACGACGAGCTGAAGACCCTGCTGGACCAGGGGCACGGCAGCTTCCGCCCGGTACCCGAGACGACCCTGCCCGCCCTGTTCGAGCGGCAGGCGGCCCGTACCCCGGACGCGGTCGCGCTGGTCGACGGCGACCGGGAGCTGACCTACGCGGAGGTGGACCGGGCGGCCAACCGGCTGGCCCACCGGCTCGTCCGGGACGGCGTCGGACCGGAGCGCGTGGTCGCCCTGGCGCTGCCCCGCTCGGCGGCGACGGTCGTGGCCCAGCTCGCCGTCACCAAGGCCGGGGGCGCCTTCCTGCCCGTGGACCCCGACTACCCGCCGCAGCGCAGGGAGTTCATGATCCGGGACGCCGGCGCCCACCTGGTCCTCGCCGACCCGGCCGAGGTGTGGGCCGCCGACGGGCCGGACACGGCACCCACGGACACCGACCGCACCGCGCCGCTCACCCCCGCCCACCCCGCCTACGTCATCTACACCTCCGGCTCCACCGGCACCCCCAAGGGCGTGGTGGTCACCCACCGCGGCCTCGCCTCCTTCGCCGCGGCGGCCACCGAGCAGTACGCGGCGGGCCCCGGCGACCGGGTCCTCCAGTTCGCCTCGCCCAGCTTCGACGCCTCCGTGCTGGAGCTGTGCGTCTCCCTGCTCAGCGGGGCCGCGCTGGTCACCGGCGAGGAGGGGCCGCTGGTCGGCGAGCGGCTGGCGGAGGTGCTCGCCGAACGGCGCGTCAGCCACACCCTGATCCCCCCGGCCGCGCTGGCCACCGTCCCGCCGCAGACCGCCGCCGCCCTGCCCGACCTGCGCACGCTCATCGTGGGCGCCGAGGCCTGCCCGGCCGACCTGGTCGACACCTGGGCCCCCGGCCGCCGGATGATCAACTCCTACGGGCCGACCGAGGCCACCGTCGTCGCCACCTGGACCGGTCCGCTCACCCCCGGCACCGGCGCCCCGCCCATCGGCCGCCCCGCCGGCGGCATCCGCGTCCGCGTGCTCGACGCCGCCCTGCGTCCCGTACCGCCCGGCGTGACCGGGGAGCTGTACCTCGCCGGGCCCGGAATCGCCCGGGGCTACCTGGGCCGGCCGGGACTCACCGCCCAGCGGTTCGTGGCCGACCCGTTCGGCGCGCCGGGGGAGCGGATGTACCGCACCGGGGACCTGGTCCGCTGGACCGCCGACGGCCGGCTCCGGTTCGCCGGACGCGCCGACGACCAGGTCAAGCTGCGCGGCTTCCGCATCGAGCCCGGCGAGATCGAGAGCGCGCTGCGGCGCAGCCCGCTGGTGCGGGACGCGGTCGTCGTCGTACGCGCGGGGGAGACACCGGACGCGCCGGCCCGGCTGGTCGCCTACGTCGTTCCGGCGGAGGGGCGGCCCGCAGCCGACGCCTCGGCCGGCGATCCGTCCGCCGCCGATTCGCCGTCCGCCGATTCGTCGGCCGCCGCTCCAACCGCCGCCGATCGGTCCGCTGTCGATCCGTCCGTTGCCGGTCGGTCCGCCGCTGATCCTGCCACCGCCGGCCGGGCCGGTGGTGAGGTGCGGCTGCCCGTCGGGGAGTTGCGGCTGCACCTGGCCGGGCTGCTGCCCCCGCACATGGTGCCGTCCGTCTTCGTACCGCTCGACCGGCTGCCGCTCACCCCGAACGGCAAGACGGACCGGCGGGCCCTGCCCGCACCCGGGCCCGGACAGTACGCGGACGGCCCGAAGACCGCGCCGCGCACCGACACCGAACGCCGGATCGCCCGGATCTGGGCCGATGTGCTGGGCATCGAGGAGGTCGGCGCCGACGACAACTTCTTCGCGCTCGGCGGCGACTCCATCCTGAGCATGCAGGTCGTCTCCCGGCTGCGCCGCGACGGCCTGCACATGGCCACGCGCGACCTGTTCACGCACCAGACCGTGGCCGAACTCGCCACCGTGGTCCGCGCCGCGCCCCGGCGGTCCGGGGACGGCCCGGTCACCGGCGACGTACCGCTCACCCCGATCCAGGACTGGTTCCTGACCACCCCGCGCGCCGCCCACCACCACTTCAACCAGTCGGCGCTGCTGGAACTCCACGGCACCCCCGACCCACGGGCGCTGCGCGCCGCCCTGGACGCGCTGCTGGAGCACCACGACGCGCTGCGCATGCGGTTCACCCGGGACGCGGACGGCTGGCACCAGTTCAACCCACCGCCCGCCGCCGGCCCCGGCATCCTCGTGCGGCACGACCTGACCGGACTGTCCGCCGAGGAGGCCGACGCGGCCATGGCCAAGGCCGCCGACGAACTGCACGCGAGCTTCGACCTGGCGCGGGGCCCGCAACTGCGCGCGGCCCTGTTCACCGGGGAGCCGGAGCGGCCCGCGTTCCTCCTCTTGGTCGCCCACCACCTGGTCGTGGACGCCGTCTCCTGGCGCATCCTGCGCGACGACCTGGAAACCGCCTACCAGCAGGCCCTTGAGGGCCGACCGGTCACGCTGGGGGAGCGCGGCACCAGCTTCCGCGCGTGGTCGCGGGGACTCGCCGCGTACGTCGCCGAGGGCGGCCTCGATCACGAACTGCCGTACTGGGAACAGGCGGTGGACACCGACCCCGTGCCACCCGCGCCCACCGCCGCCGGACCGGCCGCCACCGTGAGCGTGGAGCTCGGCGAGGAGGACACCACGGCCCTGCTGCGCTCGGCACCCACCGCCTACCGCACCCGGGTCAACGACGTGCTGCTCGCCGCCCTCACCCTGGCGCTCGCCCGCTGGACCGGACACGACCGGGTCCGCCTGGACCTGGAGGGCCACGGCCGCGAGGACCTGCTCGACGGGGTCGACCTGTCCCGCACCGTCGGCTGGTTCACCACCGTCTACCCGGTCGCCGTGCAGGTGCCCGACCCCGGCGACCTCGGCCCGGACCGCGACTGGCGGTCCCTGGTGAAGTCGGTGCGCCGCCAGCTGCGCGCCGTACCCGGCAACGGCATCGGCTTCGGCGCGCTGCGCACCTTCGGCCCGTCCGAGGTCCGCGAACGCCTCGGCGGCAGCGCGCACAGCCAGGTGGTGTTCAACTACCTCGGCCAGTGGGACGCCCGCCCCGAGACCGCGTCGGACGGCCTGGTCCGTGCCGAACACGGCTCCCTCGGGCAGGACCACGACCCCCGGGACCCCGGCTCACACCTGCTGGAGGTGGTGGGCGCGGTCCAGCACGGCCGGCTCGCCTTCACCTGGCACCACCGCCCCGGCGTGCACGACACCGCGACCGTGCGCCGGGTGGCCGAGGAGTTCGCCGAGGCCCTGCGCCACCTGGCCCGGCACGCCAGGGGAGGCCGGTGACGAACTTCCGGCCCCGCGAGGCCCCGTGCCGGCGTGCCACCCGGTACGGGCCGCGCGCCCCCCGCGCCCCGACCGCCCGCCCCCGCCCCACCCCAGCTCACCCGAACCGAACCCCCGAGGAGACCGGCATGGACGAGAACACCCGCTACCAGGTGCTGCGCAACGACGAGGAGCAGTACTCCCTCTGGCCCGTCGACATCGAGGTGCCCGCCGGCTGGCAGCCCGTCGGCAAGGAGGGCACCGAGGCCGAGTGCTCCGCGTACGTCGACGAGGTCTGGACCGACATGCGGCCCAAGAGCCTGCGCGAGCGCATGGAGAACGCCGGCGCCTGACGCCCCGCGCGTCCACCACGACCCACACGCCGGGCCGCCCGCACCGGGCCGGCCCGGCGTCTCCCCCCACTCCTCCCCCCCCCACGCGTCGCCGGTCACCCGGCACCCGCCGCACCGCATCACTCCCGAGGAGTCCGCCTTGACGTCCGTCACGACCCCCGTCCTGCGCACCGAACGCCTGGAGTTCCTCCCCTACCGCCCCGAACACGAGGACGCCTTCGTCGCCCTGCTGCGCGACGAGGAGGTGTGCCGCTGGATGGGCCAGGAACGCGTGCCCGAACCGCAGATCCGCGAGCTGTTCCGCGCCATCCTCACCGACATCTACCCCCAGCGCCGCTTCGACGTGTGGGGCCTGTGGCACGAGGGCGTCTACGTCGGCCACGCGGAGGTGAAGCCGACCGGCAACGTCGACGGCCACGAACTCGTCACCGCGCTCGCCCCCGGACACTGGGGGCGCGGACTGGGCGGCGAGGCGGTGCGCGGCCTCCTGCGTCACGCCGCCGACGATCTCGGGCTCACCGAGGCGTACGGCATGGTCGGCGCCGACAACACCGCGAGCCTGGCCATGTGCCGCCGCCTGGGCTTCCGCCACGTCCGGGACGTCGTCGCGGACGACGGCACGGTGACCAAGCTGGTGGTCGTCTCGACCGGGAAGCCCGGGAACTCTGGGAAGCCCGGGGAAGGGGCAGACACCGAGGGCGCGGGCGCGGCGCCGGCGGTGGAGGATCCCGTGTGAGCCCCGGGGCCGTCTGACACGGCCGACGCCGCTTCCGACGAACCGCGGCCGGGAGGCGGCCCCGCGTGGCTGTCCATCTCGGCCGGCGCCCGTCCGACAGGGCAGACGGCGGGAGGCGGTCCCGCCTGGCCGCCTGCCGTAGCCGACACCCTGTCCGGCGGGCCCGGCTGGGGCGTTCCCGCTGGGTATGTCGCGGCCGGTGCCTGCGCGGCAGGTTCGGTGGGAGCCGACGGTTTCCCTCAGCAGGCTGGCCGCAGGTGGCCCCGCCAGGCGTGGTGCCGGCGCGCCCGTCGCGGGTGTCCGGCCCGACGCGTCGCGCTGTCCACCGCCCGCGTCGCGGTGTCCGCCCCGCCGGTTCCGCCCGTCGTCGTGCCCGCCGCGCCCCGCTCTTCGCGACTCCCGCCTCGCCCGTCGCGTCGCCCGTTCCACCCGTCGCGACCCCCGTCTCACCCGCGCGTCGCCCGCCCCACCCGCGTCCGCCCGCCCGTGGTCACCCTCGGCCAGGGCAGCCGGACGGCGTCCGTTCAGCGCGCTTCACAGGGGCTGCGCAGGCGGCTGATACGCGCTGTAATGGCGACGTGGTGAGTGAGGGCGCTGCGATCAGCGGGACGCGGACGGCGCCGGAGCGTGCCGAAGCCGCCCTCGCGTCGCTGATGGCGTCCCCGGCCACCCCCGACCGGCTCCGCCGGGTGCTGGAACAGGCGCTCGTGTTCGCCGGTGCGTCCTTCGCCGGGGTGTACACGCCCGGCCACGACGCCACGCAGCTCTGCCTCGCCGAGTCGGCCGGTCTGCCCCGCACGCTGTACGGCCTCAGGGACTGCTATCCGGTCGCCGGCGCCTCCCCGGTCGCCGAGGCGCACCGCACCGGACGCCCGCGCTGGCTCGGCCCCGCCGAACTGGCCGCCGCCCCGGACTCCCGCCGTACCCCGTCCCCGGACTTCTCCGTGGCCGTCCTGCCGCTCGGTCCCGCCGGCGGCGGCTGTCTGCTGGCCGTGGGCGAGCACCCGGGCGGCTTCGGCACCGACGACCGGACCAGCCTGGAGCTGATCGCCCGCGCCGTGGCCGTACCCGCCCCGGTCGTCGCCGGGGACACCGGCGAGCTGCCCGAGGACGCCTTCAGCCTGACCATGGACACCGGCCGGGTGGAGGTCGGCGAGGCGATCCTGCGGCTGTTCGGGGTCGACCGGGAGAGCTTCGACGGTCGCGTGGAGACCCTGCTCGGCCGCGCGGTGCCGGAGGATGTGCCCGCGCTGATGTCGGTGGTCGAGGCCGACCACATGTCCATCGGCGACCGCGAGCTGGAGTTCCGCATCCTTCAGCCCGCCGGCCCGCCCAGGTGGCTGCGGCTGCGCGGCCGGCTGCTGCCCGGCGGCGAGGGCCGCTCCGCCCGGCTCGTCGGCACCGTCGCCGACGCCTCCAGCCTGCGCTCCGACGTCACCGACGTCGCCCGCGTGCAGCGCCTGGCCGCCGCCCTCGCCACCGCCGGCACCGTCAAGGACGTGGGGCAGGCCGTCGTGGCCGCCCTGCGCAAGCCGCTGCGGGCCGACCGGATCGCGCTGGCCGAACTGGAGAACGACCGGCTGGTCGTCACCGTCCTCGACCCGCCCGAGCCCGAGGCCTGGCCCGAGGTGTGGCGCAGCGAGTGGCGCACCGAATGGCCCGACGCGCCGGTGCGCGCCATGCCCACCCTGGCCGCCGCGCTGCGCGAGGGCCGCGCCAGGATCTGGCCCGCCGGCTCGGCGCTGGAGCCCGCGCTCGCCGAGGTCGGCCCGGGCGGCCTCGCCGTGCTGCCGCTGCCCGCCGGCAGCCGCATGGCCGGCGCCTGCCTGGTCGGCTGGGACCGCCCGCACGACTTCGCCCCCGACGAACGCGCCCTGCTCACCGCCTGCGCCGGCCTGACCGGCCAGGCCCTGCTGCGTGCCCACGCCTTCGACGCCGAGCACGAACTCGTCGGCATGCTCCAGCGCACCCTGCTGCCCCGCCGGCTGCCCCGGCTGCCCGGCGCGGTCGCCGTCGCCCGCTACCTGCCCACCACGGCCGGTCTGGAGGTGGGCGGCGACTGGTACGACGTGATCCCGCTGGCCGACAACCACGTCGCCCTGGTGATCGGCGACGTCCAGGGCCACAACGCGGGCGCCGCCACCCTGATGGGCCAGATGCGCACCGCGCTGCGCGCCTACGCGGCCGAGGGACACGCCCCGGACGTGGTCGTGGCACACGCCAACCGGCTGCTGCTGGACATGGAGACCGACCTCTTCGCCACCTGCGCCTACGTCGACGTCGACGTGGAGCAGGGCACCGCCTGGTGCGTCCGCGCCGGGCACGTGCAACCGGTGCTGCGCCACCCGGACGGCACCGCCGAGATCGTGCGGGCGGAGGGCGGCCCACCGCTCGGGGTCCTCGCCCAGGGCGAGTTCCCGATGACCCCGCTGCGGCTCCAGCCCGGTACGGTGATCGCGCTGACCACCGACGGCCTGGTGGAGTCCCCGGACACCGACCTCGACGACGGCATGGACCGGCTGGCCCGCGCACTGTCCGCCGCCGACCCCGCCCACCTCGGCCAGGTCGCCGACGCCCTGCTCACCGGCGCGCACCGCGGCGACGACGTGGCGCTGCTGCTGATGCGCTACGACGGACTGGCCGTACGCCCGCGCCGGGAGAGCTGGACGGTGTGGCGGGTGCCGGAGGCGGTCCGGCACGCCCGCCGCTTCACCCGGCGCACGCTGCGCGCCTGGGGACTGTCCCGGGACACGATCGACGTGGCCCTGCTGGTCGTCTCCGAACTCGTCACCAACGCCCTGGTGCACACCGGCGGCCAGGTCCGGCTCGACCTCAGCCTGGTCAACCACCGGCTGCGGCTCGCCGTCGCCGACTCCTCCCCGCGCAGCCCCGTCAAGCCCACCAGCATCGGCTGGGAGGCCACCGGCGGGCGGGGCATCCTGCTGGTGGAGGCGGTGTCGGCGGCCTGGGGCACGGTCCCGGTCAGCGGCGGCAAACAGGTCTGGGCGGACCTCGTACCCGACCCCTGACCCGCCACTCGGGTACGGGTGGCGGTGATCCCGGCAGGTCGCGGCGGGCCCGCGTCCCGGACCTGCCTAGGGTCGGTTGGCGTGTCGCACACCTTCGAAGAACTGGTCGCCAAGCAGCGCGCGGCCACCGCCGCCCACGCCCAGGTGCAGGAACTGCGGGACGCCTACGGCCCGCCGGCCGAGCGGCGGATGACCGGCGCCCAGTCGGGCACCTACGAGACCGCCCTGCGCGCCTGGCGGGACCTCGCCCGCGATGTGCAGACGGCGGTGAGCGAGTACGCCCGGCAGACCGGCCGGCCACGGGCCGAGGTCGAGGCCGAGGTGGAACGCGCGGCGGCGGAGGAGACGGACTGATCCACGGGCGGGCCCGGTCGTGACCCGCGGCGGCCTCGGCCATGTCCCAGGGACGCACCTGGCCATGACCGGCCAGGGACGCACCTGGCCATGACCCGCCCAGACCGCACTTGGCCATGACCCACGGCCGCACCCGGCCACGACCCACGGCCGCACCCGGCCACGACCCGCGGCCGGACTCGCCAAGATCCACGCCGGGGCTTTGCCAGTGCCCACGCCCGCGCCTCGCGGGGGCCGGTCCGAGGGGCTGCCGGGCCGCCGGCCTGCCGGTTCGTGCGGGGTCGCGCATCCGTCGCGCCGCGCCGGGTACCCGGCGCTCATGGACACTGCCATGTACGAAGCGGCCACGGGCGCCCAGGTCTTCGGTTACGCCCTGATCCTGATCGCCGGTGTGGCCTGCGTCGCGGGACTCATGTGGGCCTTCCGGCTGGGCTTCAAGGTGCGCGAGCGGGAACCGGCGCCGCCGCGGCCCGACGAACAGCCGAAGATGCCGCCGTCGGGGCCGGTCCACGAGACCCGCGAGGTCCGTGAGCCCGACGAGGTGCCCCGGGCCACCGACGAGAGCGAGCGCCTCACCCCCCACCAGCTCGGCAACGTCGGCACCAAGCGCGCCGACGACCAGCGCCGCCCCCGCTGGTCGCCCGGGTCGAGCGGGTCCTTCGGCGGTGGCGGCGGCGGTCGCACCTGACCCGGTGCGGCACCGCCGCGTTTGCGGGCCGCCCGGCCCGGGGACCCGGCCGGGCACACAGCACACCCCGGGCCGGGCGGTCCGGCGAACGGCGCCCGCGGCGAGCGGGACGCAGAAGGAAGATGAACGACGTGACCGCGCATGCCAGCGAGAAACCGGCCGTACCCCACGCGGAGACGGGCTGGGCCCAGGCCCGCCGTCGGCGGAACCGGGGAGTGCGCACCTGCGTGCCCGCCGTCCTGGACCGCGCCCGCGCGCAGCGGCAGGGCCCGGACCTTGAGGACAACATCGTGCGCGGCGAGGACTGACCGCCGGGGCGGGGCCGCACGCCGGCACGCTCGGCGGTCATACTCCGATCATGAACCTGCTCGTCACCGGCGCCGCCGGCTTCATCGGCTCCCACTACGTCCGCGGACTCCTCGCCGACGACGCGCCGGACGCACCGCACGTGACCGTGCTGGACAGACTCACCTACGCCGGCACGCTCACCAACCTCCCCGTCGGCCACCCCCGGCTGGACTTCGTCCACGGGGACGTCTGTGACGCCGACCTGGTCGGCGAACTGATGGCGGACGCCGACCAGGTGGTGCACTTCGCCGCCGAGTCGCACGTCGACCGGTCGATCGAGGGGGCCGGGGAGTTCGTCCGCACCAATGTGCTGGGCACCCAGACCCTGCTGGACGCGGCCCTGCGGCACGGCACCGGCCCGTTCGTGCACGTCTCCACCGACGAGGTCTACGGCTCCATCCGGGCCGGCTCGTGGTCCGAGACGCATCCGCTCGCGCCGAATTCGCCGTACGCCGCGTCGAAGGCCGCCGCCGACCTCATGGCCCTCGCCCACCACCGCACCCACGGCCTGGACGTCCGGATCACCCGCTGCTCCAACAACTACGGCCCGCGCCAGTTCCCCGAGAAGGTGATCCCGCTCTTCGTGACCAACCTGCTCGACGGACTGCCCGTCCCGCTGTACGGCGACGGGCGCCACGTCCGCGACTGGCTGCACGTCGACGACCACTGCCACGGCATCGACCTGGTCCGCACCCAGGGCCGCCCCGGCGAGGTGTACCACCTCGGGGGCGGCACGGAGCTGACCAACAAGGAACTGACCGGCCTGCTGCTTGAGGCGTGCGGCGCGGGCTGGGAGCACGTGGTGCACGTGCCCGACCGCAAGGGCCACGACCTGCGCTACTCGCTCGACTGGAGCAAGGCCCGCGACGAACTCGGCTACCGGCCGCGCCGTGACTTCACCACGGGCCTCGCCGAGACGGTCGCCTGGTACCGCGCCCACCGGTCCTGGTGGGAGCCGCTCAAGGCGCGCGCCGCGCGCTGAGCCGACGGTCAGGCGTGGGTCTTGGCCAGCAGTTCCAGGACCTCGGCCGTCGTGCCGGTCTCGCCGAGCCGCGGGAAGATGCGCTCGACGCTGTTCGCGTGCGCCTCGCCGTCGGCGTCGGCCATGGCGTCCGTGGCGAGGGTGACGTGGTAGCCGTGCGCGTAGGCGTCACGGGCGGTGGACTCGACGCCGATGCTGGTGGCGATGCCGGTCAGCACGATCTGCGTGATGCCGCGGCGGCGCAGCTGGACGTCCAGGTCGGTGCCGTGGAAGGCGCTCCAGTTGTGCTTGGTGACGCGGATGTCGCCGGGGTGTCCGGACAGGTCGTCGACGACGACGTCCCAGCCCTCCGGGAAGGCGAGACCGCGCGGCTGGCGCTCGGTGCGG
This sequence comes from Streptomyces corchorusii, assembly GCF_001514055.1. Classification (NCBI taxonomy): domain Bacteria; kingdom Bacillati; phylum Actinomycetota; class Actinomycetes; order Kitasatosporales; family Streptomycetaceae; genus Streptomyces; species Streptomyces corchorusii. Next base: position 433,560 of record NZ_KQ948353.1, on the reverse strand, counting down.
CCGGGGACGGCGTCCGCCCCGTCCGGCGCGAAGGAGACCCGGACCAGGACCACGGGCAGCCCGTGGGAGCGGAAGGCGTCGGCGAGCGCGGCCGTGCGGGAGACGACCTCGGCGCCCGTGCCGGGCTGGGTCGGCATGGCCACGATGCCGTTCTGGAGGTCGATCGCGACGAGGGCGGTGCGGGGGTCGAGCGTGGTGAGCGACATGGGTCGGTCAGGCCTTTCGGGTGTCTCGGGGGGTCAGCCGGCCGAGGGATCGGTCGGGCAGGGTCGTCGCCAGCAGCAGTGCGGAGCCGGCGAGCATGAACAGGGCCAGGCCGTGCAGCCCGGTCGTGTCGGCGCGGTGCGGGTAGAACGCCGCGGTGGCGGCGGACGCGCCCAGCGCGCCGAGGTACATGAAGGTCCGCAGCAGCCCGGCGGCGGAGGCGATCCGCTCCGGCTCGGCCTGCCGGTACAGCGCGGTCTGCGTGGCCAGGCCGATCAGCCCCTGCGGGACGCCGAGCAGCACACCGACCCCGAGCAGCAGCCAGAACGGGCTGCGGTCGCCGATCAGGAGCAGCACCGCGCAGCCCGCGAGCTGGAGGACGGAACCGCAGACGAGCTTGGCGCGCACCGCCTCGCGGCGCCCCGTCAGCGCGGAGGCGGTGAGCGCCGCCGCCGACAGCGGCAGCAGCGCGAGCCCGGCCGTGGAGGCGCCGAGCCCGCGGCCCTGCTCCAGCCACTGCGTGTAGCCGTACATGAAGGCGTAGGCCGTGGTGTAGCCGAGCAACTGGCGCAGGTACGTGGCGAGCAGCGGGCCGTTGCCGCCGAGGACGCGCAGGTCGATGAACGGGTCCGGCACCCTCAGCTCCCGCAGCGCGAAGCCCGCGGCGGCCACGGCGGACAGCACCGGCAGGTACCAGCGGCCGGCCCGCGGCTCCATCAGGAACAGCATCAGCGCGACCAGCAGGACGGCGAACAGCGCCATCCCGGGCACGTCCAGGCCGCGCCGCCGGGTCGCGGACCGGGGCAGCCGCAGCGCGCCGAGCACCAGACAGGCCGCCGACAGCGGCACGTTCACGGTGAAGACGGCCCGCCAGCCGCCCAGTTGGATCAGCAGCCCGCCGAGCGCGGGCCCGACGACGGCCACCGTCTGGTTGGCGACGGCGAGGGCGGTCAGCACGCCCGCCGGGCTGTCCTGCCCGGTGCGTTCGGCCTCGGCGCGGGTCAGCCGCATCGCCGCCGGGTACGCCGCCGACGTGCCGAGGCCCAGCAGCACCCGGGCCGCGATCAGCGCGCCGAGCGAGGGGGCGAGCGCGCCGAGCAGACCGGCGACGCCGACCAGGGCCGTACCGGCGAGGTAGAGCCTGCGCGGGCCGTACATGTCCACCAGGCGGCCGATGACGGGCTGGCCGACGGCGGTGGCCACGTAGAGCGCCGAGACCAGCCACACCGTCTCGGCGGGCGGGGCGCCGAACGCCACGCCGATCGGCACGAGCGCCACGGCGATCATCGAGGAGTTGACCGGGTTCAGGACCGAGCCGAGCACCATCGGCGGGATGAGCCGGCGGTCGAATCCGGCGGGGGAGGGGCCGGCGGTCCGGGCCCGCGCGGTGAGCCTCGGTATCACGACCGGGACAGCCGTTCCATCAGCTCCAGGGCCGCGAGGACGGTCTGCCGCTCCTCCTCGGTGTAGCGGTCCTGGAAGGCGCGGGCCAGCCACTCCTCACGCACCTGCCTGTTCCCCTCGACACGGGCCCGGCCGCCGTCGGTCAGGGTGACGAGCTGGCGGCGCCCGTCGTCGGGGTCGGGGGCACGGCGGATCAGGCCGTGCTGCTCCAGGGCGGCCAGCGTGGTGGCCATGGACTGCGGGCGCACCCCCTCCGCGGCGGCGAGGGCGCTCGCGGTGGCCGCGCCGTGCTTGCCGACCAGGGTGAGCGCCGACTCCTGTGAGGGGCTGAGGTCGGCGTCCTGCGCCACCTCGCGGATGCGGCGCCGCAGCCTGCTGAACACGACGCGCAGATCGCGCGCGGCACGGGCGGCGGAGTCGGAGATGTCAGCCATGCCGCCAGGCTAGGGCCGACAGCACGGACTGTCCAGTTGGAACTGTTCAGTTTTGACTGTCTATTTGCCGGGGTACCCGCCGGACCTCGGAGAGCGCGGCAGGCCCCCAGGCCGATGCCCGCACGGAGCGAATCGAGGAGCGCAGATGACCCCTCCGGACAGGTCCGGCCTGGAGGCGGCCCTGAGCGCCGAGGTGGACGGCGAGGTCCGCTTCGACGCGGGCAGCCGCGGCGCCTACGCCACGGACGGTTCGAACTACCGGCAGGTCCCGCTGGGCGTCGTCGTCCCCCGCACCGTCGAGGCGGGCGCCCGGGCGGTCTCGGTCTGCGCGCGTTTCGACGCCCCCGTCCTCTCCCGCGGCGGCGGCACCAGCCTGGCCGGACAGTCCACCAACACCGCCGTGGTGATCGACTGGAGCAAGTACTGCACCGGGGTGCTCTCCGTCGACCCGGAGCGGCGCACCTGCGTGGTGGAGCCCGGCATCGTCCTGGACGAACTCAACCGGCACCTCGCCCGCCACAAGCTCCAGTTCGGCCCCAAACCGTCCACCCACACCCACTGCGCGCTCGGCGGCATGATCGGCAACAACTCCTGCGGCGCCTCCGCCCAGGCCTACGGCAAGACCGTCGACAACGTCCGGCGCCTGGAGATCCTCACCTACGACGGACAGCGCGCCTGGGTCGGCCCCACCCCGCCCGACGAGCGCGCCCGGATCATCGCCGGCGGCGGCCGGCTCGCCGAGATCTACACCGGCCTCGACCGCATCGCCACCGAGTACCTGGCCGACATCCGCCGCGGCTACCCCAAGATCCCCCGCCGTGTCTCCGGCTACAACCTGGACTCCCTGCTGCCCGAGAACGGCTTCGACGTCGCCAAGGCGCTCGTCGGCAGCGAGGGCACCCTGGTGACCGTCCTGCGCGCCGAACTCGACCTCGTGCCCGTGCCGCCGTACCAGTCGCTGCTCGTCCTCGGCTACGACGACATCTGCGCCGCCGCCGACGACGTCCCCCACCTGCTGGAGCACTGCTCGCCCAGCCAACTGGAGGCCCTGGACGGGCGCATGGCCCAGCTGATGCGCGAGGAAGGCGCCTACCTGGACTCCCTCGGCAACCTGCCCGAGGGCGACAGCTGGCTGATGGTGCTGTACAGCGGCGACAGCCAGGAGGACGTCGACGCACAGGCGCACGCGCTGCTGCGGGCCATCGGCCGCGGCGAGAAGGACGCGAACGTCGCCTTCTCCGACGACATCGCACGCGAGCAGAAGATGCTCAAGGCCCGCGAGGCCGGCCTCGGTGTGACCGCACGCCCGCCGGACGACCGGGAGACCTGGGAGGGCTGGGAGGACTCCGCCGTACCCCCCGAACGGCTCGGCGACTACCTGCGCGACCTGAAGGACCTGTTCGCCGAGTTCGACTACGACCACCCGTCCCTGTACGGGCACTTCGGGCAGGGCTGCGTGCACACCCGCATCCCCTTCGGGCTGAAGACCGCCGAGGGCGTGGCCGGCTTCCGGCGGTTCGTGGAGCGGGCCGCCGACCTCGTCGCCTCCTACGGCGGCTCGCTCTCCGGCGAGCACGGCGACGGCCAGTCCCGGGGCGAACTGCTCACCCGGATGTTCGGGGAACGGCTCGTCACCGCGTTCGGCGAACTGAAGGCCCTCTTCGACCCCGGCAACCGGATGAACCCCGGCAAGGTCGTCCACCCCAACCCCGTCGACGGACAGCTGCGGCTCGGCCCCACCTGGCGGCCCGCCACCCCGAAGACCCACTTCGGCTACCCCGAGGACGACCACTCCTTCAACCGCGCCGTGATGCGCTGCGTCGGCATCGGCAACTGCCGCGGCCACTCCGGCGGCGTCATGTGCCCCTCCTACCGGGCCACCATGGAGGAGGAGCACTCCACCCGCGGCCGGGCCCGGCTGCTGTTCGAGATGCTCGACGGGCACGCCGACTCCGCCGTCAAGGACGGCTGGCGCTCCACCGCCGTACGCGACGCCCTCGACCTCTGCCTGGCCTGCAAGGGCTGCAAGTCCGACTGCCCCACCGGCGTCGACATGGCCACCCTCAAGGCCGAGTTCATGTCCCACCACTACGCGGGACGGCCGCGCCCCATGGCCCACTACTCCATGGGCTGGCTGCCCCTGTGGGCCCGGCTCTCCCGGACCGCTCCGTCCCTGGTCAACTCCGCGCTGCACGCGCCCGGCCTCGCGTCCCTGGGCAAGCGGCTCGCCGGGATCGACGAGGCCCGCCCGGCACCGGTGTTCGCCGCGCAATCCTTCCTCCAGTGGTGGCGGGCCCGCGACCGGGAGGAGCCCGACCCGGCCGACCCGCGCACCGTCGTACTGTGGCCCGACACCTTCAGCACCTACTTCCACCCCTCCCTCGCGATCTCGGCCGTACGGGTCCTGGAGGACGCCGGCTTCCGGATCGCCGTCCCGTCCAAACCCGTGTGCTGCGGCCTCACCTGGATCTCCACCGGCCAACTGCCCACCGCCAAGCGGGTGCTGCGCCACACCCTCGACATGCTGCGCCCCTATCTGGACGCCGGCACCCCGGTGATCGGCCTGGAACCCTCCTGCACCGCCGTCTTCCGCGCCGACGCCCCCGAGCTGATGCCCGGCGACCAGGACGTGGAACGGCTCGCCGCCCAGACCCGCACCTTCGCCGAACAGCTCGTCCACCACGCCCCCGACGGCTGGCGGCCCCCGCAGCTCGCCCGGCAGGCCACCGTGCAGACCCACTGCCACCAGCACGCCGTCATGAAGTTCGACGCCGACCGCGAACTGATGCGCCGCGCCCACCTCGACGCCGAGGTGCTCGACGAGGGCTGCTGCGGCCTGGCCGGCAACTTCGGCTTCGAACGCGGCCACCACGAGGTGTCCATGGCCGTCGCGGAACTGGGCGTCCTGCCCGCCGTGCGCGGGGCCGCCCCGGACAGCCTCGTCCTCGCCGACGGCTTCAGCTGCCGCACCCAGATCGAACAGGGCGGCACCGGGCGCCGCGCCCTGCACCTCGCCGAGGTCCTCGCGCTCGCCCTCGACGGCAACCTGCCCAGCGACCACCCGGAGCGGCTCGCCGACCGTCCCGCCGAACCGTCCCGCACGGCCCGCTGGGCGACCACCGCCTCCCTGGCCGCCCTCTCCCTGGGCGCCGTGGCCGGACTGCGGCAACTGAGGAGGTGACCATGAGCGACCCGCCGGCCGTCGAGGCCGTGGACACACCGCGTACGCAGGAGGAGAGGAACATGCCCCCCACCGTCGTCATCACCGGCGCCAGCGCCGGCATCGGCCGCGCCACCGCCCGCCTGTACGCCCGGCGCGGCGCCGACGTCGTCCTGGTCGCACGCGGCGAGGGCGGCCTGGAGGCCGCGGCCGACGAGGTCGCGGCGCTCGGCGGACGGCCCCTGGTACGCCCCGCCGACGTGGCCGACCCGGCCCAGACGGAGGCCGTCGCCGAGGCCGCGGAGAAGGAGTTCGGTCCCATCGACACCTGGATCAACTGCGCCTTCGCCAGCGTCTTCGCGCCGTTCGAGGAGATCACCCCCGAGGAGTACCGGCGGATCACCGAGGTGACCTACCTCGGCTTCGTCAACGGCACCCGCTCCGCCCTGAAGCGCATGCTCCCCCGCGACCAGGGCACGATCGTGCAGGTCGGCTCCGCGCTCGGGGAACGGTCGATCCCGCTCCAGTCGGCGTACTGCGGAGCCAAGCACGCCATCAACGGCTTCACCTCCTCCCTGCGCACGGAACTGCTGCACCGCGGCAGCAACGTCCGCGTCACCGTCGCCCAGATGCCCGCCGTCAACACCCCCCAGTTCGAATGGGTCCGCTCCCGCCTCGCCAAGCACCCCATGCCGGTCCCGCCGATCTACCAGCCCGAGGTGGCCGCGCGGGGCGTGCTGTACGCCGCCGACCACCCGGGCCGCAAGCAGTACTACGTCGGCGCGTCCACCGTCGCCACCATCTGGGCCAACCGGTTCGCCCCGGCGCTGCTCGACCGCTACCTGGCCCGCACCGGCTACGACGCCCAGCAGACCGACCGCGTCCCGCCCGCCGGCCTGGACAACCTCTTCGAACCGGTCGACCGCGAGCCCGCCGACGACCAGGGCGCCCACGGTTCCTTCGACGACACCGCCCACGCCCGCTCCTGGCAGGAGACCCTGCTCCGGCACCCCGCCGCCACCGCCCTCGGCGCGGGCGCCGCGCTGCTCGGCACCGTACGCGGCATCCGCCGCCTGACCTCCTCCTCCGCATAGGCTGGCGAGGTGCGCCTGCTGCTCATGTCCGACACGCACCTGCCCAAGCGCGCCAAGGCGCTCCCGGAGCAGCTGCTCGACGAACTCCCGCGCGCGGACGTCGTGTTCCACGCCGGGGACTGGGTCGACACCGCCACCCTCGACCTGCTGGAGAGCCGCAGCCGCCGGCTGGTCGGTGTGTACGGCAACAACGACGGCCCCGAGCTGCGCGCCCGGCTCCCCGAAGTGGCCCGCGCCGACCTGGGCGGCCTGCGCTTCGGGGTCGTCCACGAGACCGGCCCCGCCCAGGGCCGCGAGGCCCGCTGCGCCGCCCGCTTCCCCGACCTGGACGTCCTGGTCTTCGGGCACAGCCACATCCCCTGGGACACCACCGCCCCCGGCGGCCTGCGCCTGCTCAACCCCGGCTCCCCGACGGACCGCCGCCGCCAGCCCCACTGCACGTACCTCACGGCCACGGTCGCCGACGGAGCCCTCACCGACGTCACCCTGCACCGGCTGCCGCGACGGTAGCCGGTGCGGAGCGCCGGTCAGCCCCAGCCGACGCTCTCCAGCTGTGGCAGGATGCGCCGGTGATCTCCAGCTCCGGCATACCCGCCGTCGTCCCCCCGGGCCGCCTCGCCGAACCCGGCCAGCCCGTACTGCCGCTGGCCGATGGCCTGGAACTGCGGCCCTGGCAGCTGACCGACGCCGACGCGGACGCCCTGCTCGCCGCAGGGCAGGACCCGGACATCAGCAGGTGGAACCTCTTCTCCGTCGCCGACCGCGCGGAGGCCAGGGCGCGGATCGAGCGCCTGCACGCGCGCCGGCGGGCCGAGACCGGTGCCATCTGGGCCATCGCCCCCCACGGCGGCGCGGCCGTGGGCCTCGCCGGGCTCAACGCCGTCGACCTCGCCGCCGGCACCGCCGAAGTCCTCTACTGGGTGCTGCCCCCGGCGCGCGGAACGGGTCTCGCCGTCCGGGCGGCGCGCCGGCTGAGCCGGTGGGCCCTGGACGACCTCGGTCTGCACCGCCTGGTCCTGTGCCACTCCGTCGCCAATCCGGCGTCCTGCCGGGTCGCCGAGAAGGCCGGATTCCGCTACGAGGGCACCCAGCGCAGCGCCCTGCTGCACGCCGACGGCTGGCACGACCAGCACCTGCACGCGCGCGTGGCCGGAGACCCCGACTAGGGCGCGTGTCGAGCAGGGTCCGCGGTGAGTGCGTCCCTGAGGGCCGCCCGGGAGGCGACCCCCAGCTTGGGATAGATCTGGTACAGGTGGGCGCCGACGGTGCGGGGCGAGATGAAGAACCTCTCGGCGATCTGCTTGTTCGTCAGCCCGGACGCGGCCAGCTCCGCGATCTCGCGTTCCCGCGGGGTGAGTTCCGTCCCCCGCAGGTCGTTCGTGTCCGCCACCTTCGAACCGACGGCGCGCAACTCCCGCACCGCCCGCGCGGTCCAGGGGCGGGCACCCAGCCGCCGGAAGGTGCCGTGCGCGGACCTGAGCGGGCCCTCGGCCTCCGACACGGCCCCGGCACGGCGCAGCCGCTCTCCCCGGGCGAGCTGCACGCGTGCCCGGTCGAAGGGCCACTCGTCTGCACCCGGAGCGGACAGCGCCTCGTTGAAGAATCGTTCCGCCACCTCGTCATCCTCCGCCACGAGGCCCGCTGCGCCGCCCGCCAGCAGCGCCAGCCGGGGAGACAGCGCCTCGACGGTGGACGCGCGCACGGCGCGCACGTGTGCCCTCGCCTCCGCCTGACGACCGGTGCGCAGGGCCGACTCCACGAGGTCGAAGAACACCCACACCGAGGGCTGCGCGTACGGCTCCAGGCTGCCCGCCGGACTGATCGCGTCGGCGTGACGGAAGACCGCTTCGAAATCCCCGGTCGCGCCGTGCGTGAGGACGCGGACGTGATGGGCGTACTGGACGATCGACCGCAAGCCGCGCGGGGACGCCCAGTCCGTCATCCGGTCGGCGAGCATGAGGGCGGTGTCGATGTCGCCGCGGGACGCCGACACCAGCCCCTTGCTGAAGTGGAAGTACCAGGAGAAGAAGCTGTACCCGGAGTCCGTGCACAGCGCCAGCCCCTCGTCGGCCAGCTCGATGGCCTCGTCCCAGCTGCCCGTGTGGTAGCCGTCGAGGCCGAGGTGGAGCAGGACGCCCAGGTGCCGGCGTACCGGACCGCCGTTGCGGCCCTGCCGGACGACACGCCAGGACGGTGCGCGCAGGGCGGACAGGCGGTCCGTGTAGACCGCCGCGGTTCCGACGCGCACGATCCGGGCGGGATCGGTTTCGTCCGTGATGCCGTCGATGATGCGGTCGAACCGCCGCAGCGTCGCCGGCCCGGTGCGAGCGGGGTCCGAGTAGAGCTGCCCGAGGACGGACAGCAGCGCCGGTGGTGCGGGACGCAGCCGGGCGAGCGCGGCGTGGAAGGGGGCCCACAGTTCCGCCCTGGCCCCGTAGATGCACAGCAGCGAGAGGAGGTGCAGCGCGTCGATGAGGGCGGCGTTGCCGGCGTCGTAGCCGTGCGTGCCCTCTTCGATGGCACCGACGAGGAGACGGTGAGCCGTGGTCACGTCACCGTCGCCGTTCAACAGGAGCTGGACCGTGGCGGCGGCGGAGTGCAGCGACCTGCCGTGGTCCGGGTCGGCCCGTCGCGCGTTCTCCAGCAGTTCCGAGGCGCTGCGCAGCGCTCCGGTCGCCTCGGCACCGATGTACGCGGCTTCCGCGAGCCGGCGGGCGCGGTCCGCGCCCAGCGGGCTGAGGTCCGCGGCCCGGGTGAGCGCCGCGATCGCGGCCACGGCGTCTCCGCGGCCGAGGATGCGGTGTGCCGCCTCTTCCAGCCGGGCGGCCACCTGCTCGTCGGGTTCGATCGTCGCCTCTCCCAGGTGCCAGGCCCGGGATTCGGGCCGGCCGCTCAGCACCTGCGCCAGGGCGCGGTGGGCCGCGCGCCGGCTGCTGCTGGTGGCGGCCTCGACCACGGCCGACCGGATCAGCGGATGGCGGAACACCAGCCGGCGGCTGTCCTCGTCCACGCGCACGAGCTGGTCGTGCTCGGCGGGCGCGAGGTCTTCCAGGCCGGTGCTGCCGTCCCACTCCCGCGCCGCACCGCACAGGACACCGATCTCACCGCTGCCTTCCAGGGCGGCCAGCAGCAGCAGCTTCCGCGTGGCGGTGGGCAGGCCGCGGACACGGGACATGAACAGGGACTGGAGGCGTTGGCCGAGCGGCAGGACGGCCGGCAGGGTTTCGAGCGCCGCGCGCTGGCTCGCCCGCAGGGCACGGGGGAGTTCGAGCAGGGCCAGGGGATTGCCCTGCGCGGTGTGCAGCACGCGCCGGCGGACCTGGCGGGCCAGGTGGGGGAAGCGCGCGTCGATCAGACGGGTCGCCGATTCCGTGTCCAGCGGCGGCAGCTCGTACGTCGGCAAGCCGCCGCTCTCGAAGAAGCTGTCGGCGCCGGGGCGCATCGCGGCCAGGAACCTGATGCGGGTACCGGAGAGCCGCCGGGCGACGAAGCCGAACACCGCGGCGCTGGCCCGGTCGACCCAGGGCAGATCGTCGACGATGATCAGCACCGGGCTCCTGGTGGCCGCGGCCTGCAACAGGGCCAGTGCGGCGTTGAGGACGACCAGGCGTTCCGGAGGCTGACCGGCGCCGAATCCGAGGGCGACCCGGAGGGCTTCCCGGTGGGTGCCGTCGAGGGTGTCGAGGACGTCCCGCAGCGGAAGGAACGCCTGGTTGAGTGCCGCGTAGCTGACGTCCGCCTCGAACTGGACGCCGGCGATGCGCAGGACGCAGGTGCCGGTGTCCGCCGCGGACCGCGCGAGGGCGTCCAGGACCACGGTCTTGCCCACGCCCGGGTCCCCGCGCAGCAGCAGGGCCCCGCTGAAACCCGTGTGCGCCAGGAAGCCCGAGACGAGTTCCAGGTCCCGGTCCCGTCCCACCAAGGGCCCGACGGCACCCATCAGCGGCAGGTCATCGAAGCTCACCGAGTGCCCTCCCCGTCGACCGGGGCGCGTCCTTCAGAGCCCGGAACCTCCCGGGCAGAGCCCGGAACCTCGCGGCGAGCGCCATCCGCTTCCCCCGTTTGATGACGTCCAGCAATATGCATACGTGCTGGTGGATCAGGGTCGAGGGTAACAAATCCGACGCGCCCGTTCCGCTGGTGCTGCTCCCTTCCGCCCCCACCCCGCGCCGGGGCCCGCCCGCCGGCTAAGTCGACTTAGAAGCCGACTCCCGGGCCGGTTCCTGGTCGGATGACTCATATCAGGGCGGCGCCGGATGCCTAGGGTGATCACTGCCCCGGCCACCACACTGCCGGGGCGGCCGTACCGCCTCGTCCGACACCTCGCGTCCCACGTACTGGTGCCGCGCCCCGGGAACGCGGCGCACCTCCCGCCGCCACCAGCGCGGGGGCCGGCACATCGCAGTACCCGGAGAAGCCACAGATGATCACCACTTCCCGCACTCCGACGGAGGCGTTCGGCCGTGCCCGACGGCACGGCGGTTCCGCGGCGCTCGTGCGAGGAGAGGCGGGTTTAGGAAGGACCGCCCGTCCGGCCCGCGCCGGTCGGTAGGTACGAGCGGCAGGGACGCCTGCCGGGCGGCGGAGGTGCAGGACCGGCGCGGGTGGGCCGCCTGCCCTGGTGCGTCCCGCGCAGGCGCGGTTCGACGACGACGTCACCGCGCACGCAGACGTCCGTCCGGCACGGTCCTCCTCGGACGGCCCGGCGTCCAGAACGGCCTGGAAGCCGCCTTCGCACAGTGACGGGCTCGTCCCGAGGCGACCGCGATCGCCGACGGTGACGGCTTCGTGAGTCCGGCGCACTCGTCACAGCGCCCACGATCACCCAGACGACTAGGAGAACGACCATGGCCGGCAATCCACGCCGCATCGCTCTGGAGCCTGCCGCGCAGGCCTTCGTCGATGCCACGTCCGAGCCGCCGTTCCTGTACCAGCTCCCGCCGGAGGAGGGCCGCAAGGCGGTGGACCAGGTGCAGGACGCGGAGATCTTCAAGCCGGAGGTCGACGAGGAGTGGCTGGAGGTGGCGGGCGGTCCGACGGGCACCGTCAAGGTGCGCGTCGTGCGCCCCGCGGGTTCGGCCGGGACGACGTTGCCGGTCATCCTCTACGTGCACGGTGCCGGCTGGGTCTTCGGCAACGCCCACACCCATGACCGGCTGGTGCGCGACCTGGCCGTCGGCGTCGGTGCCGCGGTCGTCTTCCCCGAGTACGACCACGCGCCGGAAGCGGGGTACCCCGTCGCGCTGGAGCAGAGCTGGGCGGTGGCGCAGTGGGTGACGGCCGAGGGCTCGGGCCGGGGTCTGGACGCCGCGCGGATGGCGGTGGCGGGCGACTCCGTGGGCGGCAACATGGCGATCGCGCTGACGTTGCTGGCCAAGCAGCGCGGTGGTGTGCGGTTCGTCAGGCAGGTGGAGTTCTACCCGGTCACCGACGCCGCCTTCGACACCGCCTCCTACGAGGAGTTCGCCGAGGGCTACTTCCTGGCCCGGGACGGGATGAAGTGGTTCTGGGACCAGTACACCACCAGTGAGGAGGAGCGCGGCCGTATCACCGTCTCTCCGCTGCGGGCGAGCCTGGAGGACCTCGCGGGTCTTCCGCCGGCGCTGATCATCACCGCGGAGGCGGACGTGCTGCGCGACGAGGGCGAGGCGTTCGCGGCGAAGCTGCGCCAGGCGGGCGTGCCGGCCACGAACGTCCGGTTCGGCGGCATCGTCCACGACTTCGTGATGGTCAACTCGCTGCACGACACCGAAGCGGCCAAGCACGCGGTCCTGCTCGCGGTCGCCAGCCTCAAGGAAGCGCTGGGCACCACGGCCTGACGCACGCCCGGATCGTCACACCGCCGCGTGCCGTGGCTACCCGGCACAGGAAACGCGGCACCCGGCGAACCGGCCGAGGCAAGTCGTCGGCACGCGCTCGCACACGCACGCAGATCATCCGCGCCGCCCGCCTGCCCGCGGGCGGCGCGCCCCGCCCACCCTGGAGCCCCTTCATGCGTTCATCCCCTCTTCCGGCCCCGGCGACCGACACGGCGCCCGCCCGGCCGTCCCGGCGGAACCTGCTCAGGACCGCCGGCATCGCGGGCCTGGCCTCCGCCGTGCCCGCCTTCTCGGGCGCGGACCTCGCGTCGGCCGACACCGGTACCGTCGGCCCGCTGTCCCTGCCCCCGGCCACCGGTGAGATCACGCCCCTCCACCTGCACGTTCCCGAAGCGCTGCTGAAGGACCTGCGGCAGCGGCTGGCCCATGTCCGGCTGCCGGAACGGGAGACCGTCGCCGACAACTCCCAGGGCGTCCAGCTCGACCGGCTGACCGGTCTGCTGGAGTACTGGCGCACCCGGTACGACTGGCGCCGTCTGGAGCGGCGGATCAACGCGCTGGGCCAGTACCGCACGCTGATCGACGGCCTGGGCATCCACTTCCTGCACGTCCGCTCCCGGCACGCCGACGCCACGCCGCTGATCCTCACCCACGGCTGGCCGGGCTCGTTCGTGGAGTTCCTCAAGGCGATCGGCCCGCTGACCGACCCGACGGCCCACGGCGGCACCGCGCAGGACGCCTTCCACGTCGTCATCCCCTCCGTTCCCGGCTTCGGCTTCTCCGACCGGCCCGCCGGCACCGGCTGGACCACCGCACGCATCGCCGCGGCCTGGGCCGAACTCATGGAGCGCCTGGGCTACCGCCACTACATCGCCCAGGGCGGCGACTGGGGCGGCGGCATCACGACCCAGCTGGGCAAGCTGCGCCCCAAGGGGCTGATCGGGGTGGAGCTGAACTTCCCCGAGTACACCTTCAGCCCGCCCGTGTCGGACGACCCCACGGCAGCGGAGAAGACCGCGCTGGCCCAGATCCAGACGTTCTCCACCCAGTACTCCGGGTACTTCCAGGAACAGTCCACGCGCCCCCAGACCCTCGGCTACGCCCTCGCCGACTCCCCCTCGGGACAGGCCGCCTGGATCTACGAGAAGTTCCTCGACTGGACCGACAACACCGGCCGGCCGCAGGGCGTCCTGTCACGGGACGACATGCTGGACAACATCACCCTGTACTGGCTCACCGACACCGCCGCCTCCTCCGCCCGCCTGTACTGGCAGAACTACGGCGCGTCCGAACTGACCAGGCTCGACCTGCCGGTCGGCCTGAGCGTGTTCCCCCACGAACTGGTCCGCGGCCCGAAGATCTGGGCCGAGCGCGCCTACAGCGACCTGGTCTACTTCAACGACCGGATCCCCTACGGCGGCCACTTCGCGGCCTTCGAACAACCCCTGCTCTTCACGCAGGAGGTCAGGAACTTCGCCCGCATCGTGAAGTGACACGTGGCGGTCGCACAGCCCCCACCCCTCAATGGTTGAAACATCATCCAGCTGAGGATCGAACGTTGGAACAAGGCGTGGCTCCGCACAGGCCGCCTCGTCAAGAGAGGGCAATCATGGGACAGCTCGACGGCAAGACCGTTGTGGTGACGGGGGCGACCAGCGGGATCGGGTTGGCCGCGGCCCGCCGGTTCGCCCAGGAGGGTGCGCACGTCTATGTCACCGGGCGACGCAAGGAGGTGCTGGAGGAGGCCGCCGCGTCGATCGGCGGGGCGGTGACCCCGGTGCGGGCCGACAGCGCCGATCCGGCGGACCTCGACCGGCTCTACGCCACGGTGGCGGAACAGGGACACCGCGTCGATGTGCTGTTCGCCAATGCCGGCGGGGGCGAGTTCGCCCCCCTGGAGCACGTCACCGAGGAACACTTCGACGCGACGTTCGCCATCAACGTGCGGGGCGTGCTGTTCACCGTGCAGAAGGCGCTGCCGCTGCTGAACGACGGCGCCTCGGTGATCCTGACCGGTTCCACCGCGGCTGGTGCGGGCAACGAGGCGTTCGGGGTCTACGGCGCCTCCAAGGCGGCCGTCCGCGCCCTGGCGCGCACCTGGGCCAACGAGCTGAGTCGCCGCGGTATCCGGGTGAACACCGTGGTGCCCGGCCCGATCGCCACGCCTGGGCTGGACGAACTGGCGTCCGGCGAGGAGCAGGCCGCCGAGCTGCGGCGGCAGCTGGCGGCCACCGTGCCGCTGGGCCGGATGGGCCGGCCGGAGGAGGTGGCGTCCGCCGTGCTGTTCCTGGCCACCGCCGAGAGCAGCTTCGTCACCGGCACCGAGCTGTACGTCGACGGCGGCGCCAACCAGGTCTGACCCGGCCCGGCCGCGACCCGCTGACGCGGCCCGGCCGCCCCCGCCGGACGCGACCGGCGACCCGCCTCCGGCTCCTTCCGGGGCCGGACCGGTCCCGGAAGGGGAGAGTGGTCAGCGGATCCCCTGGGCTCGGCGGCGACATCCCCGGCAACGCCGAGCGGCTGCTCACGGCCGCCCGGACCGCCACCGTGGCCACCGGCGTGTTCCGCATCCGGCGGCATCCGGCCGACGGGATGGCGGCCGGTCACGCCCGCCCGCGGAAGGCGTACGGCCGTCGGCTGCTGCCGGGCCTCGCGTCAGTGGCGCCGCCGCACAGCGGGCGGGCGGCGTCTACCGGCCGCTGACCCCGGTCGACGCCTGCCTGGACCGCCTCGACCAGGCCCCCGACCCGGTACCGGCCGGCGAACGCGTGCCGGCGGCCCTGGGCCCCAGACTCACCGGCTCCCTGGCGCAGCAGGCGGCCGACGTGGTGGCCCATGCCGATGAACGGGGCGAGGAAGCGGCGCGCGGTGGCGCGGGCCCGGTCGGTCCGGTGGTCCGGTACGACGGCCTGGTAGGGCGTGTCACCGAATCCGGCCTCGCCGACGGGGGCAGTGACCGGCTGGTCGACGCGATCGTGGCCCGCGGCGACACCGAGGCCGTCGGCGAACGCGTCCGCGTCCACCGCGACGCCGGTGCCTCCGAACAGCCCCGGATCGTCGTGGGGGCGCTGCGGGCCTGCGCCCGTCTCGTCAGGTGGGTCGGGCGGTAGGCCACCTCGCGGCGCCGCGGTCGGTCGTCGGGCGGCAGACGGCGGCCCGGCCGCACGGCGAGCGGCCTGCCGAGGGCGTGCCCCCGACCGGAACGGTCACCCCACTGACCGGGGATGGATCGCCCCCCCTCGTCCCGCTCAGCGGTGACCCGGTGCCGCCCCACCTCAGGGCCACGATCTCCGCCGCCACCGACACCGCCACCTCCTCCGGCGTGCGGGCGCCGAGGTCGAGGCCGAGCGGGGAGCGCAGGCGGGACAGTTCCCGGTCGGTGAGGCCGGACTCGATCAGGCGGCGGAGCCGGTCGTCGTGGGTGCGCCGGCTGCCCATCGCCCCGATGTAGGCTGCCGGCCGCCGCAGCGCCTCCCGCAGCACCGGCACGTCGAACTTCGGGTCGTGGGTCAGGACGCAGATCACCGTCCGCCCGTCGGTGTGCGTGCCGCGCAGGTACCGGTGCGGCCAGTCCACGACGACCTCCGCCCCTTCCGGGAACCGGCGGGGCGTGGCGAACACCGGCCGGGCGTCGCACACGGTGACCCGGTAACCGAGGAAGTCCCCGATCCGGGCCACGGCGGCGGCGTAGTCGATGGCCCCGAACACCAGCATGCGCGGCGGCGGCGCGAAGGACTGGAGGAACACCGTGACCGTGTCCTCCCGGCGCTCCCCGTGCGGGCCGTAGTGCCGCAGGCCGGTCACGCCGAGGGCGAGTTCGCCGCGCGCGTCGGCGGCGACGGCCGCGTCGAGCCCCCGGGTCCCCAGGCTTCCGGCGGCGGTCCGCGGCCACACCGCGAGGGTGGCCCCGCACGGCGCCGGCCCGTCGACCACGGTGGCCACGGTGACCGGCTCACCGCCCGCGACGGACGCGGCGACCGCGCCGAACGCCGGATCCCGGGCCGGGGTCACCGGCCGTACCAGCACGGTGATCTCACCCCCGCAGGTGAGCCCGACCGCGAAGGCGTCCTCGTCGCTGTAGCCGAACGTCTCCAGCCGTGCCGCGCCGTTCTCGACGGCCTCCTGGGCCAGCTCGAACACCGCGCCCTCCACACAGCCGCCGGACACACTGCCGACCACCTCGCCGTCCGGGCCGACCGCCATGGCGGCGCCGGGCCCGCGCGGCGCGCTGCGGCTGACCGCGACGACCGTGGCCAGCCCGAACGGCACCCGGGCGGCGTACCACCGGTCCAGCACCGCGAGAATCTCACGCATCGTCCGCTCCTCGGCCCGCACCTGGCACGGCATCTGGTTGAACGTTAATCCGTTGGCGGCGCGGTGGCCGTTCTGCTGCACTGCACCGGTCGAGTTCCCGAGAGAACCAGGAGCGATCATGCGCGCACCGTTCATGTCCGGCCCGGAAGGAATCGCCCACTCTCTCAAGGACATGACGCTTCGTGCCATTGCTCAATCTGGGAATCCTCGCCCACGTCGACGCGGGTAAGACGAGCCTGACCGAACGGCTCCTGCACACCGCCGGGGTGATCGACGAGATCGGCAGCGTCGACGCCGGCAGTACCACCACCGACACCCTTGCGCTGGAGCGGCAGCGCGGCATCACCATCAAGTCCGCCGTCGTCTCCTTCCCGCTCGACGGCGTCACCGTCAACCTCATCGACACCCCAGGTCATCCGGACTTCATCGCCGAGGTGGAGCGGGTGCTCGGCGTGCTGGACGGAGCCGTCCTGGTCGTCTCCGCCGTCGAAGGCGTCCAGGCGCAGACCCGTGTGCTGATGCGCACCCTGCGCCGGCTGCGCATCCCGACCCTGGTCTTCGTCAACAAGATCGACCGGAGCGGCGCCCGGGACACGGCCGTGCTCCGCCAGATGGCCGAACGGCTCGCCGTACCGCTCGTCCCCATGGGGACCGCCGCCGGTCTCGGCACGCCTGCCGCCCGCTTCCGGCCCGGCCTCGGCCCGGCCGCGCTGGAGGTGCTGGCGTACCAGGACGACGACCTGCTCGCCGCCTGTCTCGACGGCGAGGTCCCCAAGGCCCGGCTGCGCCGCGTCCTCGCGGCACGGACCCGGGACGCCTGCGTCCACCCGGTGTACTTCGGCTCTGCGATCACCGGCGCGGGCGTGTCCGAGCTGACCGGCGGCATCCGGCGCCTGCTGCCCACCGCCGCCGGCGATCCGGACGGCCCGCTGTCGGGCACCGTCTTCAAGGTGGAGCGGGGCCCGGCGGGGGAGAAGGTGGCCTATGCCCGCCTCTTCTCCGGCACCCTGCGCGTCCGCGACCGCGTCCCGTTCGGCGACGGCGGAAAGGACACCGGCACCGGTGGGAACGCCCACCGGGACACCGGCACCGACCGCGAAGCCCGCGTCACCGCCCTCGCCGTCTTCGACCACGGCACGGACGTCCGCGCGGACCGCGCCGGCGCGGGACGGATCGTGAAGGTGTGGGGCCTCGGCGGCATCCGGATCGGTGACGCGCTGGGCACGCCGGGACGGTCGTACGAGCACCACTTCGCGCCGCCCACGCTGGAGACGGTCGTCGTGCCCGGCCCCGGCACCGACCGCCGCTCCCTGCACCTCGCGCTCACCCAGCTCGCCGAACAGGACCCGCTCATCGGGGTCCGCCACGACGAGCAGCGGGGGGAGACCTCGGTGTCCCTCTACGGCGAGGTGCAGAAGGAGGTCGTCCAGGCCACCCTCGCCGACGAGTACGGCCTGGACGTCACCTTCCGCGAGACGACGACCCTGTGCGTCGAACGGCCGGTCGGCACCGGTCACGCCGTCGAGTTCAACAAGAAGGACTCCAACCCCTTCCTCGCCACGGTGGGCCTGCGCGTCGACCCCGCCCCGCCCGGCACGGGCGTGGCGTTCCGGCTGGAGGTGGAGCTGGGCTCGATGCCGTACGCCTTCTTCAAGGCGGTCGAGGACACCGTCCGCGAGACGCTCGGCCAGGGGCTGCACGGCTGGCAGGTCACCGACTGCGCGGTCGCCATGACCCACTCCGGCTACTCGCCCCGGCAGAGCCACGCGCACCAGGGCTTCGACAAGAGCATGTCGAGCACGGGCTACGACTTCCGTGGCCTGACCCCGCTGGTCCTGGCCGAGGCGCTGCGCCGGGCCGGCACCAAGGTGTACGAGCCGATGCACCGGTTCCGCCTGGAGGCGCCGGCGGACACCCTCGGCGCGCTGCTGCCGGTGCTGGCCCGGCTCGGCGCCGTACCCGAGACCGCCGGCACGCACGGGACCGCCTGCGTCCTGGAGGGGACCGTGCCGGCCGCCCGGGTGCACGCGCTGGAGCAACGGCTGCCGGGGCTGACCCGGGGCGAGGGCGAGCTGGAGACGGCCTTCGACCACTACGCGCCCGTCACCCGCGGCACGGTCCCCGAGCGTCCGCGCACCGACCACAATCCGCTGAACCGGAAGGAGTACCTGCTGAACGTGACGCGCCGCGTCGGCGAGTGAGCCGCAGCCGACTCGCAGTCGGCTGACCCGGGAACGGCGGCCCGTCCTCCGCCTCGGTCGCCGACGCCCGCACGTCCGCGACCGCGCCGCGCGCCCTGGGCGGCGGCTACGCGGTCCGCGTTGGCCTGGAGGTCACCAACGGCACCACGGCACCGTCCTCGGCCCTGCCGAGCGCGGCGAAGGCCGAGCCGGCCGCGTGGGCGGCGGCACGGCAGGGGTGTGGCCTCCGGCGTGAGTGGGGGCACCCCGGAGGCCACGGCTCGGTGGGGCGTCAACCGCCGCTCGGGCCCGTCCAGTCGGCCTGGACGTGTCCCAGGCGGACGCGCTGCGGGTGGTCGCCGACGGGGACCGACGTCACCTTCCTGCCGGTGGCGAAGTCGATCGCCGTCACCTGGTCGGCGCCGCTCTCGGAGACGATGCAGTCCTTGCCGTCCCCGCTGACCGTCGCCCAGTACGGCTTGGACGCCGTGACGAGCGGGCCCTCCTGGAGCGAGGCGCGGTCGACCACGGTCGCGTAGTCGTCCATGGTGCCCGCGACGCACAGCTTGGTGCCCTCGGGGTTCATCGAGATGCCGTGGTGACGCGAGTCGTTGACCCAGGTGGTGCGGTCCTCGCTGGTCGCCGGGTTCTTCGGCAGCGTCTTCATCCGGGTGATCTTGTCGGTGGCGACGTCGTACTCCAGGAAGCCGTTGAAGAACGACACCTGGAAGTACAGCTTGGACTCGTCGGCGGAGAACACGGCCGGGCGGACCGCGTCGGAGAAGTCCTTCAGCCCGAACGCGTCCAGCCGCTGCCGCATGTCGATGACCTTGACCTGCTTGTACGTCGTCGCGTCCACCACGGTGATGTGCCGGTCGCCCTTGGTCCAGTCCCAGCCCGGGGTGTCCAGGTCGGTGTTGACGTCACCGATGGACATGTTCCAGATGTACTTGCCGTCCTTGGTGAAGATGTTCTCGTGCGGCTTGTCACCGGTCGCGAACGACCCGAGCTGCTTGCCGGTGCCGATGTCGAGGACGTGCACGGTGTTCGCGGTCGAGGCGGAGACCGCGACCCGGGTGCCGTCCGGGGAGACCGCCATGTGGTCGGCGCGGTAACCGGCCACCGGGAAACGCCAGTTGACCTTGCCGGTGGCGAGGTCCAGGGAGACGACGTCCGCGAAACTCGGCCGGGACACCACCACCGACCTGCCGTCGGGCGTGGAGTACATGTCGTCGGCGAACTGGTCGTGGCCCTCGCCGACGCTGTTGCGGATCGCCTGGAAGTAGATCCACTTGATCGGGTCCGCGTTGATCTCGGCCATCCGCGCGTCCTTGTCCGGGATGACGTTGATCCGGCCGATCTTCGCGAAGTCGCCGGAGGATCGGATCACATCGGCGGTGCCGTCCCAGTTGTTGCCGACGAACAGCACCTCACGCAGCCCGGTGGGGGCGGCGGAGTGTGCGGAGGCGGCGGTCGCCGGGGCGGCGACGGTCAGGACGAGGGCGGCGGCCACGGAGCACAGGTGCCTGGTTCTGGAGGCAGCCATGACGGCTCTCTTTCCTCGGGGGAATCTGAACACGGGTGCTTTCACAGTGAACTTACTGAAAAGTAAGGAAGGGCCGGCCTTCTCGACAAGATGTGTGCACGACAAGATTGGGGGAGTGGCCGGATGACGGAGGGGGACGCGTGGAGGGCAGGCTCAGGGCGCCGACGGGACGCTACGGCGGACGGTCCGCCGAGGAACGGCAGGCCGAGCGCCGCCGCCGCTTCCTGGACGCGGCACTGGGGCTGTTCGGCGACACCCCCGGCTACCGGGGCACCACGGTCGCCGCGCTGAGCCAGGCCGCCGGCCTGTCCACGCGCCAGTTCTACGAGGAGTTCCGCACCCTGGAGGACGTCCTCGCGGCACTGCACCTCCAGGTCAACGGCTGGGCCGAACAGGCCGTCCTGGACGCCCTCGCCGACGCGGACGGGCTGCCGCTGGCCGAGCGCGCCACCGTGCTCTTCCGGGCCTACGCCCACGGCGTCACCCGCGACCCGCGCCGCATCCGCATCGCCTTCGTGGAGATCGTCGGCGTCAGCCCCCGGCTGGAGGAGCAGCGCCTCGCCCGCCGCGCCCGCTGGATCGACCTCATCCGCGCCGAGGCGGACGCGGCCGTCGCCCGCGGGGAGGCGGCGCCGCGCGACTACCGCCTCGCGGCCACGGCCTTCATCGGCAGCGTCAACGGTCTGCTGCACGACTGGAGCGCCGGCTGGGTGGACGCCACACTGGACGAGGTGGTGGACGAACTGGTCCGGCTGCTGCTGGGCATGCTCCGGCCGGAGGGCTGGCGCCCAGGGAGCCCCTGAGGCACGGGCGCGCGCAGCCGGGCGGCCGAGGCCGGCGCGGGTACGGTCCGTTCGGCGCGCGGGATCGGGCCCGAGCTGCTCTGCTGGTGTGGGGGGCCGCCGTACCCGTTCCCGGAGAGAGCCATGAGTACCTATCGAGCCGCGCAGGTCACCGCTCCGAACGGCACCTTCGAGCTGGTCGAACGCGAGGTCCGGCAGCCCGGACCCGGCCATGTGCGGATCGCCGTGGAGGCGTGCGGGGTCTGCCACAGCGACGCTCTCTTCGTGAGCGGCGGGCTACCGGGCGTGTCGTTCCCGGAGGTGCCCGGACACGAGATCGCCGGACGCCTGGAGGAACTGGGCGAGGGCGTGCGCGAGCGGGGCTGGCAGGAGGGTGACCGGGTGGCCGTCGGCTGGTTCGGCGGCAGCTGCGGCCACTGCCGGCCCTGCCGCGAGGGCGACTTCATCGTGTGCCGGAACCTGAAGGTCCCCGGATGGGCCTACGACGGCGGCTTCGGCGAGAAGGTGATCGCACCCGTCGACGCCCTGGCCCGCATCCCCGAAGCGCTCTCCCCGAGCGACGCCGGGCCGATGGCCTGCGCGGGCGTGACCACGTACGACGGACTGCGGCGCAGCTCCGCCCGGCCGGGCGACCTGGTCGCGGTGCTCGGGATCGGCGGCCTCGGTCACCTCGGCGTGCAGTACGCGGTGGCCATGGGCTTCGAGACGGTGGCGATCGCCCGGGGCGCCGCGAAGGCCGACTTCGCCAAGCAACTGGGGGCCCACCACTACGTCGACAGCACCTCCGGCACCCCGGTCGCCGAGGCGCTCCAGTCCCTCGGCGGTGCCAAGGTCGTCCTGGCCACCGCGGGGAACTCCGAGGCCATCACGGCCACCGTGGACGGCCTGGCCCACCGCGGCGAACTGGTGGTCATCGGCGCGGACACCGCGCCCCTCGGCATCAACCCGACCCAGTTGCTCATGGCCGGCCGCGTCGTGCGCGGCCACCCGTCCGGCACCTCGCAGGACGTGGAGGACACCATGGCCTTCAGCGCCCTGCACGGCATCCGCCCCACGACCGAGAACGTGCCGCTGGACGACGCGGACGCGGCGTACCAGAAGATGCTGTCCGGCAAAGCCCGCTTCCGGATGGTGCTCACCGGCTGACCGGACGGCATCGCGTCGGCCGGTGAACCGGTCGGCCGGTCAGGTGATCAGCCGGTCAGCCGTGCCAGCGCGGCCAGCACCGGCGCGGCGCCGTCCTCGCCGCGGACCCGCGCGCCCAGGGCGGCGGCGCGCCGCCGGTACGCCGGGTCCCGGGTGGCCCGCAGCAGCGCCGCGGACAGTGCGTCCACGGTCAGGCGGCGCAGCGGTACGACGGCCGGGGCGACACCCAGGGCGACCAGCCGGGCGGACCAGAAACCCGCGTCGAACTGGACCGGGACCGGCACCGCCGGAACCCCGGCACGCAGCCCCGCCGCGGTGGTGCCCGCGCCCGCGTGATGGACCACGGCGGCCATGCGGGGGAAGAGCAGAGCGTGCGGCACCTCGCCGACGGTCAGCATGTCGTCCCCGTCGGCCGCGAGCCCGCCCCAGCCGCGCTGGATCACCCCGCGCAGCCCGGCCCGCCGCAGCGCCGCCACCACCTGGGCGCTGAGCCGCCCGGCGTCCGGCACGGTGGCGCTGCCCAGCCCGACGAACACCGGCGGCGGCCCGGCGTCGATGAACTCCAGCACCGCGTCCGGGAGTTGCTCCTGGGTGTCGTACGGCCACCAGTAACCGCCCACCTCCAGGCCCGCCCGCCAGTCGCCGGGCCGGGGCACGACCAGGGGGCTGAAACCGTG
This sequence comes from Streptomyces corchorusii, assembly GCF_001514055.1. Taxonomy (NCBI): domain Bacteria; kingdom Bacillati; phylum Actinomycetota; class Actinomycetes; order Kitasatosporales; family Streptomycetaceae; genus Streptomyces; species Streptomyces corchorusii. The sequence continues at coordinate 410,779 of NZ_KQ948353.1, read as the reverse complement.
GTGCACCGGCCAGAGCCGCCGCTCCCGGGCCCGCCGCGCGGCACCGGTCCGCAGCGGGGGCAGGCCGAGCCGCTTCCGCAGGGCCGGCACGGCGCCGGCGAACACATGCTCCACGGCCAGGGCGACCCCGTGCCCGGCGAGCAGGTTGACGGGCCCGCCCCAGGAGTCGCCGCCGAGCACCGGCGGGGCGAACTCCCGTGTGGCGGCGAGGGGTTGCAGATAGACACCGAGACTCGGCACGCGCAGTCCTTCCGCGATCGTGTGCCCGAGCGGGGCCAGGGAGGAGGACAGCAGCAGGACGTCGCTGTCCCGCGCCGCGCCGAGCAGGTCCTCGGTGAGCCGGCCGACCAGGCGCCGCGCCAGGTCCACCACCCGCAGCAGCTTCCCCGGACCGCTGGCGCTGCGGTGCAGACCCCGGCCGCGCGGGGACTCCAGTTCCGCCCGGGGATCCACCGGCAGCGCGTGGAACCGCACCCCGGAGCCGGCCACCAGCGGGGCGAACCGGCCGTGCGTGACCAGGGTGACCTCGTGCCCGGCCAGCGCGAGCCGGTGCCCGAGCCCGGTGTAGGGCGCGGCATCGCCCCGGGATCCCGCCGTCATGATGGCAACGCGCACGGGGGCCAGTATGGCCGGTCCCGACGGCCGACGGGCTCGACGCGACAAGACCGACACCGGCAACGGCACCACCGGTGCTGTGGACCTGGGACGGCCGCGCCGACCGGAGGTGGTCCCGCACCTGGCAGCCGGCCCTACACCGCGGCGCACACCACCAGCAGGGCCGCCGCCGCGAGCACCGCGCAGGCCAGCACAGAGCAGGCCAGCAGACGGCGACGGAGCGCCCGGTAGCGCGACTCGTACGCCCGCCGCAGCTCCTGCGCCCGCTCGGCCGTGCGGTGCCACGAGAGCCGGGCCAGCGCGAGGTAGGCGGTCTCGAACTGCTGCTCCACGTCCTCCCGTTGACTGTCCGTGAGCCAGCCCAGCCGGGAGCTGAGGCGTACGGCGGCGGTACGGCCCTCCTCCCGTGCGGCGACCAGCAGCAGATGGCCCTCGATCTGCCGGACCAGGTCCCGCTCGTCGTGGGCCGTCACCGCGCGGTCAGCTCCGGTTCCGGGGACGACACGTCCGGGTGGTGCAGGTCGAACGCCGGGGATTCGCTGCGGATCCGGGGCAGGGTGAGGAAGTTGTGCCGGGGCGGCGGGCAGGAGGTCGCCCACTCCAGCGAGCGGCCGTAGCCCCAGGGATCGTCCACGCCGACCGGCTTGCCGTACCTGGCCGTCTTCCAGACGTTGTAGAAGAACGGCAGCAGCGAGGAGCCGAGCAGGAACGAGAAGACCGAGGACACCGTGTTCAGCGTGGTGAGCCCCTCGGCCGCGAGGTAGTCCGGAATCCGCCGCTGCATGCCCTGGGCGCCCAGCCAGTGCTGGACCAGGAAGGTGCCGTGGAAGCCGATGAACAGCGTCCAGAAGGTGATCTTGCCGAGGCGTTCGTCGAGCATCTTGCCGGTCCACTTCGGCCACCAGAAGTGGAAGCCGGAGAACATCGCGAAGACGACGGTGCCGAAGACCACGTAGTGGAAATGGGCCACCACGAAGTACGAGTCGGAGACGTGGAAGTCGATCGGCGGCGAGGCGAGCATGACGCCGGTCAGCCCGCCGAAGACGAAGGTGATGAGAAATCCCGTCACCCAGAGCATCGGTGTCTCGAAGGACAGCGAGCCCTTCCACATCGTGCCGATCCAGTTGAAGAACTTCACACCGGTCGGCACGGCGATCAGGAAGGTCATGAAGGAGAAGAACGGCAGCAGCACACCGCCGGTGACGTACATGTGGTGGGCCCACACGGTCACGGACAGGCCGGCGATGGCGATGGTCGCGGCGATCAGGCCCATGTAGCCGAAC
>NZ_KQ948353.1:151141-408856 GCF_001514055.1 Streptomyces corchorusii | reverse complement strand
AAGCCGGAGAAGGCCAGGCCCATGATCCACATGTCGGCGCCGATGCCCGGCGAGCGGACCGCGTCCGACAGCGGGGAGTAGGCGAACCAGCCGAAGTCGGCCGCGCCCTGCGGGGTGAGGAAGCCACCGACCGCGATGAGCGAGCCGAACAGGTACAGCCAGTAGGCGAACATGTTCAGCCGCGGGAACGCCACGTCGGGCGCGCCGATCTGCAACGGCATGATCCAGTTCGCGAAACCGGCGAACAGCGGCGTCGCGAACATCAGCAGCATGATCGTGCCGTGCATCGTGAACGCCTGGTTGAACTGCTCGTTCGACATGAACTGGAGCCCGGGACGGGCCAGCTCGGCGCGCATGATCAGCGCCATCACGCCGCCGATCAGGAAGAACGCGAACGCGGTGACCAGGTACAGCGTGCCGATCGTCTTGTGGTCGGTACTGGTGAGCCACTGCACGGCTCTGGTGTCTCGGATCCTCTTCACGCCCCGCCTGTGTCCGCGCCCCGCCCGGAGGTCACACTCGGGGGACGCGAGGAGCATCACGGAAGGAGGGTGTGACGATCCGGGGGGTGCCGGACACGAACCGAGCATGAGCAACGACGAGATCTTCGCCGCTGCCTATCGCGAGCACTACTGGGCGGTCAGCCGTTACGTCGCCAGGCGGCTTCCGGGGCGGACCGACGAGGTGGAGGAAGTGGTGGCGGAGGTGTTCACGGTCGCCTGGCGACGCCGGGCCGACCTGCCGGCCGCGCCGCTGCCCTGGCTGTACGGGGTGGCCCGGAACTGCCTGGCCAACGCGGTACGCGGCTACGGGCGCCGGCGCCGGCTGGTGGACCGGCTGGGCAACGACGAGGCCGCGCACGGCCGGCACATCGCGGCAGGCCCCGGCACGGAGGCGCCGGGCGCCTGGGTGCACGAGGCCCTGGACCGGCTCGCCCCGGCCGACCAGGAGGTACTGCGACTCGCCGCCTGGGAGGAACTCGGCGCCGAGGAGATCGCGGTCGCCCTCGGCTGCGGCCGGCGCGCGGCGGCCATGCGCCTCCACCGCGCCCGCCGCCGTCTGCGCACGGAGATCGACCGGCTGTGCCCCGCGGCACCGTCGCCGCAAGCGCCGCCCGAGCCGCGCCCTGCCGAACCGTCGCCCGACGCGCCGCCCACGGCAGCCCCTGGAGGGCCGTCACTCGAAGCGCTGCCCACAGCGCCCCCTGGGGGACCGGCGCCCGACGGCGGTGCCCGCCCCGACCGGCGCTCCTCCGGCCCCGCGCCCACGACCGACGCATGCCTGCGCAAGGACCCCCGACATGCCTGACGAACTCGAACTCCTCCGGCGCGCCAACCCCGTACCGCACGACGGGCCGCACTTCGGTGACGGGCCCCTGGACCAGCGCGCGGAGTGGCGGCTCGACCGACTGCCGCGCCAACCCCGGCCGACGCGCCGCGTCTCCCGCGCCCGGCTGCTGTGGGGTCTCGCCGCCACGGGCGTCGTACTGGCGACCGCGTTCGCCGCGCTGGTCGGCGGGCCGAACACCCGGCCCGCCCTCGCCGCGCCCCGGCCGCTGACCGTCCGCGCCGACTCCACGCCCGTCCCGCTGACGCGGCTGGCCGAACTGGCCGCGACCGCCGCCGCCGACGGCTCGCCGCGCCTGCGCAAGGGCACGCACGTGCAGTCGTGGAGCCTGAGCATGACCGACGGCAAACCCCCCGTCACCCTGCCCGAGGAACGGGTGGTGCGCTGGCGCGCGGACGACAGCCACACCGAGCTGGTCGTGGCGACCGATCCGCGCCGTCCGGGCCGCCCGGTCCTCACCGACGAGGGCGGGGACCCCCGCGTGGTGGCCGACGGCCACGTCCTCAGACGGGCGACCTACCCGCCGAGCTGGAGCGACGCCCCGCCCGAGGCACCGCCGCCGCACACCCCGGCCGCCCTGCGCGCCTACCTCGCCGAGACCGTCCGTACCGACTCCCTGGACACCCCCCGGCTCCTCGACGCCGTCGGGGAACTGCTGGACCACTGGACGCTGGGCGCGCGGGAGTCCGCGGCACTGGTCGGGGTCCTCGCGGACGCCGAAGGACTGCGGGCCGTGGGACAGGTGACCGACCGCCTCGGCCGTCCCGGGCAGGCATACGTGTACGAGGGCGAGGGCGGTCGGCGGATGCTGATCCTCGACCCGCGCACCGGCACCGTCCTCGGCCTGGAGACCACCTTCACCAGCGACGCCCCCGAGTACGGCGTCAGGGCCGGGGACGTCATGGACTACAACGCCTGGATGCGCTGACCGCGAGGCCCGGCACCGACCGGCGAGGCGCGCTGCCGGGCGCCGCCGTCCGGGGTTGCCCGGCGGAGCCTGCCGGTGCCCCGTGCCGTGCGGCACCGACCCGCCCGCTCGGGGTTGCCCGGCGGCGTCTGGTGGTGCCCCGTGCCGAGCGGGGCGCTGATCAGCTCGCCCCGCGCTGCTCGGCGGCGTTGACGGTGCCCGGTGCCGTGCGGCACCGACCCGCCCGCCCGCGCTCATCGGCGCCGCCGGCCGGTGATCACCGCCACCCGGCACTGCCCCGCTGCCCACCGCCGAGCCCCGGCTGTCCGTTACACCCCCAGCTGCCGGGCGGCGGCCGTCACCGTTTGTTCCAGGAGCGTGGCGATCGTCATCGGGCCCACGCCGCCCGGTACCGGGGTGATCAGCGACGCCCGCTCCACGGCCGAGTCGAAGTCGACGTCGCCGACGTTCCCCGGGTTGTAGCCCGCGTCGACGACGACCGCGCCCGGCTTGATGTCCTGCCCGCGGATCAGCCGCGGCCGGCCGACCGCGGCCACGACGATGTCGGCCTCGCGGACCACGGCCGAGAGCTCACGGGTGCGCGAGTGGCAGTAGGTCACGGTCGCGTCCCGGGCGAGCAGCAGCATGCCCACCGGCTTGCCGAGGATCGCGCTGCGGCCGACCACCACGGCCCGCTTCCCGGCCGGGTCGACGCCGTACTCGTCGAGCAGCCGCAGGATGCCGCCCGGCGTGGCGGAGACGAAGCCCGGCAGCCCGAAGCTCATCGCGGCGAACGACGCGAAGGTGACACCGTCGACGTCCTTCTCCGGCGCGATCGCCTCGAACGCGGCCCGCTCGTCGATGTGGTCGCCCACCGGGTGCTGGAGCAGAATGCCGTGCACCCCCGGGTCGGCCGACAACTCCCGCAGCGTCGTGACGAGTTCGTCCGTGGTGGTGGTCGCGGGCAGGGCGACGTGCCGGGACTCGATACCGGCCTTGCGGCTGCGGTTCTGCTTCATGCGGACGTACGTCACGGACGCCGGGTCCTCGCCGACCAGGACGGTGGCCAGACACGGCGCGGTACCGGTGCGCTCGGTGAGAGCGGCGGCCTTCTTCGCGGTGTCCTCGACGATGCGGCGGGCGGGCGCGGTGCCGTCCATCAGACGGGCCTGGGTCATGCTGCACACTCCTGAGCTGGATCGACTCTCCTCGCCCAGGCGCGCGGCAACCGACGCGGACCGCTCCCCGGTGGTGCTCCACCTCAGCGCCAGTCACGGCCCGCGTACAGCGTAACCGAGAGTGCGTACGACCTCCGGAACCCGCTCGGCCTCCTTCCGCTCCCGCCGTACCCGGCCGGGGCCTACTCGTCCCACGCCTGGATGATCAGCTGATCGGCGATCTTGCCGTCCCGCAGGGTGACCATCGACTCGGCGAGGACCCGGGTGCCGTCCCCGTACTCGCAGGACTCGCAGTAGGCCGCGTGGTCGCCCTGGACGACGCACCGGTCCAGCCTGTGCGTCATGTCGCGGCTGTAGACGTCGTCCAGCAGTTCGGCGATCTGGCTCCGGCCGTGCAGGACCGTGGGATGGCTGGGCTGGTTGTTGCGGTCGACGATGCGGATCTCCGCGTCGTCCGCGTAGAGCGACAGAAGGTTGTTGCCGGTGTTGCCCTCGACGGCCCGGCGCAGTGTGTCGGTGTCGAAGGCGGACCCCGCAGCGGTACCCATGGTGACCTCCTTCAGGTGCCCGTGTGGTCCGGGTGCCCGTGCGGTCCGGCCAGGAGCGGGCCGCACGGGCCCACCTTCGAGACTCCTCCGCCCCGGCGACCCCGGCAAGCCCGGCCGAGCGCTCCACCTCACGGGTGAGCGCGGCCCGCCGCCCGTGTCCGCCCGGGGCCTGCCGCCGTTGCTGAAGGCATGATCTCAACACGACGTATCGCCGCCGCCGTCGGTCTGGCCGCCGGGATCGCCGGCCTCGCCGTACCCCAGGCGAACGCGGCCGGCACCGGCGCACCGCTCGTCGGGAAGCTCGGCGCGCTGAGCACGCTGGACACGCTCGCCGTCAGTGACATCCCGGCGGAGCAGCGGAGCCGGGTGCCACGGGTCACCGAGCAGTTGCAGGAGCTGAAGCACCTCCAGGAGCTGAACCAGCTCAACCAGGTGGAGCAGGTCCTCGCGCCCGCCGCGCCGCTGCTCGGTCTGGTCGGCGCCATCCACTGATCCCGCCCGCCGGCACGAGGGCCGTCCCGCCGGGGCGGCCCTCACCGCTGCCGCGACCGGCCGGGCGATGCCGCCCGAGTCCGGAAAGATCCACTAACCTCCTCGTGGTCCGCCGTCACTACCGATCGGTCGCGCGTAATGTCGGCGGCGAAGGCAAACGAAGGAAGGGGCCAGACCATGGCGCAGGAAGTCCGCGGCGTGATCGCACCGGGCAAGGACGAGGCGGTACGGGTCGAGACGATCGTGGTGCCGGACCCGGGGCCCGGCGAGGCCGTCGTACGCGTCCAGGCCTGCGGGGTCTGCCATACCGATCTGCACTACAAGCAGGGCGGCATCTCGGACGACTTCCCCTTCCTGCTCGGCCACGAGGCGGCCGGAGTCGTGGAGTCGGTCGGCGAGGGCGTCACCGACGTCGCCCCCGGTGATTTCGTCATCCTCAACTGGCGCGCGGTGTGCGGCCAGTGCCGGGCCTGTCTGCGCGGCCGGCCCTGGTACTGCTTCAACACCCACAACGCGCGGCAGAAGATGACCCTCGCCGCCACCGGCCAGGAGCTGTCCCCGGCCCTGGGGATCGGGGCCTTCGCCGAGAAGACGCTCGTCGCGGCCGGCCAGTGCACCAAGGTCGACCCGGCCGTCTCCCCGGCGGTCGCGGGCCTCCTCGGCTGCGGGGTGATGGCCGGCATCGGCGCCGCGATCAACACCGGGAACGTCGGCCGGGGCGACTCGGTCGCCGTCATCGGCTGCGGCGGTGTCGGCGACGCGGCGATCGCCGGGTCGAACCTGGCCGGCGCGGCGAAGATCATCGCGGTGGACATCGACGACCGCAAGCTGGAGAAGGCCCGCACGCTGGGCGCCACCCACACCGTCAACTCCCGGCAGACCGACCCGGTCGAGGCGATCCGCGAGCTGACCGGCGGCTTCGGCGCGGACGTCGTCATCGAGGCCGTCGGCCGCCCGGAGACCTACAAGCAGGCCTTCTACGCCCGCGACCTCGCCGGCACCGTCGTCCTCGTCGGCGTCCCCACCCCCGAGATGAAGCTGGAACTGCCCCTGCTGGACGTCTTCGGCCGCGGCGGCGCCCTGAAGTCCTCCTGGTACGGCGACTGCCTGCCCAGCCGGGACTTCCCCATGCTGATCGACCTCCATCTGCAAGGCCGCCTGCCGCTCGACGCGTTCGTCACCGAGACGATCCAACTGGACCAGGTGGAGCAGGCGTTCGAGCGGATGCACCACGGCGACGTGCTGCGTTCGGTGGTGGTGCTGTGATGACCGCGCGCATCGAACGCCTCGTCACCTCGGGCCAGTTCAGCCTCGACGGCGGCACCTGGGACGTGGAGAACAACGTGTGGATCGTCGGCGACGACCGCGAGGTGATCGTCATCGACGCCGCCCACGACGCCGAGGCCATCGCCCGCGCCGTCGGCGACCGGCGGCTGACCGCCATCGTGTGCACGCACGCCCACAACGACCACGTCAACGCGGCACCGGAACTCGCCGACCTCACCGGCGCGACGATCTGGCTGCACCCGGACGACCTGGTGCTGTGGCAGCAGACCCACCCGCACCGGGACCCCGACCGGCACCTCCTTGACGGCCAGGTCATCGAGGCCGCCGGCGCCGACCTCACCGTGCTGCACACCCCGGGGCACGCCCCCGGCGCCGTCTGCCTGTACGACCCGGGCCTCGGCACCGTGTTCACGGGCGACACCCTCTTCAAGGGCGGCCCCGGAGCCACCGGACGCTCCTACTCGCACTTCCCGACCATCATCGAATCCCTCCGCAACCGCCTCCTCACCCTCCCGCCGGAGACCAAGGTCCTCACCGGGCACGGGGACGGCACCACCATCGGCGAGGAGGCCCCCCACCTGGAGGAGTGGATCGCCCGCGGCCACTGAGCCCGACGGCCACTGAGCCCTGCGGCGACACACCGCGGAACTCCGCGCGAAAAGCCGACAGAAGATGTCCGGCTTCCCGGCGACAGTGGACGACGAAAGCAGTCGCACCGCAGTCGTACCGCACGGGAGGCCGGACATGTCAGGACCGCTGGAAGGCAAGGTGGCGCTGGTCGCCGGGGCGACCCGGGGCGCCGGACGGGGCATCGCCGTCGAACTCGGCGCGGCCGGCGCCACCGTCTACGTCACCGGCCGCAGCACCCGCGCCCGCCGCTCGGAGTACGACCGCCCCGAGACCATCGAGGACACCGCCGACCTCGTCACCGCGGCCGGCGGGCAGGGCATCGCCGTGGCCGCCGACCACCTCGACAAGTCCGCCGTACGGGACCTGGTGGACCGCGTCGCGGACGAGCGGGGCCGCCTCGACGTCCTCGTCAACGACATCTGGGGCGGCGAGAACCTCTTCGAGTGGGACACCCCCGTGTGGGAGCACGACCTCGACAACGGCCTGCGGCTGCTCCGCCTCGCGGTCGAGACCCACGCCGTCACCAGCCACTACGCCCTGCCGCTGCTGCTGCGGCACCCCGGCGGCCTGGTCGTGGAGGTCACCGACGGCACCACCGACTACAACCGCGACACCTACCGGGTGAACCTCTTCTACGACCTCGCCAAGACCTCCGTCCTGCGCATGGCCTTCGCCCTCGGCCACGAACTCGGCCCGCGCGGCGCCACCGCCGTCGCCCTCACCCCGGGCTGGATGCGCTCGGAGGTCATGCTCGACGCGTACGGCGTCCGGGAGGAGAACTGGCGGGACGCCCTGGCGCGCGAACCCCACTTCGCCATCTCCGAGACTCCCCGTTTCACCGGCCGGGCCGTCGCCGCCCTGGCCGCCGATCCCGACGTGGCCCGGTTCAACGGCCGGTCGCTCTCCAGCGGTGGCCTCGCCCGGGTGTACGGCTTCACCGACCTCGACGGCAGCCGGCCGGACGCCTGGCGGTACCTGGTCGAGGTGCAGGACGCGGGCAAACCGGCGGACGTCACCGGCTACCGGTGAAACCGGGCGCCGAACCGGTGAAAGGGCGCCCGGGGCGCCGTACCGTCGGCCCATGACTGATCCGACTCGCTTCGCAGGACACGGAGTTCTCGTCACGGGCGGCGCCCGCGGCATCGGTGCGGCCGTCGCCCGGCGGCTCGCCGAGGAGGGCGGCCGGGTGCTGGTCACCGACCGGGACCTGCCCGAGGCCGAAGAGACCGCCTCCGCCCTGCGCCGACAGGGCCTCGCCGCCGAGGCGTTCGCCTGTGACGTGGCCGACCGCGCCGCCGTCGAGGCGGCCGTCGTCCACGCCGTCGCCGCGTTCGGCTCGCTCGACGTGCTGGTCAACAGCGCCGCCCACTGCACTTCGGACGTACCCCTCTTCGAGGACGATCCCGACGAGGCCTGGGCGCGCGACCTCGACATCACGCTCACCGGCGCCTACCGCTGCTGCCGCGCCGCCCTGCCGCACCTCGCCGCCTCCGGCCGCGGGGCGATCGTCAGCGTCGGCTCCGTCAACGGTGTGCAGGACTTCGGCAACCACGGCTACAGCGCCGCCAAGGCCGGCCTCGGCTCGCTCACCCGCACCCTCGCCGGACACGCGGCGCCCCGGGGCGTGCGGGTCAACCTGGTGGTGCCGGGCACGGTCCGCACCTCGGCGTGGGAAGGGCGCGACGACGAACTCGACGCCGTCCGCCCCCTGTACCCGCTCGGCCGGGTCGGCGAGCCGGAGGACATCGCCGCCGCCGTCGCCTTCCTCGCCTCGCGCGACGCCGCCTGGATCACCGGGACCTCCCTCGTCGTCGACGGCGGGCTCACCGCCGTCAACACCGGCTTCCACGCGGCCGTCCGGCACACCTCCTGACCCCGAGGGCGGCGCGCTCCGGCCGGCGCCGTCGCCAGCGCGGTCACGTCGACGGCCTCCCGGTCACCGGGCAGGAGCGGCACCGGCCGCAGCCGGTCCCGGTCCGGGGCCAGCACCGACATCGCCTTCGTGACGCTGGAGCGCGGGCTGGTCGCGCCCGTCACGAACGCCCCGCTGTGCGCCTCGCTCAACCCGAACGGCTAGTGCACAGGTGCGGGTCGAAGGCGGAGGTCGGCCGGTCACCGGTGAGAGCGGGGTGCACGCGGCGCACCATGGACGGTCACCGCGCACCGCCCGAGGTGCCGTACGGCCGGAAGTTCACCGTTTCGTCACAGCCTGACCGGAACCACAACCATCTCCGGCCCGGCCGGGTCTAGTAGTCCGACATCGCGGGAATCGCGCTGGAGAGCACCGGGGAGGCCCGGTCGAACGAATCGGGCACAAGGGGAAGGGGAGAGACCGTCATGGGGGTCATACGCAGACGAGGTGTGGTCGCGCTGGGCGTCACGGGACTGGTGGCGCCGCTCGCGCTCGCGTTCACCGCGACGCCGGCCCAGGCCGCGAGCTGCACCACGCGGACCGGGCCGTACCAGAAGCAGGTGGAGAAGTTCCTGGGCCGGCCGGTCGACGGCAAGCAGTCCGCCACCGACTGCAAGGCGATCCAGGCCTTCCAGCGCAAGCACGGCATCACGCCCGACATCGGCTACGCCGGCCCCGTCACCTGGGGCGTGATGGACCTGATGAACAAGCAGAAGGCCGTCGGAAACAAGCCGAACAAGGACGGCAAGTGCCCGGTGAACAAGGGCCGCATCGCCTGTGTGAACCTCACGCTCCAGCTCAGCTGGATCCAGGACGGCAACCGGCTCGTCTACGGCCCGGTGCCGGTGCGCACCGGACGTGACGGCTACGAGACCCGCACCGGGCTGAAGAAGATCTACTGGCGGGACATCGACCACGTCTCCACCCTCTACAACGTGCCGATGCCCTACAGCCAGTTCTTCGACGGCGGCCAGGCCTTCCACTCGGTGGGGCTGAGCATGTGGAACCCGCCCGGCTCGCACGGCTGCGTCAACATGACCACCACGACCGCCAAGAAGTACTGGTCGCTGCTGAAGAACGGCGACGACGTCTTCGTCTACGGCCGCAAGCCGGGCACCTGAGCCCGCCGGGACAGATCACGCCTCCGGCGCGTCCCCGAAGTCGGGGATCTCCAGCCGGACACCGCCCTGCCGTGCCGATTCGTGCGCGATGACGCCCGGCAGGGTGTAGCGGGCGGCCACCCACGCGTTCACCGGCGGCAGCGTCCGCGTGGTGACGGCGGTGACGAAGTCGTCCACCAGGAAGTGGTGGCTGCCCTCGTGCCCGTTGTGCAGGTGGTCGAACTCCCGGGGCAGCCGTGACCGGTCGTGCACCGGCGCCGAGCCGGAGGTGAAGGCCGCGCGCAGTTCCGGCGCGATGTGCGCCAGCGACGGGTCGTCAGGGGCCAGGGTCGGCTTGGGCTCCAGCAGCTCGCTGATGTCCTCGACCCCCTTCTTGTCCTGCCACAGCGCCACCGTCGCCAGCTGTTCCATGCTGGCCTCCGTCCCGAAGAACCGGAACCGGGACTCGCGGATGTGCGAGGGGTAGCCGACCCGACGGAACTCGTTCGTACGGAACGATCCGCCGCCCGCCACCTCGAACAAGGCGGTCGCGTTGGACACGTCGTTGTCGAACTGGCTGACCGAGCGGTCGAAGACGCCGTCGCCGCGCTCGTCGCGCACCCCGATCGCGGACACGCTCACCGCGTGCGTCTGCCAGGCCCCCAGCACCCCGCCCACCGCGTGCGTCGGGTACAGCAGCGGGGGATAGCTGGCGGTCGCCTTCCAGTTCTCTCCGCCGCTGTACTGGTAGGCCTGGTAGAAGCCGAGGTCCATGTCGTGGACGTAGTCGCCCTCGGCGTAGAACAGCCGGCCGAAGGCGCCCGCCGCGATCTGGTTGCGGGCGTGCACGGTCGCCGGGTGGTAGTGGCTGGTCTCGCCCATCATGTACGTCAGCCCGGTGGCCCGGACCGCGTCGATGATCGCGGCCATCTCCTCCACGGTGATCGCCATGGGGACGGCCGAGTAGACGTGCTTGCCCGCGGCCAGTCCCTGGAGGACGAGCGGTCCGTGGGTCCAGCGCTGGGTGAAGACCGCGACCGCGTCGACCGCCGGCGACTCCAGCATCGCCTCGTACGACGGGAACGTGCCCGCGAGCCCCTGTGCGGCGACGAGCTGCTCGGCCCGCTCGGGCAGCAGGTCGGTGACATAGACGTCACGGACGCCGGGGTGGGCCTGGAAGAGGGTGGCGAACTGCCCGGAGAACTGTCCGGCGCCGACGATGCCGAGGGAGAAAGTCATGGGATTACTTTCGCCACGGAATTATTCGGCCGTCAAGAGTCGGGCCAGGTCCCCTTTGGTGCCTCGTCGCCCGCGTATGCTGGCGGCGTTACTTCTGTATCGAAAGAAAACCGAGAGGTGCGCTTCCATGACCAGCTGGCTGCCGCTGAGCCCCGCGGAGCGCTCCGTGGCCATCGAGGTGCTCGTGCACGGCCCGCTGTCCCGCACCGAGCTCGCCCGGAGGCTGCGGCTCTCCCAGGGCAGCCTCACCCGGCTGACCAAACCGCTCATCGAGTCCGGGCTGCTGGTGGAGGCCGCCGAGGCGGGTGGGGCGGGCGAGAGCCGTCAGGGGCGGCCGTCGCAGCCCCTCGACATCGTCGCCGAGTCCCGCTCCTTCCTCGGATTCAAGATCACCGCCGACAGGGTCTACGGCGTCGTCACCACCCTGCGCAGTGACGTCACCGGCCGGCTGGACCGGCCGCTGACCACGCACGACCCGGACGCCGTCGCCGCGCTGCTGGCGGAGATGGCCACCGAACTGGCCGGACGGCATCCCGCCCCGGCCGGCATCGGCATCGGTGTGGGCGGACGGGTGCGGGACCGCACGGTGGTGGGCGAGTCGGCCTTCCTGGGCTGGCGGGACGTGCCGCTCGGCACGCTCGTCCGCGAGCGCACAGGGCTGCCGGTCGTCGTGGAGAACGACGTCGCCGCCCTGGTGGAGGCCGAGACCTGGTTCGGCGCGGGCCGGGGACTCGACCGCTTCGCCGTGCTGACCATCGGCGCGGGCATCGGCTACGGGCTGGTGCTCGGCGGCAGCCGGGTGCCGTACGACGAGGAGGACCGCGGCTTCGGCCGGCACTGGATCATCGACCCCTACGGCCCGCTCACCCCCGAGGGCGCCCGCGGCAGCGCCACGTCGCTGCTCAGCATCCCCAGCATCCGCTACCAGGTGCGCGCCGCCACCGGCCGGGACGTCGGCTACGAGGAGATCCTCGCCGGTGCCGCCGCCGGCGAGCCCATGGCCTCCCGGGTCGTCGGCGAGGCCGCCCGGGCCCTCGGCATCCTCGTCGCGCAGATCGCCAACTTCGCGATGCCGCAGAAGATCCTGCTCGCGGGAGAGGGTGTCGGCCTGATGGACGTGGCGGGGCACACGGTCCGCGACACCATCCGCTCCCACCGGCACCCGCTGGCCGCCCCGGTGGACCTGGAGACGAAGGTGTCCGACTTCCACGACTGGGCGCGCGGAGCGGCCGTGCTGGCCATCCAGGTGCTGGTGCTGGGCCGGACCGGGGAGTGAGCCGGGCGGAGCGAGGGGTGGCACGGGCGATGAACTCCCGCTTCCGGTTGACACATTGACGTGATGAGTAACACGGTCCGAAATGTCCGTATCGCGGGTACTTACTCACAGCGCCTTCACCTCGATCGGCATATGCTTCACAGCATGTCCACCACTGTTGAAGCCGTCTCCGAGCGATCGGCCGCGGAGGTCAACGAGGAGATCCGTGCCCTGTGGCGCCGGTCGGGCGGGACACTGACCACCGAGCAGCGTGCGGAGTACCAGCGCCTCGTGATGGAGTGGGCCGCCGCGGCTCCGCAGCCGCACCGGGCGGCCTGACCGACCCCGCGCACCCCGCGCCGAACCGTCCCGGGCACCCGTGAACGCACGGGTGCCCTTCTCGTCGTACCCCGGCCCGCAGGTCCCGCCCCGGTGCCTTCGACGGCCCCGGGGCCCGCTGGTCCGCCCCCGGCGCCTTCGATGCCCCCCGGCCCTCCCGTCAGCCCCACGTCGCCGAGTAGTACCGCCGGTACGCCTTGCGGTCCTGCTCGGCCCGGATGTACCGGGTCGCCACCAGCGCGATCAGACTGCCCGCGATGACCAGCAGCCCCGGCCCCACGTTCCGGGTGTCGGTCAGCCGTGCCAGCAGAGTGCTGCCCTGGGGCGCGCCCGTGACCGGCGCCGAGGAGCCCGGCGAGGCCGCGTTCGGCGCCATCGCGCCCTGGGCCGCCGAGGCCGCCGGCGCGGGGGAGGGGGTGCCGCCCGGGGCGCCGCCCGCGTTCCGCGCCGACACGATCAGCCGGACCCCGAGCGCCGTCAGCGCCTTGGTCACCGGCTGGAAGAACGTCGTCCCGCCCGCCGTGCAGTCGCCGTTCCCGCCCGAGGTGACGCCGAGCGCGATGCCCTCGGAGAACAACGGGCCGCCGCTGTCGCCCGGTTCGGCGCACACGGTGGTCTCGATGAGCCCGGTGACCGTGCCCTCCGGGTAGTTGACGGTCGCGTTCAGCGCCGTGACCCGGCCGTCGCGCAGACCGCTGGTGCTGCCGCTGCGGAACACCCGCTGCCCCACCGCCGGATCGGCGGCCCCCGTGATCCGCACCCCCTTGCCACCGCCGATCGCGACGACGTCGGCGCCCGCACCGGCCTTGCCGCCGGTGTACTGCACGAGCGAGAAGTCACTGCCCGGGAAGGAGCTGTTCACGGTCCTGCCGAGCTGCTGACCGCCCTGGTTGTCGGCGAACCAGGTGGACCCGGCGGGCCCGCAGTGGCCGGCGGTGAGGATGAAGTCGGACCGCCCGTCGGTGACATTGAACCCGGCCGAGCAGCGACCGCCCGTCGACAGGATGGGCTGGGCCCCGTTCAGCCGTGTGGTGAACGTGCCCTTCGTACGCTCCATGTGCACGAAGCCGCCGATCCCCGTGGCGACCCGGGTCAGCCGCGACCAGTCCCCGGCGGACACCGTGCGGTCCGCCCGCACCACGACCCGGTTGGCCCGGTAGTCGACCGCCCACGCCGTGCCCGGCACCCGCGGGGCCGAACGCAGCGTCGCCGTCGCCGACTTCAGCTCGTTCATGCTGTGCGGCACGACCTTCGCCTCTGCCCCGGCCCGCCGCACCTCCCGCGCCGCCGCCTCGTCGGTCACGGCCACGACCGTACGCCCGTCGGCGCCGATCCAGTCGCCCGCCGTACGGGCCGTGCCGAGCCGCGCCACCAGTGCGGCGCCGGTGTCGCCCGTGGCGGCGAGCGGTCTGGCGGGCGCGGACGGTGTCTCGCTCGCCATGGCCGCCTGGGCGACCATCGCGCCCCCCAGGAGGAGTCCGCCGACCGCCGCCAGCCGTGTCACTCGCCGGACGACCCGTCGTCGTGCGTGCCGCATGCATGGCTCCCGAAGCCGAACCCGAACGCGCGCTGCCCGTACCGGCACCGCGAGGCCCCCGGATCGTCGAGGGCCCGCTCCTCCATACGGGGGCCGGGGCCGCGGCGTTCACCGGCGCCGGTGAACTCCCGCGCGCGGTCAGTTCTTGCGGGCCACCCCGCCGAACATGGCGACCTCCTCCGGCTCGGCCCCGTCGCCGCCCTCCGGGCGCCACCGCGAGCAGGACACGACACCCGGCTCCAGCAGTTCCAGGCCGTCGAAGAACCGGGCCACGTCCTCGGGGGTGCGCTGCTTCAGCTTCGGGGTGCCGTGCTCGTTCCAGAACTTCACCGCCTCGTCCACGTCCGGCATCGACGGGCTGGTGATGGTGTGCGACAGCACCAGGTGGCTGCCCGCCGGCAGCCGGTCCGTCAACTGCCGCACCAGCCCGTACGGGTCCTCGTCGTCGCCGATGAAGATGACCACGCCGAGCAGCATCAGCGCCACCGGCTGACTGAAGTCCAGCGTCTTCGCCGCGTGTTCCAGGATCGCGTCGACGTTGCGCAGATCCTCGTCCAGATAGTCGGTGCGGCCCTGCGGTGTGCTGGTCAGCAGGGCCCGCGCGTGCGCGAGGACGAGCGGGTCGTTGTCGACGTACACGATCCGGGACTCCGGGGCGATCCGCTGCGCCACCTCGTGGGTGTTGTCGGCGGTGGGCAGCCCGGTGCCGATGTCCAGGAACTGCCGGATGCCCGCCTCACCGACCAGATGGCGCACCGCGCGGCCCAGGAACAGCCGGTCGGCGCGCGCGTACTCCCCGATGCCCGGGTGCAGTTGGCGGATCTGGTCGCCGGCCGCCCGGTCGACCTCGTAGTTGTCCTTGCCGCCCAGCCAGTAGTTCCAGATCCGGGCGGTGTGCGGCTGGCCGGTGTTGATACGGGCGCGCAGCGACACGGCCACGTCGTTGGTGGCTGCCGGGTTGTCGGTCACGTGGGTCAGCTCCTGGGTGCCTGATGAGATGCCTGACGGAATTGCGCCGTGCAAGACGCAATCTAGACGCCCGAGTTGATCTCCGTCGCCCGGCCCGGGGTTTCTCCGGCCGGAGCGAGCCGGGCCCGGCTGCGCGCGTCGCCCCACACCGACTCCGCCGCCACGTACGGCCACAGGCACGCGGTCAGCTCCGGGTCACCCGTGCCGGCCAGTTCGTCGGAGGCGATGCGGCGGGCGATCCCGGCCAGGAAGTCCGCGATCTGCACCCGGGCGTCGTCCCGGGAGTCGACCAGCCGCAGCCCGTGGAGCGCGATCCCGTCCCGCCGGGCTGCCTGCACGATCCGGGCGGTCCGGCCCGGCGTCAGCGCGTTCTGCCGGTCGTGCACGAGCACGACCGGCCGGCCGTCGGCGCTCCAGTGCGCGGCCGTGTGCCGCAGCGCGGGGAACAGCGGATTGAGCACCGGGAAGAGCGCCGGTGCCGCCCGCATCCGGGTCCGGTAGGCCTCCGCCCGTTGCCGGTGCGCGGCGAGCCGGCGCAGTATCCCGGCGGCCTCGGACCCGGGGGCGGCCCGGACGAGCGCGTCGACGGTGGCGAAGAAGGCGTCCTCGGGCGTGCCGGAGGCTTCGCCGACCCCGGGGAGGGCTTTGCCGGCCGTGTTGGGTGCTTCGCCGGTGGTGGGTGTGTCTTCGCCGGCCGCGCCGGGTGCTTCGCCGGTCGTGGACGAACCCTTCCCGGTCGCGTGGGGCGTCTCCCCGGCCGCGTGGGGTGCCTTCCCCGCCGCGTGGGGTGTCTCCCCGGTCGCGGGGACCGCTTGCCCGCCCCTGTTCCGCGGCCCGCCCGGGCGGACCCGTAGCAGGGTGTTCGCGGTCACGAGGAACGTCCGCCAGGCGTCGGTCCCGAAGACCTCCGGGCCCTGCCGGTAGAGGGAGACGGCGACCGCCGGGTCCCCGAGCAGCAGGCCGACGGCCCGGTCCACCACGAGGAACGCCTTCTCGGTCAGGTGCACATGGGCCCGCCCGTGGATCGGCCCGTCGGCGGACAGCAGCCACACCAGCACCGCCCGGTGCTTCTCGCGCAGCAGATGGTTCGCCTTGTACTCCTCGGCGGGCGAACGGATCCGGCGCCGGATCTCCCGCACGCACTCCGCGGCGGCGTCCACCGGCAGGGCCACGCTCGCGTGCGCGAACACGTCCGTGTTCCCGCCGAGCAGGTTCTCCCCGTCCGACCCCGACTCGTCGCAGGCCACCTCCCGGACGCGGCCCTCCGCCGCGTCCCACCGCCCGCGCGTTCCGCCGACTCCGTCTCCAGCCACGCCACAGCCCTTCGTCCCGACCGAGCCCCATGACCAGCATCGCGCACGGCACCGCCCGCCCGTGGGGCCGGCCCGGGTCAGCGGGCTTCGCCGGCAACGCCCGTCCTCCTACACTGCGGTCATGGACGACACGCGGCTCGACCGGCTCGGCTCCGGGAAGTACCTGCTGGTGACCAGCCACCGGAAGAACGGCACCCCCGTCTCGACCCCGGTGTGGGTCGTCCGGGACGGCGGCGCGGTCGGGGTGTGGACGGCGGCCGACAGCGGGAAGGTCAAGCGGATCCGGCGCCGCCCGGACGTCCTCGTCGGCCCGTGCGACGTGCGCGGCAACCCGACCGGCGACCAGGTGCCGGCCACCGCCGAGATCGTCGATCCGGCCACCACCGCCCGCTACCGGAGCCTGATCGCCCGCAAGTACGGCCTCCTCGGCCGCCTCACCCTGCTGGGCAGCCGGCTCCGGCGCGGCCTGGACGGCACCGTCGGCGTCCGGGTGACCCTCGTGCGGTGAGGGCCACCCGGAACCGGCGCCCTACGAGGCGTCCAGCACCGAACCGGACAGCTCAAGGCCCCCGGTGCGGGGCTCCCCGGTCCGCGGGTCGACCTGCCGGAACAGCACCGACTCCGTGGACTCCCGCACCCCGTCCTTCACCGTGGGCAGGGTGATCTCCGCGCTCGTCCTGCCGGCCGGGATGTCCACCCACAGGTAGCACCCGGTCACCCTGGACAGCGGACGCTCCGGGTCGGGCTTCTCCCCGGTGGTGTCCCGCAGCCAGCCGGCCGGGACGTCCTTCGTGGACAGCTCCGGCGCGGTGGCCGGCGCGACCTCGAACAGCGCGTTCATGTCGACGTCCACCGCCTCCGACAGCGACACCCGCCACTTCAGCGTCTGTCCCTCGGTCACCTCGCCGGCGACGGGCGTGACGGTCATCGTGGGCGCCGGATCGTCGTCGTGGACGGTGACGCCGCCCCGGTAGGAGCCGACGACCGCGCCCCGGACCGCCTTGACCAGCACGTCGTACGACACATCGGTGCCGTAGCGGGTGTTGCCCCGCACCTGGACCGGTACGTCGATCTCGTGGCCGCCCGGACGGACCGTCACCAGCCGGTCCGCGGCCTTGCCGGTGGCCGGGTCGAGCACGTACACGCGGACCTGGCCGCTGCCGCCCCGGCCCGTCACCTGGACCGGGACCCGGTAGGTGCGCACGCCCGAGTCGCCCTCGTCCACGATCGTCCGGCCGATGTCCACGCGCGGCAGCGCGTCGGTGCGCACCGCGGGCGTCCCCGGCCGCCAGCCCCACGCGTCCATGAGCCAGGCCTGTCCGGACGCCGAACGGGGCGTCAGCCTCAGGGACTTGACCGAACGCAGGTCGAGCCCGGCGCGGCGGGCCTCGGTCAGCGGCACGCGGATCTCCTGCGCCCAGTAGGACGCGGTCAGTACACTGCCGGGCAGCCCGGCGGGCGTGATCCGGCCGAGCCTGGCCTTCTTGCCGGAAGCGTCGGTCAGCGACACGTCCAGCCGCGCGGCCCGGGAGTTGGGCGGCACGAACAGCCGCAGCGCCAGCGCCTTCGCGCCGGACAGGGACACCGGCTTCGCCACGGTCACCCGGGCGGGGCTGCCGGCGCGCGTCCAGCGCAGCGCGATCGCGCTCCGGCCGGTCTCCCGGTCCGTCTCCCACTGCGCGAAGTGCGGAGAGACCTTGGCACCCGTGCCCAGGCAGGTCCTGGCCGGGCTCGGGTCCACCGCGGCGCACAGCCTGCCGCCGGTCACCGACACCCCGGCGTCCGGCAGGAACCCGCCGCCCCGGCGGGCGCCCACCGCGTGGCTGAGGACCCGTGCCGGGTCCGCCGACGGCGCCCGCTTCCCGGAGCCGTCGAGCAGCGGCCGTACCCGGTCGTCCCCGGCGAGGAACAGCCGCGCGGCGGCGGCGATGTAGGTGGAGCCGGCCCGGTGTTGCCGGTCGGCGGTCAGCCGGGTCGCGGCCCGCTTGCCGCACACCGGGTCGTGGTACTGCGGGTCGTCGAAGAAGTCGTCGATGGCGGGCGCCGCGGACTGGCCCGGTGTCCACTCCGAGTTGAAGAAGTTGTGGTTGGCGCCGATCACGTACACCGCGCTGTGCAGTGCCGTGCCGTTGCCGACCGCGCGCGTGCCGTCGACGTACACCTCGCCCTGGAGGTCGGAGACGTCACCGTCACAGCCCGGCAGGATCGTCATCGACGGCACGTCCGGCACCGGGTTCTGACCGAACACGGTCGGGGCGATGAGGACGGTGCCCCGGATGTGCCAGCGCACCGGCCCGTGATAGCCGTCCTGGTCGGCGGGCGGCGGGGTGAGGCTGTCCAGCGCGGCCCGGTTGACGCCCTCGCCGCCCCGCGAGTGCCCGACCAGCAGCACCCGGGACAGATCGGCGCGGGGCGCCTCGCGGACCACCTTCGGCGCGGACCGCGGGTGCTCGGCCCAGTCGGCCCAGCGGGCCAGGTGCAGCCGCACCAGCGACGACCGCGCCTGCGCGCCGCCGTCCTCCGCCGCGAAGTCCTGCGCGTTGACGCCGTTGGCCGAGACCGACACGGTCAGGTAGCCCTGGGAGGCGAGCAGTTTCTGGTCCCGCAGGTAACCGCGGTGGCTGGGCACCGGCTTGGCACCGGCCTTGCAGGGCCAGTCACTGGTGCTGTCCTGCCCCTGGTAGCAGGTGTAGTGACGGCCGTGCAGGAACAGCGCGAGGGGGCGCTTGCCGGACGCGCCGACCGGTGCGACGACCACGGCGCGCATCTCCACGGGCGCGGAGAACCCCGGCAGCCGCACCGACTTCAGGCTGTACTCGCCCGTCCTGGTGCGGTACGCACCGGGCTTGCCCGGGTCCACCCCGTTCGCGGGCAACGCTGCCGGCGACCGAGCTGCCGAAGCCGCGCCGGCCGTGTCGGGCGCGTCCAACCGCCGCCCGCCGGACCAGACTTCCAGACCGCGCAACCCCGTCGCGCGCCGCCCGTCGAGCGGCAGCCGGAAGGTGTGCCCGTCCGCGCCGGGCCGAGGCACCCCCAACAGCCGCCCTCCGGCCCGGAACTCGACCCGCGCGTCCCCCATGGGCACCGACCGGGCCGACCGCCACACCAGCTGCGGCGCGGAGCCCGCGCCGTCCAGCCGCCACCCGGGCGGCAGCGGCGCACCGTCGTCTCCCTGCGACACGCCTTGTGCTGCGGCTGGTTGAGAGTGGGCGACCGCCACTCCCGGAGATGCCCCCGCCACCGCGAGCAACGCGGCGGCGGTCACCCCTATGCGCCGGGCACGGACCACTGATCCTCCTCGAACACCGACCTCGGGCGTCCCGGCAGCCCCGGACGCCCCTCACCCCGGGAGGATGCGGAGCGGGGACTGTGGGTTGCCCGTGGAGGAGAGGGGATGGACCGCGTGGGCGCAGGAGGGGACCCGGCCGTGGTGTCAGCGGCACCGCGCCGGTGGGCTACGGCGGGTCAGGTCCAGGCCCGGTACGGCTCGTCCAGGAGTTGGAACACCGGCTCCCCGCGCACCGGGTCCTTGGCGGTGGACAGCCGCACCCGGTCGCCGCTGTGGATGCCGATCGGCGGACCCATGACCCGGCCCCGTACGACGAACCCCTCGGCCATCTCGATCAGCGACACATTCCGCGCCGCCGGTGTGTTGCGGTGCACCACCGTGGAATGGCGGACCGTGCCGACGCCCTCGCTGCGCTCGGTGCGCAATTCACTGCCCTGGCAGACCGGACACAGCAGCCGGTGGTACATCGCGGTGCCGCACCAGGTGCAGCGCTGGAAGAGGATGGCGTCCTTGGAGTCCGCGGCGGCGGGATCGAGAACGCCCGCCGCGGAACCGGCCACCGGATGCGAGGTGCTTGCTGAGGGGTGGTACACGCTGGTCAACTCCCTGCGCTCGGCCGGAATCCCGCGTGCCCGGGGCGGACCGGGCACACGTGTGCGCGGTTGCCGTGCCACCGCGCACGCCGACAGAGTATGGCACTGAGTGTCACTGGTAAAGGCACTCGGTACCCCTAATCACCCCAGTTCCCGGTCAGCCCCGGCCGAGCGCCGTCTCCAGTTCCTGCACCACCCGCCACAGCGGCGCGTCCCGGCGGGACACCAGCACCACCACGTCGTCGGCCTGCCCCGCCGGCGCGCCGGCCGCCGCCGATGCGGCCCGGGCGGGGGCCGGCGCGGCCTGGGCCGGCCGGCCGTACGTCTTCTGCACGTACCCCAGCGCGTGGTCCACGGCGGCCCCCGGGTCGCCCTTGCCCTCCGAACGCAGCCAGGAGCGCAGGGCGTTGTTGTGCGCGGCGACGACCGCCGCCGCGATCACGTCGGCGCGCAGCGTCCCGTCGGGCCGTCCCGCGAAACGGGCGCGGAGGTACTCGGCGAGCGCGCGTTCGTAGCGCCACACCACCGACAGCTCGTACGCGCGCAGGCCCGGCACCTGGCGGGTGAGGCGGTAGCGCTGCACGGAGAAGGCCGGGTTCTCGGCGTACATCCGCAGCACCAGTCGGGCCGCGTCGCACACCCGCCGCACCGGCTCGTGTTCCGCGCCGCCGGCCGCGAGGAAGGCGGTCATGTCGGCCAGGCAGCGCTCGTGGTCGGGGAAGACCACGTCCTCCTTGGAGGGGAAGTAGCGGAAGAACGAGCGCCGGCCCACCCCGGCCAGGGCCACGATGTCGTCCACGGTGGTCTGCTCGTACCCGCGTTCCAGGAAGAGCCGGAAGGCCGCCGCCACCAGGGCGTCCCGGATCGGCGGCTTCGCGGCCGGCGCCGCGCTGCTGGAGCTCATGGACGGGAACGTAGCACCCGGACGGGATTCGTGACACTCAGTGCAGCGCGAGCGCCCTTCCGGGGGAACTGAGTGCTTCCGAGGTCACCTCGGAAGCGGTCCGACCGGACGGTGCGGTGCGGGGCGGGAGACGGGTGGCGACCGGGGGTGGCCGCGAGCCGCCGCACCCTGCGGCGTAACCTTTCTCCGCCGTCACCGCCGCCGTCGAGGACGCCGCCGGCACCGGCCCCGCACCGCGCCGCACCCGCGGCCCCCGCGCCGCCCCGAGGAGCCCCCATGCCCGCCGCCCGGCCCCGTCTGCTCTACGTCACCGACCTGGCGTACCAGGCGCGCGGGCGCCGCTACTGCGACGAGGACATCCACCTCACGTCCCGGCTGCGCGCCCACTTCGACCTGGCCCTGTGTCATCCGGTGGACGCCGCCGCCCTGATGGACGGCTTCGACGCCGTCGTCGTCCGCAACAGCGGACCCGTCCTCGGCTACCGCGAGGAGTACGACGCCTTCCGCGCGCGGGCGCTCGCCGCCGGGACCCGGGTGTACAACCCGCTCACCGGGAAGGCCGACATGGCCGGGAAGCAGTACCTGCTCGACCTGGGCGCCGCCGGCTTCCCCGTGATCCCGACCGTCGACCGTGCCGAGGACCTGGACCGGCTGCCGGCCGCCGAGCGGTACGTGGTCAAGCCGAAGCACGGCGCGGACTCCCTCGGCCTGCGGATCGTCCCCGGTGGCGAGGTCGCCGGACTCGCCACCGGGGACGTCCTGATCCAGCCGTGCGTCGACTTCGCCTACGAGGTGTCCTTCTACTTCGTCGACGACGACTACCAGTACGCCCTCTACGCCCCCGACCCGGAGCGCCGCTGGGAGCTGCGGCCGTACCAGGCCACCGCCGCCGACCTGGAGTTCGCCCGCCGGTTCATCGACTGGAACGACCTCGGGTACGGCATCCAGCGCGTCGACGCCTGCCGCGCCGCGGACGGAGGTCTGCTGCTGGTCGAACTGGAGGACGTCAACCCCTACCTGTCCCTGGACGCGCTCCCGGAGGAGGCGAGGGACGCCTTCGTCACCGCGTTCACGGCGTCCCTGAGCCGGTTCGCGCAGGGGGCGCCCGTCCCGGCCTGAGGGTGATCGGCGGGTACCCGGGCGCCCCGCCCCTGACGTGGCGTTCAGGGCCGGGGATTGGTGCGGTGCCACCGGGGCCGTGCGTCGCCGCCGCGGCGTCCGGCCACGGACGCGCAGCGTGGGCACACGCGCCGCACCCGGTCCGCCGCGCCCCCGGATTCCGGGAAGGTGTCCGGCCAGCCGACGTGCGGGAAGCGCGTCAGCCGGGAGCGGCTGAGGGACAGTCCGCAGACGGTCTGGTTCAGACCGGGCTCCCACGCGTGGACCTCGCCGGCGGGCAGCCGGCGCCGGCCGTCCTCCTCGTCCGTCCACTGTCCGGAGGCGGCGACGGCGTACTGCTTCGGGCGTCCCATGGCGTGCTCCGGAGCCGGTCAGCCGACCGTGACGGCGGCGCGCGGCCGTCCGGTGCGGTCGGTGCGGCCGGCGCGGAGCCCGTCGGACGCGCTGCGTGCCTGGGGGTGGGAAGGCTCGTACTCGGTCATCCTGGCACCGTCCTCGACTCGGCTGGTCCGCCCTCCGCGTGCCCTGCCGGGCGCCCGCCACACCCCCACGGCACCGGCGGGCCCGCGGAACCGGAACGCGGGTGCCTCTCGCGCGGGGGACCTCACCCCGCCGCTCGGGGACCGTCGTCGTAGACCAGGAGGCCGTCACCGCGGAGGCGCACACCGGGCGTCGGGCTGTGCGCCATGAGGCGCCCGTCGTGCATCAGGTGCAGGACGAGCGCGCCACGGGCCAGGACGGCGAAGTCGGCGATCAGGCGCCGGTGGCACCTCCACCACACCGCCTCGCCGCACATCACCGCGGTACGCTCCCCGCCCGCCTGCCGCAGCACGCCGTCCATCGCGGTCACGAACTCCGCGCTGCGCGTGTGTGCGGCGTAGCCCCGGAAGGACTCGTTGCGCCAGACGGTGTCGGGTGAGTCCGGCGGCGGCTTGCGCCACCCGCCCAGCCGGCGCTCCCACCGGTAGGCGATCCGCTCCTCGGGCATCCACTCTGCCAGCCGCTGCCGTGACAGGTCCGGATCGCGGCGGCTGCCCGGTGCGGTCCTGACGTCCACGACGGCGGCGACGCCGGCTTCCCGCAGGAGCTCCGCCAGCGTCGTCCGTCCGGCCGTGCCGTGGCCGAAGGTGATCAGCTCCAGGCCCGAGCGGGCGGTCCCGCCCGCGGGATCGGTCCGGACATGGCTCATACCCCGAGTGCACCACGTGCGGGCGCGCCGGTGCGCGGTGCGGGGCTTACCTGCTCAGGGCCTGGGCACTCGAACACGACACAAGCCGCCGCAGCCGCCGGTGCCCGTTCCCCGAAGTCATCGGGGCGCCGGCCCGGCCCGCGTTCGCCGCGGTGCGCCGGCAGTGGCCGTCGCCGCTTCCGCGAGCCGCGCGACACGTCCTGTCGTCTACAGAAGGGGGCGTCATGTATCGCAGCACCGTCCAGCTCGGCACCGGAGGGCGCGCCGGTGCGCCGGATGGAGGCGGGGCGTCATGTGCGGTCTGAGCGGGGAGGTCCGCTTCGACGGGAGCTCGCCCGACCTGGCGGCCGTCGGACGCATGACGGAGCGGCTCGCCGACCGCGGACCCGACGGGCAGGGCACCTGGAGACGGGGCGCGGTGGCGTTGGGGCATCGCCGCCTGAAGATCATCGACCTGTCGGACAGCGGGTCCCAGCCGATGACGGACGCCCGGGGCGAGGTCACCGGCGTCTTCAACGGCTGCGTGTACAACTATCCGGAGCTGCGGGATGAGCTGCGCCGTCTCGGCCACCGCTTCACGTCGACGTCGGACACGGAGGTGGTGCTGAACGCCTACCGGCAGTGGGGGACCGCGTGCGTGGAGCGTTTCCGGGGCATGTTCGCCTTCGCGATCGTCGAGCACCGCACCGGCCGCGTCGTCCTCGCCCGGGACCGGCTCGGGATCAAGCCCCTGTACCTGGCGCGGACGCCGGGCAGGCTCCGGTTCGCCTCCACGCTGCCCGCCCTGCTGGCCGCCGGAGACGTGGACACCTCGCTCGATCCGGTGGCCCTGCACCAGTACCTGAGCTGGCACGCCACGGTCGCGGCCCCGCGCACCGTCCTCAACGGGGTGCGCAAGCTGCCCCCGGCCACCGTGCGGGTCGTCGAACCGGACGGCACCTACCGGGACCACTGCTACTGGCAGCCGTCGTACACGCGCCGGCCCGAGTACGCCGACATGACAGCGGCCGAATGGCGGGACGCGGTGCTGGACGCGCTGCGCGTGGCCGTGCGCCGGCGGACGGTGGCCGACGTGCCGGTCGGTGTCCTGCTCTCCGGCGGCCTCGACTCCAGCCTCATCGTCGCGCTGCTGGCCGACGAGGGGCAGCGCGACCTGATGACGTTCAGCGTCGGGTTCGAGACGGAGGGCGGCGAGGAGGGCGACGAGTTCCGCTACTCCGATCTGGTGGCCCGGGAGTTCGGCACCGACCACCGCCGGCTGATGGTTCCCTCCGAGCGGGTGTCGACGGCTCTGGACGGGGCGTTCGCGGCGATGAGCGAGCCGATGACCAGCCATGACGTGGTCGCCTTCCACCTGCTGTCCGAGCAGGTGTCCAAAGAGGTGAAGGTCGTGCAGAGCGGGCAGGGCGCCGACGAGGTCTTCGCCGGCTACCACTGGTACCCGCAGCTGGCGTCGGTCCCCCGCGAGGACGAGCCGGAGCAGTACGCCGCGACCTACTTCGACCGGTCGCACGCCGACCTCGCCCGGGTCCTGCGGCCCGGGATGCTGCCCCACGACGACGTCTCGGGGCGCTTCGTACGGGAGCACATGGCGCGGCCGGGGGCCGAGACGGCGCTGGACGCCGCCCTCCGGCTGGACACGCACGTCATGCTCGTCGACGACCCCGTCAAGCGGGTCGACAACATGACCATGGCCTGGGGCCTGGAGGCCCGGGTGCCGTTCCTGGACCACGAACTGGTCGAACTGGCGGCGGCCTGCCCGCCGGAACTCAAACTGGCCGACGGCGGCAAGGGGGTGCTGAAGGAGGCGGGCCGCAAGCTGCTGCCCCACGAGGTCGTCGACCGCCCCAAGGGGTACTTCCCCGTGCCGGCGATCCGGCACATGGCGGGTCCCGTCCTCCGGCGCGTGCGCGAGGCACTCCAGGCACCGGAGGCGAGGCGACGCGGCGTGTACCAGGAGGCGTACGTGGCGGAACTCCTCAAGGCGCCCGACGAGCACCGGACCAGGCGGGGCGCGAACGCGCTCTGGCAGATCGCTGTGCTGGAGATATGGCTTCAGACCCACGGAATCAAGTGACCGACGACCGGGGCGCGCGGCTGGCGCACCGACCGGCACCCGCCGTGATCCGCTCCGGACCACCGGGTCCGGCAGGTCCGGGCCCCGACCGGTCCCCGGACCGCCGTACCGGGGACCTCCTCGACGCCGCCCGTGCCGCCGCCCCCGCACCGGTGCCGCTGCCCGAGGCGGGCGGCCCGCGAGATGCGGTGACACGGCTGCGCGCGCACGGCTGCTGGTACCCCTCCGCGAACGCCGACGGCAGCGAGACCGCCTTCATCTGCGACCGGGGAGGCGTCCCCCAGCTGTGGGCCGGGCCCGTCGACGGGGACGAGGTGCGGCTGCTCGACTCCTCACCGGACCCGGTCAAGGAGGTGTCCTGGTCACCGGACGGGCGCTGGATCGCGTACACCACGGCGCCGGGCGGCGGCGAGCACACACGGGTGCTCTGCGTACGGCCCGACGGCACCGGCCGCCGCATCCTGGCGGGAGCCGACCCGGCCAGTTCCGCCTATCTGGGCTGCTGGGCCCACGACGGCTCGGCCGTCGCCGTCACCGTCGCGGCTCCGGCCGCCGCCGCGTACGGCGGCCTCGCCAGGCAGGCCCTGACGGACTCCGCTCCGGCGGACGACCGGCTCGCCGGGATGCGCCCGGCGGCCGACTGGGCGGACCGGGACGGCCACGCCACGCTCCTCGGCCCGGCCGCGTACGACGCCGCCTCGGGTGCGGCGCCGGACGGGACCCCGGCCGGCACTGCGGCACCGGCGGCCCGGCCCGACGGCGGCCTGTCGGTCTACCTGATCGATCCCGACGGCCTGGCCTCGCCCGTCCTGCTCACCACCGAGACCCACGCCGCCTCGCTGCGCGCGTGCGACCTCAGCCCTGACGGCGGCCTCGCGCTGCTGCGCCGGGGGCCGCGCGGACGGCGCGAGGCGGTCGTCCTGCGCACCGCCGACTCGGTGACCACCCTCGTCGTGCCGGTCGCCGACGGCGACCCGTGGATCGGCCGGTTCTCCCCGGACGCGCGGACACTGTGGCTGCGCAGCAACGACGACCGCGAGTACGCCGCACTCCTCGCGATCGCCCTCGACGCCGACGGCGGGCCGCACACGGTGTCGGTCGCGGCGGAGCGCGCGGAAAGCGACCTGGAACTCCTCGCGCTGGCCCACGACGGCCGCACCGCCGCGCTCGCCTGGAACGTGCGGGGCGCGAGCGAACTGGAACTCGTCGAGACCTTCCCGACGGAGCGGACCCCGGACGCCACGGGCCCGGCACGGCCGTTGCCCCTGCCCCACGAGGTCGTCACCCGCGTGACCGCCGCCGGTGCCGGGCGGCTGCTGCTCGCGCTGTCGGGGTCGCAGCGCCGTCCGGGCCTGTGGTGGGCCCACGAAGGCGTGTCGCTGCTGCGCACCCCGTGGTCCTCCCGGGACGAGGACGCCGTCCCGCCGGGCCGCCCACCGGTGCGCCCCGTCCCCGTGCGCCTGACCGCGCGGGACGGGCTGCCCCTGAGCGGCTGGTACTACCGGGCGCCGGGGCGCGCCCCCGACGAACCGGCACCCTGTGTGATCCACCTGCACGGAGGCCCGGAGGAACAGGAACGCCCGGTGTTCCACCCGCTCTACCACGAGCTGGTCGGGCGTGGCCTGGACGTCTTCGCACCCGACGTCCGGGGCTCCCTGGGGCACGGCCGCTCGTTCGTCGACGCCGACCTGGGCGCGGGTCGCTTCGCCGCCCTCGACGACGTCGCGGACTGCGCGGTCCACGCGGTCACCGCGGGCCCCGCCGATCCCACGAGGCTCGCCGTCATGGGCCGCTCGTACGGCGGCTATCTGACGTTCGCCTCCCTCGTGTGGCACCCGGACCTGTTCCGCACCGGAGTCGCCGTCTGCGGCATGTCCGACTTCCTCACCTTCTTCGCCGGTACGGAGCCGTGGATCGCGGAATCGGCGGCGCACAAGTACGGCCACCCGGAACGCGACCGCGAGCTGCTGCACGCCCTGTCACCGATGAGCCGCATCGACGCGCTGCGCGTACCGCTGCTGGCCGTCCACGGCGAACACGACACCAACGTGCCGCCGGGGGAGTCCCGGCAGTTCGTACGGGCCGCCCGGGAACGGGGCGTCCACGCGGAACTGCTGACCCTGCGCGACGAGGGGCACGACTTCCTGCGCGCGGACAACCGGCGTCTGTTCCGCCGCGCCGCGGCCGACTGGATGCAACGGCACCTCCACACGTGAACCCCCGGCTCACCAGGGGGGAGCGGGATCGCCTGAACGAGGCCGCGGCGGGCGCCGTATCCGAGGACGCGGGCCGCGAAGCCCCGCCCTCGTCCGCAGGACGGAAGGAGAACCAGGTGCCGACACCGCCCGACCCCGAACAGCCGCCGCCCGGACCGGTCCTGGAGCCCGTCCGGGTCGTACGCCTACGCCGCTTCGACGCCCTCGCGGAACTCATGCGGGAGATCCGGCCCGATCCGGTGACCCCCGAGGACGACACCCGGGAGCTCCCGCCCGTACCCGCCTCGCTGCCTCCCCCCTCGGGTGCCCCGGGCCCGGGCGCGGGCCCGCGCCGGGCCGCCGTGGCCGCGGCCGTCGTGGCGGCGGCCCTCGTCGGCTTCGGCTGCGCCCTGCTCCTGCCCGGCCGTCAGCAGGCCGCCGCGACCGCCCGCCCGACCCCGCCGGTCACGACCGCACCGCCCGCCACCGCGCCGGGCGGCCCGCCGGCCCCCACCACGCCGGCCGGACCCGCGGCCCCCGCCACCGCGCCCGACCCCGACGGCCCCGGCACCCTCCGCCAGGGCGACACCGGGCCCGAGGTCGCCGACCTGCAACAACGCCTGCTGCGCGTCCCGGACGTCTACCGCGACGGCTCCACCAGCGGCACCTACGACACCACCCTCACCGAGGCCGTGGCCCGCTTCCAGCTCTGGTACGGCGTCAGCGGCGACGAGACGGGTGTGTACGGGAACGACACGCGCCGCGCGCTGGAGTCCCGCACCGGCGTCGGCGACGATTCATGAGCGGCACACCGGGCACACGGGGACCACCGCGCGGCCCGCGCGGGCCGGGGCACCGGGCGGCGGCGGACGGGAGCGGAGCGGCATGGCGGACGAGAGCGGCATGCGGGGCCGGCAGGCGCGACCGGACCTGGACGGCTTCTTCGACCGGCTGGACCCGGACATGTGCGTGGTGACCGCCGCGGCGAGCGGCAGGCGCGCCGGTTGCCTGGTCGGCTTCGCCTCGCAGTGCTCCATGCACCCGCCCCGGTTCGCCGTGTGGCTGTCCAAGGCCAACCGGACCTACCGGGTCGCCCGGGCCGCGCAGTTCCTCGCCGTCCATCTGCTCACCCGCGACCAGCGGGACCTGGCGGAACTCTTCGGTGGCGAGACGGGCGACGAGGTCGACAAGTTCGCGGGGCTCGCCTGGCGGGAGGGGCGGGGCGGCACCGCCGTCCTGGAGGACACGGCGGCCTGGTTCGTCGGTGCCATCCTCCAGCGCACCGACGGCGGCGACCACGTCGGCTTCGTGCTCGACCCCGTCGAGTGGGGCGAGGGCCGCGGCGGCCCCCTGCTGCGCCTGTCCGACGCCGTCACCATCGACGCCGGCCATCCCGTGGACTGAGCCCGCCCGGCCCGGACCGGTCCGGACGCGCGCCGTCAGCCGTCCGCGGCCTCCGCGGCGTCCTGCACGTCCTCCAGGGGCATCCGGATGTCGAGCACGCACACGTCGTCGCGCCGCTCGTCCGCCAGCATCGCCGCGAGCAGCGCGTCCAGGGACCCGGACTCGCCGCGGCCGTGGGCGCGCACCGCCTCGGCCAGCCGGGCGAAGCCCGCGTCCAGGCCCTCGCCTGGGCGTTCGACCAGGCCGTCGGTGTAGAGCAGCAGCCGGTCGCCGGGTTCCAGGCGCAGCTCCCGCGACTCGTAGGCGGGGGCGGCCGTCGCGCCGAGCAGCATGCCGCCGGGCCGGTCGAGGAAGCGGACCTCGCCCCGGCGCACCAGCAGCGGCGGCGGGTGCCCCGCCTGCGCCCAGGCGAGGACGTGCTGGTCGGGGTCGTAGCGGGCGAGGACCATGGTGGCGCTGATCTGGCTGTCGCGGGAGTGCAGCAGGAGCTGGTTGAGCCGCGCCAGCGCCCCGGTGAGCGAGGAGCCGGTGCTGACCATGCCCTTCGCGGTGAACCTGAGCTGGGCCATGGTGGCCACCGCGTCGATGCCGTGGCCCGCCACGTCGCCGACCACGAACAGCGCGTCGTAGTCGGGCAGTTCGATGGCGCTGAACCAGTCCCCGCCGACGTGGATGCCGGCCTGCGCGGGCAGGTAGGCGACCTCGACGCGCAGCCCGGCCAGCCGCACCGGTTTGCTGGGCAGCGGCAGCAGGGCGTGCTGGAGCCGGGTCGCCAGGGCCCGTTCGGCCTGGAGGATGCCGCGCTGGAGCAGCATCGCGCGCTCGCTCTCGACCAGCGCGAGTTCCGCGCTGCGCTGCGCGGTGAGGTCCTGGACGAAGCCGTGCACCTCGACCGGGGTGCCGTCGGGCGTGGTGGCGGCCTCGGCGACCATCCGCAGATGCCGGACCCCCTCGGGCGTCTCGATGCGGAACGGGACGTCGAAGGGGTGGCCGCGGGAGACGAGTTCGGCGATCGCGTGGGCCAGCGGCCCGGTGTCGTCGGGCAGTACCAGGTCGGGCAGCTCCTCCAGGCGGACCGGCCGCTGCCCGGGGCGCAGGCCGAGCACGGCGTACGTCTGCGTGGCCCAGGAGGTCTCCTGGGTGATCAGGTTCCAGTTCGCCCAGCCGAGGTTGCCGAGCCGCTGCACGTCGGCCAGGCGCTGCTCCTGGCGCTCCACCGGGTCGTGCCGCAGCCAGGTCACCACCAGGCGCTCGCCCAGCGGAGCGGCCCGCACCGTGTAGGTGGCGGTCACGGGCACCTCGCCGACCACGTCCTGGTAGGCGAACGGCTCGCCCTCGAAGGGGACTCCCGTCTCCAGGGCCTGGAGGTAGCCGCGCCACAGCGGTTCGCCCGCGACCGACGGATAGCTCTCCAGGACACGCCTGCCGACCATGTCGCGGCCGGTGCGGCCGAACACGTCGACCGCCCCCGCGGTGGCGGCGTCGATGAGGTAGTCCTCCACCTCGCCGGAGGGGGCGCGCAGCGGGGTCAGCAGGATCGTCGCGCCCGGCAGCGCGTCGAACACCGCCTGCACGGTCTGGGAGATGTCCCCGGACGCGCCGCCGCGCGGGTCGTCGAAGGCCCGCAGCCGGCCCGCGCACAGCCGGGCCACGGCCCGCAGCAGCTCCCGCTCGCGCCGTGTGAACGGCTCGCGGCGCCGGCGGAGCACCCCGAGGGCGACGCACGCGGTGTCCCCGGCCGGCACGGGCAGCCAGGCCCGGGTGGGCCACCGCTGCGGCGGATCGCCGATGAGCAGGTACCGGGTGCGGTCCAGGGCGGTGTCCTCCAGCCAGCACGGCTCCCCGGACTCCAGGGCTTCCAGCGCGGCCACGCTGGTCACCGGGGGGAGCCGGCGCCACTGGCCGGCGAGGGTGGGGTCGACGCCGGCGTACCCGATCAGTGCGAGTCCGCCCTCGGGCGGCCGCTCGTACAGCATCACGGCGTCGGCGCCCACCGCGGACGCGAGGTGGTCCAGCAGGCATCCGGCCAGCTCGTGCGGCGAGCCGACCCGGAGCAGGTCGCGGCCGATGTGCGCCAGGGCGCCGGTCAGGTCCGTGGAGCCGGCGGGCACGCTCTCCCAGGAGCGGACGGCGGTGGCCGGGGCCGGAGGCGTCGCGGCCTGCTGCCGGGGCGGCAGGGCGCCCAGGGTGAGCCAGCACTGTTCGAGGAGGGTGCGGTTGCCGTCCTTGGCGCGCCGGACCAGCTCCTGGTGGGCGGCGTCCGGGGTACAGGAAGTGACGGCCATCAGCACGCCCTTGGCCCGCTCCAGGACCGCGGAGGTGGCGGCCACGTCCCGCAGCCGTTCCAGTTCGGCGCGCTGCCGGGCCACGACCTTGGCCAGCGCCGCGAGGTCGGCGCCGGTTCCGCCGTCCACCGGAGGCAGGGGCTCGCTCGTCACGCGATGAGCATGGCACATCCGGGCCCGTTCGATCACTCGTCTGCCGGGTCGGGATTCACACGACCGGTGGACACGGTCGACGGCTCCGGAAGCGGTGGGGGAGGCACCTGGGCAGGGCAGGGCGAGGGAGCGGGGACGGAAGGGTGGGGGAGCGGCCTGACCAGGTCAGCGGACTGTGACGCGGGCGGCCAGCGCCTCGCTGACCACGCGGACGCTGCGCGCGATGTGCTGCAACTGCAACACCTCCGCCGCGTACAGCTTGATCGTGTGCTCGATCACCGATTCGGGCAGTCCGAGCACGGGCAGTTCGGCCCGCGCGGTCTGGAGGGCGGTCCGCGCGACCCGGATCTCCTGCTGCACCTGGATCTGCGCGTGCCGGGCCAGCAGGACCGGGTGCCGGATGAGCGCCGGGTAGCTGGCGTAGCGCGCGGGGATCAGCTCGCGCAGCCACTTGGCGGCCGAGCGCTCCCAGTCGTACGAACCCGGCGTCTTGACCTGACAGGGCCAGTCTGGGCTGATGCGCGTGCTGGTCAGGGGCATGTTCATCGCTTCCGGTGTGCGGCGTCGGAGGGTGGTCGACGGGTTCGGGGCGGCCCCGGTCTAGGGGATGACCGGGGCCGCCACGGGCGCGTCGCGCAGACGACGCGCCCCGGTCCACCCCGGGCGCCGACGTGGGTAGGGAACGGCGGCAGGGGGTGTCCGTAAGCGGGCCCCGGGCGCGGGGGACCGGCGCTGCGTGCGGTGGGGCGTGCGCATGGGCGGTCCGTCGGCTTTCTCGGGGCGGTGGGCGAGGGAGCCCGCCGAGCAGTATTTATATATGCCGATCGCTTTGCAAGACGTATGAAAACATTCATGCGCGATATGGGGGGAATCGTCCCCGTCCACGGCACGGATGACCGCAAGATCTTCACGGATGCCCGAAGGGTGAGATGCCTGAAGCGGGTGAGAGGACCGAAGCGGGTGAGAGGACCGGCCGTACCGGCCCCCGGTTCAGTCCCTGAGGAAGAACTGGTGCTGCTCGGAGAGCTGCTCGTACTTCTCCAGCCGGGCCTGGGTGCGCTCCGGATCGGCGTCGGTCATGGCCTGCAACAGCGCCGCGGCCAGCACCCCGGGCGCGGCGTAGGAGTCGAACACCAGCCGGGAACCGGTGCCGGTGGCGAAGGTGACGTCGGCCTCGTCGGCCAGCGGCCCGAGCGCCAGGTCCGTCACCAGGGCGACCTTCAGACCCGCGCCGCGCGCCACCCGGACGGCGTGCAGCGTCTCCTGGGAGTGCCGGGGCATGGCGAAGGCCAGCACCCAACTGCCGCCGGCCTCGCGCGACTGCAACAGCGCGTCGTAGGCCACGCTGCCGCCGCGGGTCACCAGCCGCACGTCCGGGTGGATACGGCGGGCCGCGTAGCCGAAGTACTCGGCGAGCGACACCGAGATCCGCAGGCCCAGCACGGTCAGCGGGGTGGAGCGGGACAACGCGCGGCCGACGTGGATCACCCGGTCGGGGTCGGCGAAGTCCCGCCGCAGGTTCTCCAGGTTCTCGATCTCGGCGTCCACGGCCGCCTGCAACTCGTTGGCCCGGTTCTCCTCACCGGGCCCGCCCGCGAGGCTGCTCAGCGCGATCGACTGGAGCTTCTCGCGCAGCGCCGGGTAGCCGCTGAAGCCGACGGCGGCGGCGAAGCGGGTGACGGAGGGCTGGCTGACCCCGACCCGGTCGGCGAGCTCGGTGATCGACAGGAACGCGGCCTCGGTGATGTGCTCGATCAGGTACTGGGCGATGCGCCGCTGTCCCGGCGACAGACGCGGGCCGTCGAAGAGCTCCCTCAGCCGGGAGGTCGGGGCGGCCTCGGCCGCGGGCACCGTCCTGCCCGACGTGATCGCTGATGCCTGTGCGCGTGCCTGCTGCGGCGAGGGCACCGGTCGGCCTCCTTTGTCTGCCACGAGGACTCAACATAGCTCACCGACCGTCATGACCAGGGGGTTGAGACGGCGGGCTCACCGCCGGTACAGGCCGATGGAATGGCCCACTTCGCCGACCGGCCGGCTGCTCGCCAGCAGCTTGGCGAGCCGGCCGCGCGCCTTGGCGGCGGCGGAGTCCGACACCACCAGCAGCCCGTGCACCCGCTCCGGCGGCACCGTGCGCGGATCCGCCGCCCGGATGCCGTAGGACGCCGGGACGCCGCTGCCCTTGTACACCAGCCACACCCGCTCGCCCGGGTACCGCTCCCGGAGCCGGTCGGCGAGCCGGCCCAGGTCCTGGCCCCAGTCCACGTTCGAGTCGTGCAGCAGCCGGTGGGTGTGCGCCGGACCGCCGAACGCCTCGTTGGCGTACGGCAGGTAGTACGGGAACGTCCGCAGCGAACTCACCGCCACCCACAGCACCAGGGCGCCGGCCAGGAGCCCGCGCCACCGCCACCGGAGGGCCGGTACGCAGGCCGCCGCCACCGCGAGGAACACCGGTACGCACAGCGCGTACCGGGTGCCGAAGTCCCGCGACCCCGTCATCGCCGCCGCGAGCAGCACCAGGGGCGGCACCAGCACATACGGAGCCGCCGGACGCAGCCGCCGTACCGCCACCACCGCGACGGCACCGGCCGCGCCCAGCGCCAGCAGCCCGAGCGGGGTCTTCACCAGCAGGGCGGCCGGCAGGTAGTACCAGAGCGAGCCGGTGTACAGGTGCCCGAACAGATACCCCTGCCAGGGCTGTCCCTCCAGCCCGAACTGCACCCGCATCCCCGCCCGGTACGCCGGCGGCACCGGCAGCAGCTCCACCAGCCGCGCCCGCGGCCCGTGCGCACCCGGCACCGGCCCGGCGGGTTCGAACCGCAACCGGGGGTCGACGACCAGGTACGCGGCCCACACCACGGCGAGGGCCACGACCGCGACGACGGCGGCGGCCACCAGCGCCGACACCACCGGACGCCGTGCCCCGGGCCAGGGCAGGGGCCACCGCCGCGCGGCCGGGGCGGAGCGGTGGGCGGCGAGGGCGGACACGGCCGCCAGCGCCATGAGCACCGGTACCGCGGGCAGGGCGCTCATCCTGGTCGCCGTGGCCGCGCCCAGCGCCGCCCCCGCGAGCGGCAGGTACCGGACGGGTCGGCGCCGGGCCCGCCAGGCCAGCCAGGCCGCGGTCAGGACGAACCCGGCCGCCGGCAGGTCCAGCGTGGCGAGCGAACCGTGCGCGATCACGTCGGGTGAGAACGCGTACAGGGCGAGCGCGACCAGGCCGCCCGCCGTACCCGTCAGGTCCCGGGCGAAGGCGAACACCACCAGCCCGGACAGCAGCGTGAGCGCGATCACCGGCAGCCGCGCCCACAGCATCAGCCGCCACGGATCGTTGCCCGACCCGTACAGCAGGTGCCGGCCCACCTGCCCCTGGTCGCCGGCGTACGACGGGTCGTAGTGCGGGTCCGCCGCCACCACCCCGGCCGCGATCAGCAGCTTCCCGAGCGGCGGATGCTCGGGGTTGTACCGCAGCCGGTGCTCGCGCACATAGTCGGTGGCCGTGGCGACGTACACCGGCTCGTCGATGGTGGGGGTCTGCTGCACCGCCGTGGTGACCATCGCCGCGGCCATCTGCCCGAGGAGCAGGACGACCAGGACCGGCGGCAGCCACCGCCGGTGCCGGCGCAGCCGGGCCCACCGCCCCGACGGGCCCTGCCGTACCGGGACCGCGGCGGGAGCGGCGGGGGTGAGGACCGGGTTCTGTTCGCGCGTCATCATCCGTCCCGCGGCGGAAGGGGCCGTGCGGGGGCGGGCGGGCTCGGGGGCCTGATCACCGCCCTACCGTCGCACCGCCGCCGCCCCCGCGGCCGTCACCGCCGCACGAGTCGCACCGGCAGACCTTCTGCCGTGTACACGGGTACGGCCCGCGGCCCGCCGCAGTTCACCTCGATCGGCTTGAACCGCCCGGCCGGCCGGGGCGCGGCGAGGACCGGCGGGAGGGCCCAGGCTTCGGGCGTGTGTGCCGAGGGCGGACGCGCGGGCCGGGCCGACCTGACGAACGCGACCGGGTCACGGCCCCGCCGACCGTGGGCGGAGCGGTTCGCGGGAGCGGTACGCCGGCCGTCGGGGGAGCGGCGGTTCGCGGGGAAGGGCACGTCGGTGGTCGGGGGGCAGCGGTTCGCGGGGAGGTGCACGCCGGCCGGCGGCGGTACGTCAGTTCACGGACGCGGCACGCCGGCCGGTGGCGGCTCGTCAGCTCACGGGACGCAGCACACCGGCCGGCACCACCAGGTCCGCCCACTGCCGTGTCGTCGCGACCAGGTCGGCGTTGCGCTGGTCCGAGCCCAGCACCCAGGCCACGGCCGCCTCGTGCTCCTTGCCGAACTCCTCGTGCCGGGCGACCAGCCGGCGGATCCGCTCGTCCTCGGCGATCTCGCAGAACCACACCTCGTCCAGGCACGGCCGCACCCGCGCCCACGAACCCTCCCGCAGCAGCAGGTAGTTCCCCTCGGTCACCACCAGCCGGGCCCGCGGCGGCACCGGGATCGCGCCCGCGAGCGGCTGCTCCAGCACCCGTTCGAACCCCGGCGCGTACACCACCTCGTCGCTCTCCTCACGCAGCCGCCGCAGCAGCGCCGCGTACCCGGCCGCGTCGAAGGTGTCCGGCGCGCCCTTGCGGTCCCGGCGGCCCAGCCGGTCCAGCTCGGCGTCCGCGAGGTGGAAACCGTCCATCGGCACGTGCGCCGCCCACGGCGGGCCGTCGCCGTTCAGCGCGTCCACCAGCCGCTCGGCCAGCGTCGTCTTGCCCGAACCGGGGCTGCCCGCGATGCCGAGCAGGGCACGCCGGCCGTCCCGGGGCAGGGCGCGGGCACGGCCGAGGAGATCGTCGAAGGTCAGCGGCACACAGAGAGTGTGGCATCCCCCGTCCGCCAGGAGTGTGGCGTGCGCCACCCACTGGAGGGCCGCTTCGCGGGGAACAAGTGCGGATATGACTCAGCTCGGTCTGCCCGACACCATCCAGGCCTGTCTCTTCGACCTCGACGGGGTCGTCACCAAGACCGCCGTCGTGCACGCGGCGGCCTGGAAGGAGACGTTCGACGCCTTCCTGCGTGACTACGAGGGAGAACAGGGGCGGCCGTTCGACGCCGTCACCGACTACGACGAGTACGTCGACGGCCGCCCCCGCGCCGACGGCGTCCGCGCCTTCCTCGCCTCACGCGGCATCCACCTCCCCGAAGGCGGCCCGGACGACCCGCCGGACGCCCGCACCGTGCACGGCCTCGGCAACCGCAAGAACGACCTGCTGCTGGAGAAGATCCGCACCGGCGGGGTCGAGGCCTACGAGGGCACCCTGCGGTACCTGGAGGCGGTCCGCGCCGCGGGGCTGCGCACCGCGATCGTCTCCTCCAGCGCCAACTGCCGGGACGTGCTGCGCGCGGTCGGCGCCGAGCACTTCTTCGACGTACGGATCGACGGCGTGGTCGCGGCCGAGCGGAACCTGCCGGGCAAGCCGCACCCCGACACCTTCCTCGCCGCCGCCCGGGACCTCGGCGTCGAGGCGTCCCGCGCGGCCGTCTTCGAGGACGCGCTGGCCGGCATGGACGCCGGCCGCGCGGGCGGCTTCGGCCATGTCGTCGGCGTGGACCGGGTGGGCCAGGCCGACGCGCTGTACGCGCACGGCGCCGACATCGTCGTCAAGGACCTGGCCGAACTGGGAGGCAAGCAGTGATCACCGACCGCTCCTACGGCGTCGAACCGTGGACCGTCCGGGAGACCGCCCTCGACCTCGACGTCCTCGCCCAGAGCGAGTCGGTGTTCGCCCTGTCCAACGGGCACGTCGGCTGGCGCGGCAACCTGGACGAGGGCGAACCGCACGGCCTGCCCGGCAGCTACCTCAACGGCGTGCACGAGGTGCACCCGCTGCCGTACGCGGAGGCCGGCTACGGCTACCCGGAGTCCGGACAGACCGTCATCAACGTCACCAACGGCAAGATCATCCGGCTGCTGGTGGACGACGAGCCGTTCGACCTGCGCTACGGCCGGCTCGTCGCCCACGAACGCGTCCTGGACCTGCGCCGCGGGGTGCTGGAGCGGACCTGCGAGTGGACCTCCCCGGCCGGCTCCACGGTCCGGGTGCGCTCCACCCGGCTGGTCTCGCTGACCCAGCGCGCGGTGGCCGCCGTGGCGTACGAGGTGGAGGCCGTCGGCAGCCGCAGCCGGGTGGTGATCCAGTCCGAACTGGTCGCCAACG
Organism: Streptomyces corchorusii; assembly: GCF_001514055.1. NCBI lineage: Bacteria > Bacillati > Actinomycetota > Actinomycetes > Kitasatosporales > Streptomycetaceae > Streptomyces > Streptomyces corchorusii. The sequence continues at coordinate 371,408 of NZ_KQ948353.1, read as the reverse complement.
AGAGCCTGCCCGACCCCGACGGCGACCCGCGCGCGGCGAAGGCGCTGAAGTCCCCGCTGGAACAGGAGGACGGCTTCGCCTCCGGCAACCGGCTGCGGCTGGTGCACCGCACCCGGCGCAGCGGTCTCAGGGTCGCGGTGGCCGCCGACCACGTCGTCACCGGACCCGAACGCACCACGAGCCGCAGCGAGAGCGGCATCGACGTGGCCCGGCTGACCGTCACCTCCGTACTGGAACCCGGACAGACCCTGCGGATGGAGAAGCTGGTCGCCCACGGCTGGTCCGGCACCCGGTCGCTGCCCGCGATGGCCGACCAGGTCGACGCCGCGCTCGCCGCCGCCGGACACGACGGCTGGCAGGGCCTGCTCGACGACCAGCGGGCCTGTCTGGACGACTTCTGGGCCCGCGCCGACGTCGAGGTGGAGGGCGACGAGGAGATCCAGCAGGCCGTCCGGTTCGCGCTGTTCCACGTCCTCCAGGCCGGCGCCCGCGCCGAGCAGCGCGCCATCCCCGCCAAGGGACTCACCGGCTCCGGCTACGACGGGCACGCCTTCTGGGACACCGAGATGTTCGTGCTGCCGGTGCTCACCCACACCGCGCCCGCCGCCGTCGCCGAGGCCCTGCGCTGGCGGTACAACACCCTGGACGAGGCCCGCGAACGCGCGGCCCAACTCGGGCTCGCCGGCGCCGCGTTCCCCTGGCGGACCATCGCCGGCCCGGAGGGCTCCGCGTACTGGCCGGCCGGCACCGCCGCCTTCCACGTCAACGCCGGCATAGCCGACGCCGTCATCCGGTACGTGGAGGCCACCGGCGACACCGCCTTCGAGCGGGAGACCGGCGTCGAACTGCTGGTGGAGACGGCCCGGTTGTGGCGCTCGCTCGGCCACCACGACACCCACGGCGTCTTCCACCTCGACGGCGTCACCGGCCCCGACGAGTACAGCGCGGTCGCCGACGACAACACCTACACCAACCTGATGGCCCGCCGGAACCTGCGCGCCGCCGCCGACGCCGTCGAGCGCCACCCGGACCAGGCGCGGCGGCTCGGCGTGGACGAGGAGGAGAGCGCCGCCTGGCGGGACGCCGCCGACTCCATGCACATCCCCTACAACGCCGAACTCCGCGTCCACGAGCAGCACGCCGGCTTCACCCGCTACCAGCGCTGGGACTTCGAGGGCACCCGCCCCGACCAGTACCCGCTGCTGCTCCACTTCCCCTACTTCGACCTCTACCGCAAGCAGGTCGTCAAACAGGCCGACCTGGTGCTGGCCATGTACACCTGCGCCGACTACTTCGAGCAGGAGCGCGACGAGGAGCAGATCGCCCGGAACTTCGCCTACTACGAGCCGCTGACCGTCCGCGACTCCTCCCTGTCCGCCTGCTGCCAGGCCGTCATCGCCGCCCAGACCGGCCACCTGGACCTCGCCTACGCCTACACCGCCGAGGCCGCGCTGATGGACCTCCAGGACCTGGAGCACAACACGCGGGACGGGCTGCACATCGCCTCCCTCGCCGGCACCTGGATGGCCCTGGTCGCCGGCTTCGGCGGCATGCGGCACGACGGCGACCGGCTGCGGTTCGCACCCCGCCTGCCCGAGCGGCTGCGCCGCATCGCCTTCACCATCCAGTTCCGCGGACGCCGGCTGCGGGTGGACATCGGCGCGGACAAGGTGACGTACGCGCTCCTGGACGGCCCGCCGCTGACGCTCCGCCACCACGGCGAGCCGCTCACGGTCGGCGCCGACGACCCGGCCGTCCGCGCGGTACCACCGGCACCGCGACGCCCCACCCCCCAACAGCCGGTGCACCGGGGGCCGGGCGGTGGGGAAGGCGGCGCGTTCGGGGGGTGAGCGGCTGCCGACCGCGGCTGAACGGGGCGAGGAGGGCACCGGGTGCGGGGGCGTGGGCCGACGCCTGACGCATGCCGCGGGCCGGGCGGGTTCCGGACGGTGGCGGGAGCTGGTGGGGCTCGGGCTCTGTGCCGGGCGGCTGCTGAGTGTCGCCGGGTGTCGGCAGCATGCTGAGCGGTGCCGCTCGTGCGCGGAGCGGCGCCGCGCCCGGCTCGCGTTCCTCAGTCGAGCGCCCCGGACAGCAGGTGCAGCAGGTCGCCGGTCGCGTCCGCGGCGAGCAGGGCCGGGAGGGTGCCGAGCGCGAGGACGGCAAGGGCCGCGGACCACAGACGCGGCGGCGGGTTCGTCTGGAGGGCCGCGATCCGGCGGGTGACGGCCCGGTCGGTGAAGTGGAGGGCGCAGCCCACGCGCGCCCGGCCCGCGCTGAGCGCGGCCCGGGCCAGCGCCCGCGCGGTCACCCGCCGGTCCCCGACGACGGCCGCCGCCCGCTCGTCGGCCCACCGCTCCACGAGGAAGGCGACCGCCGCACGCACCGGTTCCAGCAGCGGATCGGCCGCCGCCGCGAGCGTGACCGCCGACACCAACAGCCCGTGCCGGTGCGTGAGATGGGCCCGTTCGTGGGCGAGGAGCACCCTCCGCTCCGCGGGGCCCAGCGCGTTCAGCATCGCGGAGGTCACCAGGATCCGCCCCGGCCGCCCCGGGATCGCGAACGCCCGCGGCACCTCCGAGGCGGCGACGATCAGCTCGGTGTCCGCCGGCTGTCCCGCGCCGAGCCGCCGTAGCGCGCGCTGCGTGCGCCGCTCGGCGCGCACGGCCCGGTGGACGCGCACGGCGACGGCCGCCAGTGCCAGACAGGCGGCGAGCCCGATCACCGTGGGCACCGGGTCGGTCAGCGGGTGCCCGTCCTCGCGGGCCTCGCGGATCACCGGCGGCGTGTCCCCGAGCAGCGCGGTGGTCAGCAGCAGGAGCGACCAGGTGGTGGCCGCCGCCGTCAGCACCGCGGCCGAGGCCAGCACGCGCGCGGCGAGCGCCGGCGCGGCCCGGCGGGCCAGCACGGGAGCGACGGCCGACAGCAGCAGGGACAGCGCCAGCGGGGCGTACACGTCGAACGTCATGCGCCGCACCTCATGAGCCCGGCCTCACGCGCCGTCTCCGGCGAGCAGCTCGCGCAGCGCCCGCTCCTCCTCGGAGCTGAGCCCGGTCACGAACTGCTGGAGCGCCGCGATCGGGTCCGGCCCCCGGTCCAGGGCCTCGTGCATCGCCTCGGCGGTCAGTTCGGCCGCGTTCTTGGCCGGCCGGTACGCGCCGCGCCGCCCGTCGGCGTCCCGGAGCACCAGCCCTTTGTCGTACAGCCGTTTGAGGATCGTATGGACCGTGTTGTACGCGAGCCCGCCACCGATCTCGTGCTGGATCTCCGCCGGGGTCAGCGGCCGCTCGGTGGCCCAGAGGGCGGCCAACACCTCGCTCTCCAGCTCCCCGGCGCTGCGCCGCTCCGCTCTGCCGCGGGACCTTGTGCCAGCCATGCCCCAACCTTACAGCGCGTAGGGCCGTCGGCCGGATGGCCCTGCCTGCGGGCACGGTCAGGCAATTCACGTTAGTTTGTCCGTGTTTTCCCCTACTCCCGTCTCCGGCCCTACGGGTCGTAGGGTGACCGTGGGCCCTACGGGCTGTAGGGGACGGGGACGGAGGGGTGGTCATGGCCGGCAGCGCGCACGCGGCAGTCGACACGGCGAACCGCGAGCACGCGCGCCGCGCGTCCGCCGGCTCCGGGCACGCCGTCTGGCCGACGGCGGTCGTCGCCGCGGCCTTCAGCCTGGCCCAACTGGTCCTCGTGCGCCCCGGTCTGGGCCTCGGCTGGGACGAGACGGTGTACGTCAGCCAGGTCAGCGGACACGCTCCCGCCTCCTTCTTCAGCGCCCCTCGCGCCCGGGGCGTCTCCCTGCTGGTCGCCCCCGTGGCGGCGTGGTCGTCGTCCACGGCCCTGTTGCGGATCTACCTCGCCCTCCTCTCCGGCCTCGCCCTGTTCCTGGCCCTGCGCGCCTGGCGGGGACTGTTCCCCGTCCGGGTCCTCGCCTTCGGCGGCGCCCTGTTCGCCTCCCTCTGGGTGACCCTGTTCTACGGCCCGCAGGCCATGCCCAACTACTGGGTCGCCGTCGCCGCCCTGACCGCCGTCGCCTGCTGCCTGCGCGCCCCCACCGACCGGGGCGCCCTGTGGGGCCTGGCGGGCAGCGCGGCGGTCATGGCGTGGATGCGGCCGGTGGACGCGGTCTGGGCGACGGTGCCGCTGCTCGCCCTCGGCCTGGCACGCCGCCACCGGCGGGCCCTGCTCGTCCTGCTCGCCGGGCTCGCCGCCGGCGCCGCAGAGTGGGTGATCGAGGCGTACGCGAGCTACGGCGGTCTGGCGCGCCGGCTGTCCGACGGCTCGGCGATCCAGGGCGGCCTGGGCTGGCACTTCGCCGTCGTGGACCAACTGCGCGGCCTGGGCGGGCGCACGCTGTGCCGGCCGTGCACCGGCGCCCTGCCGCATCCGCTGGTCACGCTCTGGTGGTTCGCGCTGCCCGTGCTGGCCGTCCTCGCGCTGGTCGTCGCCCGGCGCGGACGGCGCCGGGCGGCCACGGTGCTGCCGCTCGCCTGCGCGGCGACCGCCGCGTTCCCCTACCTGTTCCTGATCGGCTACGCGGCACCCCGCTTCCTGCTCCCCGCCTACGCCCTCCTCGCGATCCCGGTCGCCGACGCACTGGCACACCTGACGGCGAGGTCGCGCCCCCCGGCCCAGCGCTCGGCTTCACGCCTGCCGTCACGTCCGGCCCGGCGCTTGCCGGCGCGCCCCGGCCGGCGTTCCGCCGCGCACCCGAGCGCACACCCGTCCCACGGCTCGACCCCGCCCTCGGCCCCTGCCACGGCCGACCGCCCGACCGTGGACCCCGTCCCGGACTCGCCCCCGGCCGACGTTCCGACCCGGGACCCGGCCCCTGATCCAGCCCCCTGCCCGGCCCCGCACCGATCCCCGTGTCCGACCCCACCCCCGGGCCAGCTCCCCCCACCCCACCCGGCCCGGCGCCCGCTGGCCCTCGTGCTGGTCTGTGCCTGTCTCGCCGTCCACCTCGCCGTGCAACTCGTCGTCCTCCTGCACGTGGTCGGCGCCGCCACCGCCGCGCATGACGCCTGGGGGCGCACCGCGGCCGAGATGCGAAGCCGCGGGGTACGACCGCCCTGTCTGGTCACCGGGCACGAGGCCATCCCCGTCGCCTTCGCCGCCGGCTGCGCCTCCGCCGCGACCTCCGGGCCCAACGCCAACACCACCGAGGACGGCATCACCCGGACCGCGCGGCGGACGCCGGTCGCCACGCTCGTGCCGGCCGGGTCCGCGCCGCCCCGGTACGCCCGCGACTGGCCGTCCGTACCCGTCGGCGCGGTCCGGCTCTACTACGTCGTACCGGGCGCCGCCTCATGACCTCCCCGGCCGGGCTGACCGCCTCCCTCGGCCGCCGGCGCGCCCGCTGGCAGGCCGGCGCCTGTCTCGCCGTACTGCTCGGCGCGCTGTACCTGGCCCACCGCCACTGGCCCGCGGTCGAGAGCGGCGCCGGGCGGCTGGCGGTCGCCGACCAGGGCTGGCTGCTGGTCGGGGCCGCCGCGGCCACGGGCACCTGGGCGGCCTCCGCCCTCGCCCAGCAGGGCGCCGTCGTAGCGCGGCTGCCCGGACCCCGCCTGGTCGCCGCACAGTTCGCCGCCTCCGCCGCCAACCACCTGCTGCCCGCGGGGCTCGGCGCGGGCGCGGTGAACCTGCGGTTCCTGACGCGCTGCGGGCTCCCGGCCGGCCGCTCGGCCGGCGCGCTCGCCGTCAAGGCCGGCGCGGGCGCCGCCGTCCGCCTGGCACTGATCGCGCTGCTCGCCCCGGCCTGCCCCGGGCTGCTGCGCCTCCCGCACGTCTCCCCGACGGCGGTCGCCGTCGCCCTGGGTGTCGTCGCCCTCGCGGCGGCCCCGCTCGCCACCCCCTGGTGGCCGCGCTGCCGGCGAGCGCTCGCCGGCGTGGTGGCCGACATCCGCGCGCTGCACGCCTGCCCGGCCCGCGCCGCGGCCCTGTGGGGCGGCTCCCTGGCCTTCGCCGGACTGCACGCGCTGGTCCTGATCGCCGTCACCCGGGCCGTCGATCTGCCGCTCGCGCCGCTCCAGGTGGCCCTGCTGTACCTCGCGGCGAGCAGCGCCGCCGCCCTGCTGCCCTCCCCGGGCGGCCTCGGCTCGCTGGACGCCGCCCTCGCCCTCGCCCTCACCGCCGCCGGCACCCCGACAGCCGCCGCCGCGTCCGCCGTCCTCGGCTACCGGCTGCTGACCGTGTGGCTGCCGCTGCTCCCCGGCCTGCTGGTGCTCGCGGTGCTGGTGCGCCGCAAGGCCCTGTGAGGACGGGGGAGTTTCCCGCGGGCCCGCTTCAGGTAGGAGTCGGGTACTGCCGTGTGACACAGGAGGGGGAGTCATGCCGGGCAACGACAGCGCGGGCCTGCCGAGCGAGGCGTTCTTCATACCGGGGACGTCGTCCTTCACCGAGTTCCTGAGCGCGCACCGCCCCGGACTGCTGCCCACCGCGCCCCCGTTCCCGCCCGGCGTCCGCGTGCCGGCGGACCGGTTCCCGCACGGCACCACCGTGCTCGCGCTCACCTACCGCGACGGCGTGCTGATAGCAGGGGACCGCAGGGCCACGATGGGCAACCTCATCGCCCAGCGCGACCTGGAGAAGGTGCACCCCGCCGACGACCACACGGCCGTCGCCTTCGCCGGCACCGTCGGCCTCGCCCTCGACATGGTGCGGCTCTACCAGGTCGAGCTGACCCACTTCGAGAAGATCGAGGGCGTCCCGATGACGCTCGGCGCCAAGGCGACCCGTCTCGCGGCCATGATCCGGCAGAACCTCGCCCAGGCCATGCAGGGCCTCGTCGTCGTCCCGCTGCTCGTCGGCTACGACCTCACCGCGCCCGGGGGCGGACGCGGCCGGATCTTCAGTTTCGACGCGGCCGGCGGGCTCTACGAGAAGCGGCACTTCCACGCCGAGGGCAGCGGCTCCCCCTACGCCCGGGGCGCGCTGAAGAAGCTGTACCGGCCGGACCTGTCCCGCCGGGAGGCGGCCCTCGCCGCGCTCCAGGCGCTGTACGACGCCGCGGACGACGACTCGGCCACCAGCGGCCCGGACCTGAACCGCCGGATCTTCCCCGTCGTCTCGGTCATCACCGAGGACGGCTTCGAGCGGCTCCCGCAGACGGAGACGGAGGACCTGAGCCGCGAGACGGTCCGGCAGCGCGCCGGCCGCCCGGACGGCCCGCACGCCTCACCCTGAAGGTCGGCACAAGGCCGTGGAGCGCAGCCGCCCGGCACCGCCGAAGGGCATCACCTCCCGTGACGGCGGGCCCGCCGAACGGTCCGCCGACCGATCTGTCCGGGCGCCGGCGGGGTTAATGATCCGGTCACGGGAAACGCGGACCAGGACCGCCCGCGAACCCGGAGGAGGCGACCATGAGCGACCAGCAGTCCGAGCAGACCCCCATGGCGGACGACGTCTACCAGCCCACGGGCAGCAACGAGGAACAGGAGGACGCCGGGCCCCTGGATTTGCAGGACGCGGTCGGCGAGCGCTCCTACGACGACATGCTCGACGAGGGCTACTCCCCGCCCGAGCGGCCCCTCGGCGTCACCAAGCACGGCACCACCGCGGCCGAGCAGCACGAGGGGGAGAGCCTGCACGAACGGCTCGGCCAGGAGGTCCCCGACGTGACCCCGCCGGCCGGCGACGAGATCGGCGACCTGCCCGGCGGCGAGGGCGAGCCGCTCGACCCCGAGGCCGGCGGGGCCCGCGCGGGCCGGCTGGTCGCGCCGGACGAGGGTGCCCACGCCGACACCACCAAGGAGGAGGTCGCCGAGGACGTCGGCATCGACGCCGGAGCGGCCGGGGCGGAGGAGGCGGCGGTCCACGTCGTACCGGACGACACCGGACTGCCCGAGTGAGGGACAACCGGCGACGCTCCGCGGCGGACTGGTCACCTTCCGTGTGACACCCCGTGCACAGGGTACCGGCCGGACTCACGTCCGGCCGGTCTCCCCGTTCGGGTCCCTGTGCTCCCCGGATCGCCTCAGGGCAGCAGCTTCTCGATGGCCGCCATGCCCTCCGACTCCAGCTTGCGACGCGCCCAGTCAAGCGTCTTCGGTGTGACGTCCCGGCCCGCCGCCATCACCAGGTCCTCTGGGGTGACGTCCTTGGCGGGCGCGGAGTGGAGCAGGGCGTCCGGGGTGCAGACGTCGTCCGACGAACGGGACTCTTCGGGTGTGGATGTCGACATGATGCCTCCTCCTCGGTCCGGATGACCGCATCCGTGCCGGTGCCTTTCGAACGGGGCACACTCTCACCATTGCCCTCCCCGGCGCACCCTGCATCCGGAAGCGCCTCGGGAGCGGGTGAGGACCTCCTGCCCACACCACGGCGAACCACTCGCCTAAGCTGGAAAACACTCGCATCAGGCACATACCGCCCGCACCGCCCCGCCCCCCGGGAGGCCGCCGATGGCCGATTCGCCGTTCCACGGGACCGGACCCCGTGACCACCGCTACCTGCCCATCGCCGAGCACGGACTCATCGGCGATCTGCGCACGGTGGCCCTGGTCGGCAGCAACGGCACCATCGACTGGTACTGCTGCCCGGCCTTCGACTCCCCGAGCGTCTTCGCGGCGGTCCTCGACGCCGAGCGCGGCGGCCGGTTCGAGCTGGCCGCCGCCGTGCCGGCCCGCACCAAGCAGTTCTACTTCCCCGACACCAACGTGCTGATCACCCGGTTCTTCACCGAGGACGGGGTCGGCGAGGTGCAGGACTTCATGCCGATCGTCGGCGAGGGGCCCGTGGATGCGGGCCGGCACCGGCTGATCCGGCGTGTGGTGTGCGTCCGCGGCACCGTCCCCTTCCGGATGCTGGTCGCGCCCCGCTTCGACTACGGCGCCGCCGCGCACACCGTGCGCCCCCTGGACGGCATGGTGGTGTTCGAGTCGCCCGCCCAGTCGCTGTCGCTCACCTCGACCGTCGCCCTGGAGTGCGACGAGCGGGACGCGCGCGCCGACTTCAAGCTCGGCGAGGGCGAGTCCGCCGTGTTCGCCCTCGACCAGGTCGACGGCGAGGTGTCCCCGCGCGGCTGCGCCCACGCCGAGGCGGAGCACCAGTTCAACGCCACGGTCGCCTACTGGCGCCGCTGGCTGCACCAGTCCCGCTACCGGGGCCGCTGGCGCGAGATGGTGCACCGCTCCGCGCTCACCCTGAAGCTGCTCACCTACGCCCCCACCGGCGCCATCGTCGCCGCCCCCACCACCAGCCTGCCCGAGCAGCTCGGCGGCGAGCGCAACTGGGACTACCGGTACGTGTGGGTGCGCGACGCCGCCTTCGCCGTCTACGCCCTGCTGCGGCTCGGCTTCACCGGCGAGGCCGAGGCGTTCATGGGGTTCCTGACCACGCACATCAGCCCCGGCTGCGGCGACGGCTCCGGCCCGTTGCAGATCATGTACGGCATCGACGGCCGCACCGAACTGCCCGAACGCGAACTGCCGCACCTGGAGGGCCACCTCGGCTCCGCCCCGGTCCGGGTCGGCAACGCCGCCGTCGGCCAGCTCCAGCTCGACATCTACGGCGCCCTGATCGACTCCATCTACCTCTACGACAAGTGGGCCCAGCCCATCTCCAGCGGCCAGTGGGACGACGTGTGCCGCCTGGTCGACTGGGTGTGCGACCACTGGGACCAGCCGGACGAGGGCGTGTGGGAGACCCGCGGCGGGCGCAAGGACTTCACGTACTCGCGGCTGATGTGCTGGGTCGCCATCGAGCGGGCCATCCGCCTGGCCACTCACCGCGGGCTGCCCGCCGACCACCGCCGCTGGCGGCAGGCCCGGGACACCATCTACCGGCGGATCATGGAACGCGGCTGGTCGCAGCTCCGGAGCGCCTTCGTGCAGTACGAGGGCGGTGACGTCCTGGACGCGTCCCTGCTCATGATGCCGCTCGCCAAGTTCATCGCCCCCACCGACCCCAAGTGGCTGTCCACCCTGGACGCGCTCACCGAGGACCTCGTCTCCGACTCGCTCGTCTACCGCTACGACCCGCAGGCCAGCCCCGACGGACTCCGCGGCGACGAAGGCACCTTCTCCATCTGCTCGTTCTGGTACGTCGAGGCGCTGGTCCGGGCCGGCCGGCTCGACGAGGCCCGGCTGGCCTTCGAGAAGATGCTCACCTACGCCAACCACCTCGGGCTGTACGCGGAGGAGATCGGCCGCACCGGCGAGCAACAGGGCAACTTCCCGCAGGCCTTCACCCACCTGTCCCTCATCAGTGCCGCGTTCAACCTGGACCGCGCCCTCGGCTGAGGCCGCCCGCACGTCCCGGTCGGGCCACGTCTGTCACCGCCGTGTCACAGCGCGTCCGCACGCCACAACCACCCCCGCCCCCGCCGGGTCGAACCATGCGCCGGCACCGACCAGCCGGCCGACGGATCACCGATCACCCACGGGGGTAAGGGACATGACCAGCCACACCCGACGCACCGCAGGCTCCGCCGCCGTCGCCGCGGCCTCCTTCCTGCTGCTGGCCTCGGCCGGCATCCTCGCCGCCCCGGCCGCGTTCGCGGGCGTGCCCGGCGGCACCACGGCCGCCGACCGCAACAGCGACTTCAACGGCGACGGCTACACCGACCTGCTCACCGGCGTCCCCGAGGGCACCGTCGACGGCAAGGAGGGCGCCGGCTACGTCACCGTGCAGTACGGCGCCCCGAACGGCATCGGCACCGACGCCACCGTCCCCAGGGGCCGGGTCCAGGTCATCAGCCAGTCCACCCAGGGCGTGCCCGGCACCTCCGAGGCCTGGGACGACTTCGGGCAGGCCGTCGCCACCGGCGACCTGGACGGCGACGGCTACGACGACGCGGTGATCGGCGCGCCCGGCGAGGACGAGGGCACCGTCGCCGACGCGGGCCGGGTGACCGTCCTGTACGGCTCCGCGAAGGGTCTCGGAGCGGAGCAGAACGCCTCCGTCACCGCCGCGAAGCCCGCCGCCGGCGCCCGCTTCGGACTGTCCGTGGCCGCCGCCCGGTTCACCGGCGACATCGACTCCGACCAGCTCGTGGTGGTCGACCAGAACGTCGGCCTCACCGTGTTCACCTGGCACGCCGGCGTCCTGCGCCAGGTCGCCGCCCCGCACTCCACCGGCCACCGGCTCCAGCCCGGCTACGTCACCACCGGCGACTACGACCGCAACGGCTTCGCCGACCTCGTCGTCTCCGGCTACAGCCCCGACGACGACCACACCAAGGGCTGGTCGGCGTACTACGCGGGCGGCCCCGACGGCCTCGCCTACCGGCGGGACCTGCACGGCGGCCTCGGCTCGGCCTCCGGCGACATCGACCGCGACGGCTACGACGACCTCGTGGTGGGCCAGCTCAGCGCCGCCGACGAGGCCACCGGCGACGCCGACGCACCCGGCGGCCTGGTCGGCGTCTACTACGGCGGCGACGGCGGCCCGGCCGGCACCCAGGGCCCCGGCACCGCCCCGCAGTGGTGGTCGCAGAACTCCCCGGGCGTCCCCGGCACCGCCGAGGACGGCGACGCGTGGGGCGCCGACCTGTCCGTGGCCGACGTCAACGGCGACGGCTACGCCGACGTGGCGGTCGGCGCGCCCGGCGAGGACATCGGCACCGTCGCCGACGCCGGGGCGGTCTGGCTGCTGCCCGGCTCCCGCACCGGTCTCACCGGCAGCCACGCCCAGTCCTTCGACCAGAACACCCAGGGTGTCCCCGGCACCGCCGAGGCCGACGACGCCTGGGGCGCCCAGGTCCGGCTCGCCGACACCGACGGCGACGGCCGCGCCGAACTGGTGGCCGCAGCGCCCGGCGAGAACGCGGGCGACGGCGCGGTGTGGCTGCTGCCCGCGAGCGGCGGCGGGCTGCTCGCCGACGGCTCCTGGTCCTACGGGGCCGCCGCGCTCGGGGGCACCGCCCACGGAGCCCGCTTCGGCGCCGTGATCGACGAGTAGCACCGGCCCGATCGGCCGGTGTGCCCGCAGGTCGCACGGGTACCCGGCGTGACGGCAAGCGGAATCGCCACAGGGTCGACAGAAGGAGGAGACCCCGGATGACCAGCACCAGCGAGACCGGCGACGTCACCGGCACCCGCGACAAGGACTACAACCTGATCTGGTACGTCGAGGCGTGCCTGAGCAACGCCCTGCGTCTGGAGCAGTACATCCAGGACGCCGAGCGCGACAAGGACAACGAGGTCGTGGAGCTCTTCCGCAAGGCACAGTCCGACAGCCGCAAGGGCGCCGAGCTGGGCAAGCAGTTGCTGCGCTCGCGGCTCGACGGCGGCTGACCGCCGCCCGCTCAGGCGAACCGGGAACTCGGGACCGGCCCGGCGGACCGCACACGCGCCCGTTCACCGCGCAGCCACGTGCCCCTCACGGCCGTGGCGAACGCGGCGAACCGCGCGTCGTCGTCCGCCGGGCCGTCGCCGTCCCCGGGGTCGGGCGACGGGTCCGCCGCGGTGATCCCGGCGGCGATCTCCGCCTCCGGCCGGTCGTCCGCCGGCCCCCGCTCGACCCCGCCGTCCGCCGACGGACGCAGCTGCGGACCCCACGGCGCCACCACCGACTGGTGCAGCAGGGCGGCGCTGTCCGGGGTGACGGCGGGCGGGTCCGTCCAGCAGCACGCGTGCGCGTGCAGCACCTGCCCCGGGGCGCGTGCGAACAGCTCCCCGACCAGCTCCGGCCCGCCGTCGTGCGCCGCGAGCCCGTCGAGGTCGTACGCCACGACCACCGTGTCCGCCCGGCCCGGCGCGAACGGCTCCGCCGGCAGGCCCAGCACCTCGGCCGCGGCCAGCCCGAGGACGCGCGAGTCCCGGTCCGGCAGCAGCGACACCGACCGGGGCCGTACCCCGGTGGCCGCCAGCAGGTCCCGCAGCCGCAGCAGGCCGCGCAGACACTGGTCCGGGGTGTCCTGCAACCAGGCGTAGCGGCCGTTCATGCCCGCGTCGTAGCCGTACGGGGACAGCGTGCCGAGGACCGTGCCGCCGAGCACGTACTGCCAGCCCCGCAGATCGACCGCGTCGAGCGGGCCCGCCCGCCCGGCGTCGGCGGCCCGCGCCAGCATCCGGTCCTGCCGCTCCCGCGCCGGCCGCCACCGCTCGTCCTCCGGGTCGGGCAGCAGCGCGCGCTGACGCCGGGCCAGCTCCAGATCGCCCCCCAGCACGGCATTGAACACCAGCAGATACCGGTCCGGCCAGTTGGCCAGACGGTCCTCGTGGCGGGCGAGTTCGGCCACCGCCTCCCGGTGCCGGCCCTCGTCCTCGTACGCCGACACCAGCTCCCGCAGCACCGGCAGCGCCCCGCCGCTGAGGCGAAGTGCCGCACGCAGCGCGGGAATCGCCAGATCCGGCACCCCGCGCTCGACACACGCGTACCCGAAGTCGTAGAGCGCCCGGGGGTCCTCGGGAGCGGCGGCCAGCGCGGCCGAGGCGTCGGCGAGATCGCCGAACCCGGCCGAGCCCGCCGCCCGCCCCACCACCAGGGCCACCTCGTCGAGCGGCTGATCCTCCCCGGCCGCCCGCACCTGCCGCAGCGCACCGGGTACGTCACCGGCGTCCAGGGTCTCCCAGGCGGTGCGGAGGGCGGGCGACGTGGGCCGGGCGGTGCGGCGATTCCTGCGCGAGAACATGCCGGAGATCATCACCCGCGGGCTGGCGGGCCCTCAAACGATTTCCCCGCCCCTGCGCACGCTCAGGGAAGCGGCTGCTCCGCCCAGATCACCTTGCCGTGCGGGGTGTACCGGGTGCCCCAGCGCTCGGCGAGCTGGGCGACCAGGAACAGGCCCCGGCCCCCCTCGTCGGTGCTCGCCGCGTACCGCAGGTGCGGCGAGGTCGTGCTGCGGTCGGACACCTCGCAGATCAGGGTGCGGTCGCGCAGCAGCCGTACCCCGATCGGGCCGCGCCCGTAGCGGATGGCGTTGGTGACCAGCTCGCTCAGGATCAGCTCCGTCGTGAACGCCAGCTCGTCCAGGCCCCAGTCGGACAGCCGCCGGGTCACCGAGGCCCGCACCTCCGACACCGCCGCCGGGTCGGACGGCACCTGCCACTGCGCGACCCGGTCGTCGCCCAGCACCCGGGTGCGGGCGACGATCAGCGCCACGTCGTCGCTCGGCCGGGCCGGCAGCCGGTCCAGCACGGTACGGCAGGTGTCCTCGGGGGAGGCTCCCGGCGTCCGCAGCAGCGCGTCGCGCAAGCCGCCCAGCCCCTCGTCGATGTCCCGCTCCCGGTCCTCCACCAGACCGTCGGTGTACAGCACCAGCCGGCTGTCCTGCGGCAGTTCCAGCTCGGCCGTCTCGAACGGCAGCCCGCCCAGGCCCAGCGGCGGTCCCGCGGGCACGTCCAGGAACTCCACACCGCCGTCCGGCCGCACCAGCGCGGGCGGCGGATGGCCGGCCCGGGCCATCGTGCACAGCCGGGACACCGGGTCGTAGATCGCGTACAGACAGGTCGCGCCCGTCACCACGGACGCGCCCGTGACCGGTGCCTCGTCCTGGTCGAGCCGGCCGACCAGCTCGTCCAGCAGGCTCAGGAGCTCGTCCGGCGGCAGGTCCAGCGAGGAGAAGTTGTGCACGGCCGTACGCAGCCGGCCCATCGTCGCCGCCGCGTGCAGCCCGTGCCCCACGACGTCCCCGACGACGAGGGCCACCCGGGCGCCGGACAGCGGCAGCACGTCGAACCAGTCGCCGCCCACCCCCGCCTGGGCCGGCAGATAGCGGTAGGCGATGTCCAGGGCGCCCTGCTCGGGCAGGCTGCGCGGCAGCAGGCTGCGCTGGAGGGTGACCGCCATGCTGTGCTCACGGGTGTACCGGCGGGCGTTGTCGATCGACACCGCCGCCCTCGCCACCAGCTCCTCCGCGAGGGCCAGTTCCTCGGCGTCGAACGGCTGCGGTTTCTCCGCCCGCCAGAAGTTCGCCACGCCCAGCACCAGGCTGCCCGCCCGCAGCGGCACCGTGATCATCGAGTGGATGCCGAACGCCAGCACCTGGTCCGTGCGCTCCAGGTCCTGCGCCCGCCAGCCGGGTTCGTCGCGCAGCCGCGGCACCACGACCGACTGCCCGGTCGTCAGGGCCCGCGCCTGCGGCGAGGTGGCCACGAACCGGATCCGCTCGCCGAGCGGATACAGCGGGGCCTCCCCGCGGACGCCCGCGCAGGCCGCGCGGCGCAGCGCCGTCCCCGGCCGCGGCTCCTCCCCGCCCAGCACCGCGTCGAACAGGTCCACCGTCGCGTAGTCCGCGAACCGGGGCACCGCCAGCTCCGCCAGCTCCTCCGCGGTGCGGGTCACGTCCAGGCTGGTGCCGATGCCCACACCGGCCTCGTACAGCATGTTCAGCCGCTCCCGCGCCACCTCCGCGCGGCCCGACAGGGCGCGCAGCTCGGTGGAGTCGCGCAGCGTGGTGACGCTGCCCGGCGGGCCGCCGCGCAGGTCCGTGGGCCGCTGGTTGATCGCCAGCAGCCGGTCCTTGACCAGGTGCACCTCGTCCGTGGCGACCCGTCCCGAGGCCAGCAGCCCCGCCGTCTCGTCGTCCAGGCCCAGCTCCAGCACATGCCGCCGCTCGGCGTCCGCCGGCAGGCCCAGCAGGCGGTGGGCCTCGTCGTTGGCGAGCAGCAGCCTGCCGTCACCGCCGACGATCAGCACGCCCTCCCGGACCGCGTGCAGCACCGCGTCGTGGTGCTCGTACATCCTCGTCATCTCGTACGGCCCGAGGCCGTGCGTCTGGCGCAGCAGCCGTCTGCTGACCAGGGCCGTGCCCGCGGTCGCCAGCGCGAGTGCGGCAGCCGCCGCGGCCAGCAGCAGCGGTAGCTGCTGGTCGGCGGCCCCGCCCACGTGCGCGGTGGTGATTCCGGCCGCCACCAGGCCCACCACCTGGCCACCGGAGTCCTTCACCGGCACCACGACCTGCACCAGCGCCCCGATGGTGCCGTTGACGTGCTCGGTGACCGTGCCGCCGGCCACGGCCGGGGCGATGTTGCCGACGAACTTCTTGCCGATGCGGTCGGCCTTGGGGTGCGTGTAGCGGATGCCGTCGGTGTTCATCACGACGATGAAGTCCACGCCGGTCGCCTTGCGGGCCGCCTCCGCGCGCGGCTGGAGCACGGCCGTGGGGTCCGGGGAGCGCAGGGCGGCGGCCGTGCCGGGGGCGTTGGCGAACGTCTCGGCCACGGCGAGGGAACGGTTGGCCGCCTCGGTGTCGCTGTCGTGCCGCACCTGGAGCACCTGGGCCACCGCCGCCGAGATGACCAGCAGCAGCACGATCACCACTTGCAGGACGAACACCTGCCCGGCCACGCTGCGCCCGGTCACCGCCGCCCGCAGCACCCCCGGCCGGCTTCCGCTCGTGCCGCCGTCCGCCGCCGCTGGGCTGTGCGGTGCGCGCGGGTACCCGAAAGAGCGGGGCGGCCGAGTCACGGGCCGGCCGGGCAGTCGCACCATGTGCCCATGTCTACACTGCCCGGCGCCCGCAGGCGAGACCATCACCCGAGGCGGCGACGGCCGAGCGCCGGGCCGGGGCGGGCCCGGGTGGGCGGGGTGGGCCGGTCACCGGCCGGGAGCGGGCGGCGGACGGCGGGCGGCCAGCAGCAGGGCCACGTCGTCGGGGCGGTCGGTGGCGTGCCGGGCGGTGGCCGTCAGCCGGTCGGCGACCCCGGACAGGGACCGCCCGCCGCCCCGGCCGGTACCGGCACCGGCCTGGGCGAGCGCCAGCCGCAGCGACGCGATGCCGTCGTCGATGTCGGCGCCGGGCCGCTCCACCAGACCGTCGGTGTACAGGGCGAGGATCGCGTCCGGCTCCAGCCACAGCTCGGTCACCGGGTACCGGGCGTGCGGATCCACGCCGAGGACGACACCTCCGGGGATGTCCAGCAGCCGGGTCCGGCCGTCCGGGCAGCGCAGCAGCGGCGGCGGATGGCCCGCCCGGGCGACCCGGGCCCGGCCGGTGGCGGGGTCCAGGCGCAGGTAGCAGCAGCTGGCGAACTGGCCGGGGTCCAGGTCGATCAGCAGGTGGTTGGTGCCGCTCAGGACCTCGTCCGGCGGCCGGTCGCCCAGCGCGAACGCGCGCACGGCGCTGCGGAGCTGGCCCATCGTGGCCGCCGCCTGCACCCCGTGCCCCTGCACATCGCCGATGACCAGCGCGAGCCCGCCCCCGGCCTCCACCACGTCGTACCAGTCACCGCCCACGTCCATGCCCTGCGTCCCCGGCAGATACCGCCCCACGGTCTCCACCCGCGGATGCGTCGACAGCCGACGGGGCAGCAGGGCCTGTTGCAGGCCGCGGGCGAGCGCCGCCTCGTCGTCGTAGCGCCGTGCCCGTTCCATCGCGTGCGCGATCAGCCCGGCGAGCGCGGTGAGGACCGTGCGTTCCTCCGTGCTGAAGGCGCGCTCGCGGTCGAAGCCGAGGATGCAGGAGCCCACCGGCCTGCCCGAGGCGATCAGCGGCAGGAAGGCACGCGAGCCCTCCTGCGCGTCGAGGGCGATCCCCGGATAGGCCGCCGCGATCTGCCCCATGTTCTCGAAGAACAGCGGCCGGCCGGTGGTCAGGGTCTCCACACCGGGCACGTGCGCGTCGAGGCCGATGCCCTCGAACGGCGCGAGGAAGCCCTGCGGGAACCCCGTCTCCCAGGCCAGGTACAGATGCCGGTCCTGGAGCAGGTAGATGGCCAGCCGCCGGCCGCCGAACGCGGGCAGCAACTCCTGCATGACCACCGCCGACACCTGCCGGGCGGTCACCGCGTCCGTCAGCGCGATGGCCAGCGCGATCGGCCGGTACAGCGGCGTCATCGAGCGGGCGCCCGCCACCGCGTCCTTCGGGACCCTGGCCTCCGGCGCCGGCCCGCTCGCGGCGTCCACCCGGCTGGCCGGGACGAGCACGCAGGTCAGCAGGTCCGTGCCGGGGTGCACCGAGACCGCCAGCCAGTCGCCCTCACCGGATTCGTCCCGGTCGTCGGCAGGCCGCCGGGCGTGGAAGTGCACCGGCTCGGGGGAGAGCAGGGCGCCGCGCAGATGGTCGTCGTACGGCGGCCCGGTCAGCCAGGGCAGCGCCTCCCACAGCGCCTGCCCCAGCAGCCGCTCCCGCGCCCGGCCCGTGAGCCGGGCCGCCGCCGGGTTGGCGTACACGATCAGCCCCAGCCGGTCCAGGCAGAACACGCCCTCCGGCAGCAGGTCGGCCGCGCCGTCGGCGGCGGCGGCCGTACCGGGGTCGAACACCACCCCGTGGACCGCCGTCCCGGCGCGGTCCGCGCGGTCCTCGTCGGCCGGCCACAGGTCCAGCAGCCGCGGCGTGCCGTCGCGGGCGCGCAGGCTCAGCGGCGCGCTCGGCGGTTTCCCGGCGGCGGTGTCGCGCAGCGCGGCCAGGATCCGGTGCGCGTCGGCGGGGGCCACGGCGTCCGCGAGCGCCGTCGTCGTCCCCGCGAACTCGCCGGGGCGCAGCCCGAGCAGGGCGTGCAACCGGTCGTCCGCACGGACCACGGAGGTCGCCGGGTCACAGCTGAAGCGTCCTACGGCGGCCCGGGCGGGCCGGCTCGCGGGCGGCCGTACGCACAGCGGCTCGCCGTCCCAGACGATCGCGCCCTCGTCGCCGTCGGCCAGACCGAGCAGTTCGGTGCCCAGCCCCTCGGCCAGCCGGCCGAGCAGTTCCCGGTCGAGCAGGTCGTGCACGGTGTCCGTCACCGCCGGGTGCAGGACCGTGAGCACCCCCAGCGGTGCGGTCCCGCCCGGCACCGGCACGTGCACCGACCCGAACGGGAAGGGCAGACCGGCCGCGAACTGCGGATACCGGCGCATGGTCTCCGTGGCGTTCGGCAGGACCACCTGGACGCCGAGCCGGTAGGCGTCGGCGACCGGGAACGGCCGGCCGACGTGCAGCCGCCACCAGGACCTGAACAGCGGACCTGGCAGCCCCGTGAGCACCGCCAGGCGCAGCAGGCCCGGGGTGCGGGAGCGCAGGTACACGCCCGCCGCCCGGCCGCCGGCCGCGGTGAGGACGCTGGTCGAGACGTCGGTCAGCAGCGCGGTCAGCCGGGCCCGCGTACGGACCGCCTGCTCGTCGCTCCCGGCCATCGGTCCCACCTCGTCCCGTGCGGCTCCGGGTGGATGACACAGCAAGAATGCGCCACGAGACGCACGGAACGCACCTGGACGGGGTGGAGAGGGGCGGGGCGGGCACCCCCGGTACCGGCCGGAGGGCACCGGGCCGGCTCACACCAGTGCCCCGCCCGAGTGGCGGGCTCCGGGGCCCGCTCCTAGTAATGGAGTCCGTGACGCGGCGACCGCAGACGGGGCGCGGGTGCGGTCGCACCCTTCTCCTGGAGACGAGATGACGACCTGCTCTTCATCCCCCCGTCCCGACGACTCGGTGATATCCACGGCACCGGATGCCCCCACCTCGTCCCCGCACCTCCTCACGCGGCCCGTGCAGTCGCTCCCCCCGGAGGAACCCGCGCACGGCGACCCCTTGCGCAGCCTGGTTCACGCGGCCGTCGCCGACCGCCCGCTGGAGGACGTGGTCCGGCTCATCACGCTGCTGGAGAGCACGCCCGAACCGGCCCGGACGACAGCCGACGTGCTGCGCGCGGTCGCGGTCGACCGGTCGGTGGAGGACGTCACCCGCCTGGTCACGCTGCTGACCGAACCGCCCCGGGACAGCGACAGCGCCGACGAGGCGATCCGGGCCGCCGCTCAGCGCCGCCCCCTGGAGGACGTCTCCCGGTTGGTGCAACTGCTGCACCGCGGCCCGGCGGAATCCCACTGCGCGGAGGCCGCTGTGCGGGCGGTGGCGGTGCACCGGCCCGTGGAGGAACTCGCCGAGCTGATCGGCCGACTGGCGGCGGAACGGCGGACGAGTCAGGCCGAGGAGCGGTCGGTGTCCACCGCCGTGGCACCGGCGGTCGTGTGGGAGGTGGGGTGGTCGGCCCCGCAGGCGCCGGCGGAGGCGGGGCGGCCCGCCGCGGCAGAGCCGGCGGCGGGACGGCCGGCCGCGGCAGGGCCGGTGAAGACCCGGCGCATCGTCGTCGAAGGGCGGACGAGGACACCGCGGTCCGACGCGGAGGGGCGGGCGGGAGGACGACGGGCGGGTGCGGACCGGGCCGGGGACGACCGGACGCCGACGGCTTGCCTGTGGGCCGCCCGGTGCGCCGCGCTGCTGGTGTTCCTGTGCGGGACGGCGCATGCCCCGCGCTACTGGACCGCGCTGTCCCACGGCGCCCTCGGGGCCACCCTGCTCGCCTCGGCGCTGTGCGGCCTGCTGGCGCTCGCCCTCACCGCGCGGGCGGCGCCGGCCCGGCTCGTGGCGGCGACGGCCGCGGTCGGGGTCACGGCGGTGCTCGCCGCCGGGCACGTGCTCGGCGGACGGTTCAGCCTGCCGGACCCGGCCCGGCTGCGGGCGGCGACCCTGGCACCGTCGTGGCTGGCCGGCCCGACCGCCGCGGCAGCGGCACTCGGCGCACTGGCGGTCCTGCTCACGGCCCTGACCCCGGGCAAGGCCGAGCGGGAGGACGCCGGTTGAGGCCGTCCGGCCGGGTCGGGCCTGGTTCCGGACCGGCGCCGCCGGGCTCCCCCTACACCGAGGAGGCCGGGCGCTCCGGGGGCGCCCATGGGCGCAGCACCAGGTGGCCGTCCTCCCGGGTGGCCGCCATGGCCGACGGGAACGTGTCCGTCTCCAGGCACACGGCCACGTCCTCGGGATCGACACCGGCCCATCCGCGCCGCACACCGTCGGCCAGCCGGGCGGCGGCGGTGGAGCGCCGGGCCCGCGCCAGGTAGGGGCCCGCGTCGACGTCGTCCGTCCGCACGCGTTCCGCGATGTACTGCGCGCAGGCCCGATCCTCCTCGGCCCGCCCGCCGTCCCCGGTGACCACGAAGGTCACCGTCTGCGCCCGCACCCGCCGCAGCGCCCCGGCGGTCGCCCCGGCCACCGCGAAGCTCGCGCACAGCAGCAGCCCGGCGTCCGCCACGGCCAGCGCCCCGGCCGTCCCGGCGGTGGTCTTCTGGACGACCGTACGGCCCCGCAGGTCCAGGGCACGCAGCCGGGCGGGCGAGTTGACCAGGTCGAACCCCGGCATCGGCGCCCCGTCCTGGCAGGCGAGCCAGTCCGGATGACGGGCCTTCAGCGCCAGCGCCTCCCGCAGCGTGCGGGCGAAGACGATCCGCTCGGCGCCGCGCCGGAACGCCCAGGCGGCCACGGTGAACGCGCGCATCACGTCGACGACCACGGCCACGCCGGGGGCCGCCGGGGCACCGGGGATGCCGGTGAACACGGGTCGCATCGCCCCATGGTGCGGCATACCCCCGGTGCGGTGCACCGCGCCCGGCCGGTCAGGGCTCGGTCGGCCCGCCCGGCAGCGGCCGGGCGGCGCGCAGGCTGCGCAGGGCGAGGAGCAGGACGCCGATGTCGTCCAGGTAGACCGGGTCGGGCAGCAGATCGGTGGGCAGCACCAGATAGGCGACCGCGCCCCAGAACACCCACCGGGGCCCCGTCGGCAGCCCCGCCCGCCGCAGCGTCCGCCGCGCCCGCACCAGCCGCACCAGCAGCCCGACCGCGACGGCGAGCAGCACCGCCGCGACGACGGCGGCGATCACCAGCAGGGTCGTGGTCGTGTCCATTGCGGCTCCTTGCCGAAGCGGGGCGTCTGCGAACGGTACGACCGTCCATGTACCCCGACGGACTCCTACGATGAGCGGCCGTCCGCGTCGCCGCCGGCGCCCGCGGCCCCGGCGCTGCCGTCCGATGGGGAATCCTCGGCGGACCCCTGCTGCTGCCGGCCCTTGGGCGCCAGCTTGAGCCGTTCGAACGTCCGCGTCAGCTGCTGCAACGCGCCCGGTGTCCGGGCGGCGGGCCGCTGCTGGGGGAGGGCGGGCGCGGGCACGTCGCGGTACGCCGCCAGGGCCTCCAGCGCCTGCTCGGCGGCCTGTTTGTACAGGTCCCGGGACTTCGTCATCGCCTCCAGCGCCTCGGCGTACATGGCGACCAGCCGCCGCTCCCGCTCCAACTGCTCCTGAAGGGTCATCAGGGTCCAGTTCTCGCGCAGGTCCGTCAGCGCCTCCTCGGCGTCCCCCGGCAGCGGCCGGGGCAGGGCGACGAAGTGCCGTAGCGCCGCGACGAGTCCGGCCGGTTCCGAACCGTCCAGGAAGACGGTGCGTACGCTGTGCTCCCGGCCGTCGTACCCCTCAGGCGCCGGATCCGGCGGCAGCAGCACCGCGCCGCCGCGCGGCACCTCGACACCGAGGTCCTTCAACGCCCAGTTGACGGCGCGCAGTTGCTGCGGTGCGGCCCGGTGCTCGATGACGCGGTGCCGCAGGCCGGGCGGCAGCAGCCGCGCCAGCGGCAGCCGGCCCCGCTCGTCGGGTGTCATCGCCTCGTGGACGACGACATGGACGCACCACGCCTCCCGCGCCGCGTCCCGCAGCCGGCGCCGCATGTCCTTGTCGTCCTCCGGCAGCGCGTTGACGTGCCGGAAGCGCAGGCCCGCGACCGTGGGGTGATGGTCCCAGGAGCCGTCGTCGTCCTCGTCCGAGCCGCCCTCGGGCCAGAAGAGCGTCGCGGGCGACGGCCAGGCGTCGTCCCACGGACGCTCCGCCTCCGCGACCAGCCGCCACTCGTGGCCCGGCAGCCGGCCCTCCTGCGGTACGAGGGTGAGCCGGGCCCGCACGGTCACCGTGCCGCCGGCTCGCCAGCGGGCCTCGAAGACCCGCCGCGCCGGGTCCCCGGCCGTGGGCGGCTCGGCGAAGTCGTCGATGTCACCGCTCTCCTTGTGCCGTCGCAGGGTGCGGCGGAGGACGTTCTCGGGGGCGGGACCGGTGTGGCGGCCCCGGGCCGCCCAGAGGGTCTGCGGGGTGGTGGCGCGGTCGCCGGCGGAGTTCGACATGAGCCAATCTGCTGATGGGGGCGGGTGTGCCTCCCAGTATCACCGTTCGGCGGGGCGACACGGCGGCGGGGGCCCGGCCCCGCGCGTCGCCCGGGAGTGCGCCCGGAGCGCGGGGTGCGCGCCGTACGCCCGGGGTGCGCGCGGCGCGCGTGAGGCGACCGCGGTTCACCCGTGTCCGGCCGGCGGTCGCGGCGCCCACAATGTCCGGCGAACGGGGCCCGCCCGTCCATCCGCTCAGGGGCGGACCCCGTTCACCCCTGCCGGCGCCCACCGCCAGTACGGAACGGGGCGGGGGCCGGCGCACCGGCGCCGGCCCCCTGGGACCCGGAGGGAGGAGGGCGGTTACGCGCCGCTCTCCCGCAGCATGTCCTCACGCTCGACGATCTTCACGCGCTCGCGGTCCTGCGGTTCGCCCAGGGCACGCTCGGCGGCGTCCAGCTTGTACCAGCCCTCCCAGGTGGTGAAGCGGACGTTGCGCTCGGCGAGGAAGGCGTCCACGGCCTCCGGCTCGGGCGAGGCGGGGGTGTGCAGACGGCCGCCGGCGAAGTCGTCCAGCAGGTTGGCCACGGTCTCGTTGGCGTCGCCCTTGGTGTGGCCGATGAGACCGACGGGGCCGCGCCGGATCCAGCCGGTGACGTAGGTGGACCGCAGGTGGGTGCCGCCCTCCTCGATCACCCGGCCGCCCTCGTCCGGGACGGTCCCGGAGTCGATGTCCCAGGGGAGCTTGGGCAGCTTCTCGGAGAGGTAGCCGACCGCGCGGTAGACCGCCGTGACGTCCCAGTCCTTGAACTCGCCGGTGCCCTTGACGTTGCCGGTGCCGTCCAGGGCGGTGCGCTCGGTGCGCAGGCCGACGACCTTGCCGTCCTTGCTGAGGATCTCGGCCGGCGACTCGAAGAAGTGGAGGAAGAGCTTGTGCGGGCGGTCGCCGGCATCGCGGATCGCCCAGTTCTCCAGCGTCTTGGCGACCATGTCGGCCTGCTTGTTGCCGCGCCGGGTCTCGATCGAGCCCGCGTCGTAGTCGATGTCCTCGGGATCGACGATGACCTCGATGTTCGGGGAGTGGTCCAGCTCGCGCAGCTCCATCGGGCTGAACTTCGCCTGGGCCGGGCCGCGGCGGCCGAAGACGTGGATCTCCACGGCCTTGTTGGCCTTCAGACCGTCGTAGACGTTCGGCGGGATCTCGGTCGGCAGCAGCTCGTCGGCGGTCTTGGCGAGGATGCGGGCGACGTCCAGGGCGACGTTGCCGACACCGAGCACGGCGACCTTCTCGGCCTCCAGGGGCCAGGTGCGGGGCACGTCAGGGTGACCGTCGTACCAGGAGACGAAGTCGGCGGCGCCGTAGGAGCCGTCCAGGTCGATGCCGGGTATGGGCAGCTCGCGGTCGGCCATCGCGCCGGTCGAGAAGATCACCGCGTCGTAGAAGGCGCGCAGGTCGTCCAGGCTGATGTCCGTCGGGTAGTCGACGTTGCCGAACAGGCGGATCTGCGGCTTGTCGAGCACCTGGTGCAGGGCGGTGATGATGCCCTTGATGCGCGGGTGGTCGGGCGCGACGCCGTACCGGATCAGGCCGAACGGGGCGGGCATCCGCTCGAAGAGGTCGATGGAGACACCGGGGTCGGCGGCCACCTCGGACTTGAGCAGGGCGTCGGCGGCGTAGATCCCGGCGGGGCCGGCTCCGACAATGGCTACCCGCAGGGGGCGCGGCATGATCAGGTTCCCTTCGAGCGTGCATGGGCGACTTGATCACGAAGCCTAAACTAAGGCACACCTAAGTCGGTACGCGGGTCCGGTCTATGACCTCATAAGCCGATCTTATGCCTTGCCCAGCGGTGCCTTATGGGCGGGCCTCGTCAGGCGGGCCGGACGATTCGGTGGATCGCCGCCTCGCCGGCGCCGTAGATCGACTCCTCGCGGACGGACGACCCCGGTCCGGGGGCGTGGACCATCATTCCGTCGCCGACGTACAGGCCCACGTGCCGGTCGTCCTGGAAGAAGAGGACGAGGTCGCCGGGTTCCAGCCCGGCCGTCGTGAGCGGCGTTCCGGCCAGCGCCTGCTCGTGCGCGGCGCGCGGCAGTGTGACACCGGCCGCCTTCCACGCGGCCTGGGTGAGGCTGGAGCAGTCGTAGGAGTCCGGCCCGGTCGCACCCCACACGCACGGCTTCCCGAGCTGCGCCCGAGCGAACGCGATGGCCTTGGCGGCACGCAGAGCGCGAGACGACTCGACGGAGGCGGGCGCGGGCAGGGGCTGGGGGAGGGGGAGGGGGAGGGGCAGGGAGCCGGTGTCGGTCATGGGAGCGGTGATGCCGACCGGCGGAGCGGCTGCCATCGGCGCTGCCGACGCAACGGCGCCGTCCGGCGGGCCGAGCCGGGCGGTGCGTCCGGACAGCAGGTCACGCGCCGTGTCGAGCCTGCGCCGGATCCCGGCCTTCGAGGCGGCGGGGGACAGGCGGACGAATCCGGCGGAGCCGGGGAGTGTCCGGGGCAGCTGAACCGCCGCCCGCTGAGCGGCGGGCTGCGCGACGACCGGTAGGACGACCGGTAGAACGTCAGGACTCGCCACTTCCGCCGTGTCCCAGCCGACCGTGTCTGTCGCGCCCCAGCCGGCCGTGTCTGTCGTACCGCCGCTCAATCCCAGGGCCGTACCCGGAAGTTCCATGCTGCTCGCGGTATCGACCAGTGCCGTCCGCCCGGTCTCCAGAGCCGGCAGGGACCCGCCCGTCGGGTCCGTCACCGGGCCCGTCGTCAGTTCGGCCACTGTCTGGCCGGTGTGCGATTCCAGTGCCGCGGGCCGCTGTTCGGGCAGGCCGCCCGTCCCCAGCGCCCGCCGCTCGCCGCTCGGAAGAGCGCGGGTCTCCCTGCCGCCGGCCGGAAGAGCCGGGAGGCCGAGGCCCTCGCTGGCTCCCCTCGGGAGAACGAGGGGCTCGCTGCCGCCGGCCGGCAGGGCGCGTGCCTCCCGCTCACCCCCCGCGGGCGGAAGCCCGTCCATCCGCCCTCGCGAACGCGTCGGCGCGGCAGACCTGTCGGGCCGCCGGTCGGCGGGCAGTACGGCGGGGACGGTCGGGCCGACATCGGCGCGTACCGCGTCGAACCACTGCCGGGCGACCTCGTCCAGTGCCGGGTCCGGACGCCGGTCCGCCCGCTTGGCCAGCGGTACGCCACGCGAACGCGTCCGGGCGGCCATGGCCCGGGTCGCGTTGAAGTTACCGGTGTCGTTCTCCGCCCGGTCGTAGAGGGATGCGATCCGCTGGCGGACCTCGTCGCGGCTCTCCGGCGCCATGGAAGACGTGCTCCTTCCTTGCCCCGCAGGGCAGTTGGGCGGCTCGCCGGGGCAGAGCCGGGCGGCGGCCTCGCGTCAACCTAGCCAACGTGTGTACCTCGTGTGAAGGTTGAGGTGTGAAATGTCCGATACATATTCGTGATGTTCGCGACGGCGTTCGAGAGGGAAGGGGCGGCGGCCATGGTTTCCTGTGAGGTCCCGGTGAATTCGCGATTCTGTTGAACGCGGTGGCTCCGCCCGCCGTATGAAGCCGGGGAGCTCCATGCCCGACCGCCCGGCCCCACCCACCGGCGGTCAGACCACCGGCGATCACACAGGGGACGACCTTGGTACGCAACAGGCGCAGACGTCCGACCGGCGCACGACGCGCGACCCTCGCCGCGGTCGCCCTGATGCTCGGCGGAGCCGGGCTCGTCGGGGCGAACGTCTACGCCTCGGCCACCGAGGGCTGGGGCGACGGATCCGGCACGGACGCCTCCGGACGCGTCCTGTCCTCGGGCATGGCGACCATCGACTGCCCCGATGTCGGCGGCCGGCTGACGGCCGTGCCGGACGCGGCCCGTCCCGAGGTCGACCGCGAACTCGCCGCGCTGGACCAGCAGATCGCGGCGGCGTACCAGCAGGTGCGGCAGGCGGGGTGGGGCGGCGGCGAGGACGCCGGTTCCGCCGGGGAGACCATCATGGGGCCGCTGGAGGAGAAGCGGTCGGAGTCCATCGGACGGATCGCCGACGCCCTCGGCCGGGCGGGGGAACGCCCACGGGGCCTGGACGATCTGGCCGCCTGCACCCTGCGCCCCGGCGACAGCGGTCAGGCCACCGGTACGCCGGACGACGACGGCCGGCAGGGCGGCACCGGCCAGGGGCAGGGCGGAGCCGGTGCGGACCAAGGCGGCAGCGCTCAAGGACAGAGCGGCGGCGGTCAAGCGCAGAACGGCGCCGGGCAGGGCGGCAACGGACCCGTCGTGTCGGACTACGCCGACATCACCGCCGTGCCGCCCGAGGCACCGGCCCCGCCGCCGCAGGCCGACGCCTCGCGCGGCACGTTCACCTCCGACTGCGGTGTCAACGCGGGCGGCCTGTTCAACTCCGACAACGTCATCGTCGCCCCCGGCGTCTCCAACGGCGCCCACCACTTCCACGACTACATCGGCAACCAGGGCAACAACGCCTTCGCGAGCGACGAGGACCTGGCCAAGGCCGGTACGAGCTGTGCCGACCAGGGCGACAAGTCGTCGTACTACTGGCCGGTGCTGCGCCTCCAGAACGGCACCCGGGAGCGGGACGCCGGGGCCCCGGGCGGCGGGACGGAGGGCAACGCGGGCCAGATCGTGACACCCGAGCAGGTCACGCTGACCTTCGTCGGAAACCCGCGCGGCAAGGTCACCGCCATGCCGCGTCTGCTGCGCATCATCACGGGCGACGCCAAGGCGTTCGTCAACGGACCCGGCAACGCCAACGCGTCCTGGAGCTGCACCGGTTACGAGAACCGGCAGCTGAAGGACAAGTACCCGCTGTGCCCGCCGGGCAGCGACGTGGTGCGCACCTTCCGCTTCCAGAGCTGCTGGGACGGCCGCAACATCGACAGCGCCAACCACCGCACCCACGTGGCCTTCACGGCCGCCGACGGCTCCTGCCCGGCGGGCTTCGAGCCCATTCCGCAACTGGTGCAGCGCATCGTCTACGACGTCGACGCGCCGAGCCTCGCGGACGGCGGCCGTACCGTACCGCTGTTCGCGGTGGACTCCTTCCCCGAGCAGTTGCACAAGCCCGTCACCGACCACGGCGACTTCATCAACGTCTTCGGCGAGAACCTGATGCGCGAGATGGTCGACTGCATCAACTCCGGCCGCGCCTGCGGTTCCTCCCCCGACGACGGCTCCGCCGCGACGCCGACGCCCACGGCGACTTCGAGCGCGACGGCGGCGCCGGGGAACGGCTCCAGCGAGGAGAGCGGCGGGAGCGAGCAGAACGGCGGGAGCGAGCAGAACGGCGGGAGTGCCACCTCCCCGCCCGCGCCGTCGGCGTCCCGATCCGGTGCGGCGCCACGGCACGACGCGACCACGTCGCCCGCCCGCACCACCAAGCACGACACGGACGACAAGGCGGCACCTGCCGTGTCCGCCGCACCCCGGTCCACGCCGGCGCGTTCGGCACCGGCTCCGTCCCCGGCGGCGCCGAGTCAGGCCGCCCCCGCCCCCGTCACCGCCGCCGCGTACGCCCCGCCGACGGCCGCGGGGACCGAACCCCAGGCGAGCCGGGGCGGTCTGGCGGAGACCGGCGCGCATCTGTGGCCCGCGGCCATCGGCACGCTGCTTGCCCTGTCGGGTCTGTTCATGCTCCTGCGGGCCAGGCGCATGCGCTACTGACCGTTCGCGGACGACGGCGGCCCCCCTCCGAGGCGGTCGCCGCCGTCCGCCGGCGACGGCTGGCAGGAGCGCTCACGACCCCTTGTGGGAGCGCTCCCAAGGAGGTGAGGATAAGGGAATGCCGTCTCTCCCTCCGCACCCGCTGATCCGGCCCTACCGTCGCGCCGACCGCGACGCCGTGGCCGACGTCTGCGTCCGCACCGCGCACAACGGGGGCGACTCCCGGGCCCTCTACCCCGACCAGCGCCTGATGCCGTCGCTCTTCGCCGAGCCGTACTGCCGTTTCGACCCGGACCTGGCCTTCGTACTGGACGACGGCACGGGCCGGGCCGTGGGATACATCGTCGGTACGGCGGACACCGAGCGCTTCGTGAAGGACTTCCGGCGGAGCTGGATCCCCCGGCTGGCCGGCCGCTATCCGGAGCCCGCCGCGCCGCCCCGCACGCCCACCGAGGAGATGATCCGCCTCCTGCACCACCCGGAGCGGATGCTCGTCCCCGAACTCGCCGCCTACCCCGCCCATCTGCACATCGACCTGCTGCCGGCCTGGCAGGGGCAGGGCCACGGCCGCCGCTTGCTGCACACCTTCCTGGACGCCCTGCGCGGACAGGGCGTCGAGGCGGTCCACCTCGGCATGGTCACCGTCAACACCGCCGCCCGCGCCTTCTACGACCGGGTCGGCTTCCACGAGATCCCGGTCGCCGACGCGGGCCCCCTCACCTACCTGGGCCGGTCCACGGCCCGTGGGTGAGCGGCGGCCCTCAGCCGAGCCTGAGCGTCTGCTTGGCGAGGTCGTAGGCGGGCCGCATCTCCTCGTGCTCCTGGGTGTCCATGCCTCCGAGGTGCAGGACGACGGGGCCGTCGGGCGTGCTGACGGCGAAGGCGCTCTCCTTCTTCGTCTCGTCCAGGAGCTTGCTCGTGTAGAGGTACTCCACCTCCACCGCGGAGACGCCGCCGCCGGTCTTGAAGGAGTGGTACTGGGCCTTGCTCACGTTGTCCTCGGCGGCGACGAACGCGCGCAGCACACCGCCCGCGTCCGCGTCGCCGGCCTTGCCCGTCCACACGCGCAGGAAGCCGATGTTGCCGGCCGGCTTGGCGTCGATCTCGCAGGCGGCCGTGACGGGGCCCTGCCGCAGGAAGGCGTCGGCGAGCGCCCCGCCGAGGTCGCCGTCCTCGCCCTCGGAGGATTTGGCCAACTCCTTGTCGGCGTCGATCGACTTGGCCTTCCAGTGCTGGGCGATGTCGAAGCTCACGGGCAGTTCGCAGGCCGAACCGGCCGCGCCGATCGTGCCGCCACGGGCCGCCGCCGTCCCCTTCGCGCCCGTGCCCCCGGCCGTCGCGCCCTTGGTGCTCGCCGACGCGCTCGCGGCCTTCTCCCCGTCGCCGTCCGCGGACTCGGCGCACCCGCCGAGCACCGCGGCGAGCGCCGCCGCCACGACGATGCGGCCTCCGACGGTCCCCACCCCGACCTGCACTGTTGCCTCCCCTTCGGTTCGGAGCCGTCACTGTAACCGAGGGCACCGACGACGCCGGCCGCGATGCGGGTCACCGGATGCGGCTCACGGGGTGCCTGTCATCCGGCCTCGCGCACACAGTGCAGGAAGAGCTGCGGCTCGGGTCCCGCCTCGGGGCCGCGCGGGGTGAACACGGTCCGCTCCTCGGCCAGGACCGTCAGGCCCGCGCCGGAGGCCAGTTCGGTGAACGCCTCCGCGGTGAAGCTCGTGATCCGGACCGGCTGCCCCATGAAGACACCCTCGGTGTCCTCCAGGTCAAGCGGCACGGTGGCCAGCACGACGAAGCCGCCGGGCCGTACCGCGCGGACCAGCTTCGCCACGACGGCCGCCTGTTCGGTGCGGGACATCTGCACCAGCGAGAAGTACGCGCACGCGGCGTCGAACGAATCCTCCGGCAACGGCGTGTCCCGGACGTCGGCGAGCCGGAACTCGGCCCCGGGGACCTGCCGCACGGCCAGGTCGACCATGACCGGTGAGACGTCGATGCCCAGTACCCGGTGCCCGGCCTCGGTCAGCGTCCGCGCGGTCGGTCGGCCCGTCCCGCTGCCCACGTCCAGCACCCTGCTGCCCGGCGCCAGCCGCTCCACCAGCCAGCGCAGCGACGCCCGGTGCGGTACGGAGTCGGCGAACGCCTGCTCGTAGGCGAGCCCCAGCGCGTCGAACACCACGGCGGCCTGCGCCCTGCGGTCCTCGTCGACCACGACTGATCCTCCTGTCCCGGTCCGGCCGTGCGTCCCGCCCCCGGCGAGCCGGTCGCGTGGCCGTGAACCGCGCTGTGAACGGCATCTCGAAGTGTGCCGGGAAATGCGCCTCGAAGCCGCCCGCCGTTTGCGAGGGACGGTACACGCACGGCAGGGTGCCGGGTGTGCCTTCCCTGCTGATCATCCATCACACCCCTTCACCGAACTGCCAGGCCCTGTTCGAGGCGGTCGTGTCGGGAGCCACGACACCCGAGATCGAGGGTGTGCGCGTCGTACGCCGGGCGGCCCTGTCGGCCACCGCCTCCGACGTGCTGGAAGCCGACGGCTACCTGCTCGGCACGCCCGCCAACCTCGGTTACATGTCCGGCGCCCTCAAGCACTTCTTCGACCAGATCTACTACCCCTGCCTGGACGAGACCCGTGGCCGCCCCTTCGGCTTCTACGTCCACGGCGGCAACGACGTCACCGGTGCCGTCCGCGCCATCGAGTCCGTCACCACCGGTCTCGGCTGGCGCCGGGCGACCGAGCCGGTGACCGTCACCGGCGAACCGGGCAAGGCCGACATCCAGGCGTGCTGGGAGCTGGGCGCCACGATGGCGGCGGGCCTGATGCCCGGAGCCTGAGCCGTCGCGCCGCCACCGGAGTGGTCTTCGTACGGTCGTGCCCCGCTGCCCGGCGTGGGCCGAAGTCACCACGCGTCCGGGTGGTCCCCCCCCCATCCGACCTGGACCGGACGAGTTGCGGTGACCCGGCCCGCCCGCCGGTCCGGCCGGTCCGGCCGGTCCGGCCGGGCCTACGACGTACGGTGGCCGGATCCGGACCGGGTGACCGGGCGCCGTCGGGGCGATTCCTGGTGGTCGCCGCAGTGCGCCGGCGTCGCGGTGTCGTGCCGGTGCCAGACGGCGTCCACCACGCGGCCGTCGGGCAGGGTGTGGCGGCGCGGGCCCTGGTCGGGGACGAGACCCGCGCGGGCCAGGGCGCGCCGGCTCGCGGTGTTCCCGGTCTCGGCCCCGGCCCGGACGGTGGCCAGTCCGAGGTGGGTGTGGGCCAGCTCCAGGCCCGCGCGGAACAGTTCCGCGCCCAGGCCCTGGCCACGGCAGCCCGGAGCCAGCCAGCCGCCCATCTCGCCCGCGAGGTGCTGTAGTTCGAGGGCGCCGGCGTAACCGAGGTCGGACCGGCGCACGCAGACCAGCAGGAGCGGGTCGTCCGGGCCGGGCGTGAACGGTTCCGCCAGCTCGCGGGGGATCCGCCGGCCGTCCTCCCCGGCGGGCCGCCAGGCCAGCAGGGCCCGGCGGACAGCGGGGTCGGGCAGCACCTCGTCCGCCTTGGTGCCGAGCCACCCTTGCGCCTGGGCGTCCGCGCTCGCGGCGATCGCGGCGGCCACGTCCAGGCGGGTGCGCGGGGTGAACAGCAACAGCCGTTCGGTGGCCAGCGCATGCCGCCTCGGCCCGCACCGCCCCGGCACCGGAAGCCCCGGCGCGATCCGGCTGCGGCGGAACAGTGACCAGCCCATGGGACCCCCGGCACTACGGCACACACGGCGGGCACGGCACCGGCCCACCGAGGGCACGGACGCTCCGCACCGGCGGCGAATCTAGCGGGTCGCGGCCGGAGCCGCCGTACCGCTGCGGGGTGTGGTCGGGGCCGTGCTGCCGGGCGCGCTCGGCTCAGTCGGCCGGTTCCTGGGAGCCGGGCCTGGGGCGGGTGCGGGTCCAGGACGGATCGGCGGCCGGGGTCGGGGTGGGGGCGGTGGTGTGGTGCATGGCTGTCCTTCGGACGAGTGGGGGATGGTCCGGGGGCGGTCTGGTGCGTGGTGAACGGGGTCCGGTGAGGCCTCTCCCTCGTCGGCGGAGGAGGGGCCTCCTCGCCCGTGGCGGTGTCCTCCAGCAGAGGGCCGGGGCGGGACGTGTGGCCCCGGAGGCGAGGCGGTCGGGGCCGTGGGGCCCAGGGAGTCGACCGGGATGCTCGCCTCCGGGTGGTACGGGGACGCCGGTTGGGGTCGGCAGCACGTGCGCATCCGGCCTCTCGGGTGGGGGTGAGGGCGTCCTGGGCCGGCCGGTGCGGCGAGTCCACTCTGGCACCCGCCAACCACGCTCCGCAACCGGCAGGTTGAAATTCGCAAGGCGCGAAGTGCATGCTGCATCCGCCAGAACGTGATCGAATAGGCGACGCGCACGGATCGCGTGCGAGGGTGTCCTGGGACCTGACGAGGGGGTGGGAGTGACCGCGGAGACCGACTGGGGCGGCGCCCCGTCCGTGCTGCGCATGATCCTCGGCAGACGCCTGGAGGAACTGCGCACCCGGGCCGGCCTCAGCTACGCCGAGGCCGGTGCCGCCATCGGGGTCAGCCACTCCACGATCCGCCGCATGGAGGCCGCCAAGGTGGCCCGGCTGCGGCTCGCGGACGCCGAGAAACTCCTGCGGGTCTACGGCGTCACCGACCAGCAGGAGATCGACACCTTCCTGCACTCCGTGCGCGAGGCCAACAAGCGCGGCTGGTGGCACACGTACCGCGACGTCATGCCCGACTGGTTCTCCGCCTACCTCAGCCTGGAGCAGGCGGCCCTGCACATCCGCGCGTACGAGAACCAGTCCGTGCACGGCCTGTTGCAGACCGAGGACTACGCCCGCGCCCTGCTCACCGCGGCCGGTCCGCACGTCTCCGCAGAGGCCACCGAGCGCCGCGTCGCCCTGCGCATGCGCCGCCAGGAACTGCTGACCAGAGCCACGCCGCCACGGCTGTGGGTGGTGATGGACGAGACCGTGCTGCGCTGGCCGGTCGGCGGCCCCGAGGTGATGCGCGCGCAGATCGACCACCTCATCGAGGTCAGCCGGCTGCCCCAGGTCACGGTGCAGCTCATGCCGTTCGCCAACGGCCCGCACCCCGCCCTGTCGGCCGGCGCCTTCCACCTCTTCCGGTTCCGGGCCCGCGAACTGCCCGACATCGCCTATCTCAGCGGCCTCCTCGGGGCCGTCTACCTCGACAAGGCCGACGAGGTCGTGGTCTACCGGGAGGCCCTGGACCGGCTGAGCGCCCAGGCCGCGTCCGCCAGGAGGACCGAGACCCTGCTCGCCGCGCTGCGCAAGGAGTGGTGACCCGCCCCGACACCCGCCCGCCCCACCCTCGTACCTGCTGATGCGAAGCCCCGAGCCCCACCTGACCGAATGGGAGACACGGCGTTGCCCGACAACGGATGGCCGGCCGACCGGATCGACACCGAGAACGCCCACTCCGCCCGCATCTACGACTACATACTCGGCGGCAAGGACTACTACGCCGCCGACAAGGAGGCGGGCGACGCCATGTCCCGGGAGTGGCCCGCGCTCCCGGTGCACATGCGGGCCAACCGCGACTTCATGAACCGTGCCGTGCGCTGGCTCGCCGAGGAGGCGGGCATGCGCCAGTTCCTGGACATCGGCACCGGCATCCCGACCTCGCCGAACCTGCACGAGATCGCCCAGGCCGTGGCCCCCGAGTCCCGGGTCGTCTACGTCGACAACGACCCGATCGTGCTCACCCTCTCCCAGGGTCTGCTGGCCAGCGCCCCCGAGGGCCGGACCGCGTACATCGAGGCCGACTTCCGTGACCCGGCGGCCATCCTGGACGCCCCCGAGCTGCGCGAGACCCTGGACCTGAGCCGGCCCGTCGCCCTCACCGTCATCGCGATCGTCCACTTCATGCTGGACGCGGACGACGCGGTCGGCGTCGTACGGCGGCTGCTGGAGCCGCTGCCGTCCGGCAGCCACCTCGCGATGTCCGTCGGCACCGCCGAGTTCGCGCCCGAGGAGGTGGGCCGGGTCGCCCGCGAGTACGCGGCCCGCGACATGCCGATGCGGCTGCGCACCCTGGACGAGGCCCACGAGTTCTTCACGGGCCTGGACCTGGTCGAGCCCGGCATCGTCCAGGTGCACAAGTGGCACCCCGACGGCAGCGGCGAACAGGGCATCCGGGACGAGGACATCGCGATGTACGGCGCGGTCGCCCGCAAGCCGTGACAGACCCGGGGCCGAGGTCCGACCCACCTCCCGGACCTCGGCCCCGCCTCCCGTCGTATCGACGGCCGGGGCGGTCGCCGGCCGCTACCGTGAGCCCATGTACACCACCCGCGTCACCCGGCACGTGGCGGCGCCCCCGCACGCCGTCTACCGGGCCCTGACCGACCCGCAGGCGGTCGCGGCCTGGCGGGTCCCGGCCGGCATGACCGCCCGCGTGCACACCTTCGACGCCCGCGAGGGCGGGGCCTTCCGGATCTCCCTCACCTACGACGACCCGGCCGGCGCCGGGAAGTCCGGCGGACGCACGGACACCTACCAGGGGCACTTCGCCCGGCTCGTGCCCGGCGCCCTGGTCGTCGAGGTCGTCGCCTTCGAGACCGGCGACGACGCCCTGCGCCCCACGATGACCCTGACGACGACGCTCACCGCGGCCGACGGCGGCACGCAGGTGGAGGTCCGGCACGAGGGCGTCCCCGACGCGATTGCGCCCGAGGACAACGAACAGGGCTCCCGCATGGCCCTGGACAACCTCGCCCGACTCGTCGAAGGGCGGGAGCCGGCCGCCCCGGAATGACCGAAAAGAGTGAAGTGGAAAGCGGAACCGGGGCGCGGGAAACGCGGTCTTAGGGTCTGTCGACGGCCGGGATCGGACCGGTCGCGAAGAAACCGGGGGAATGGGACACATGTCCATGCGCAGCCGTAAGACCCTCCTCACCGCCGCGGCCCTCACGGCCGGCCTCACCCTGGCCGCCGTCACGCCCGCCCTGGCGGGGGCCTCCGCGAGCGGCACCACCCGTGCCGCCGCCGTGTCGTCCGCGCAGGGCGACCCGCGGAACGCCACCCAGCACGTGGCCGACTTCTACGGCGCCTACATCGACGCCGTCTGGGCCACCGACGACCCCACCGCCGCGGCCAGTGCCAAGGCGCTGCGCGGCTTCTACCTCTCCGCCGCCGCGCAGAAGAAGGTCGCCGCCTTCGAGAAGAAGGAACACGCCGACGGCATCCTGTTCGCGCAGAACGTGCCGGTGAAGTGGAAGGTGGCCTATACCGGCTCCGGTGCCGGTCACGCCACCAGCCGGGTCACGCTCACCTGGGGGGACGGGCCGCACCCGCAGGTCAGCCGGATCGACGTCCAGTCCGACCTGAAGACCCTGAAGATCACCGATCTGAAGCCGGCCGGCTGACCGGGGTACCGGGCGCGGATCCCGCTCCGCCCCATTCGGAGCGGGGTCCGCGCCCGCCCGGGGCCCTGCCCCGGGCCGAGGCGGGCGCCTGTGCCGGAGGTCAGGCGTTGGGATCGAAGGGGATGCCCGACGGCATGGAGTGCGCCAGCGCGTACTGGAAGTCGCCGTCGTCGATCTTGATGGTGGCCGCTCCGAAGTCCGCGCTCAGCAGCTTCTCGCGGTAGCCCGCCGGATAGCCGTTCCAGCCGACCAGCCGCGGATAGAACCAGCCGCCCGTCACGTTCTCCGGCGGCTCGTCGTTGGTGTTGGCGAACCGGAAGCAGTGGGTCGAGACGCCGTCCTTGTGATAGACGATCTTCGGGTGGGTGCCGTCGAAGCGCACCGAGGAGCGGGCCGCCACCTGGTAGCCGGAGTGCTGGGACACCGAGACGTACTGGACGGTGTTGTCCTTGATCCACACCACCACGTGCTCCCAGTCGTGGGTGTGCCCGATGGCGGCGGGTCCGAGGGTCGCCTGGTCCTTCTCGAAGTAGCTGGCGTACATCACCGCGCACCAGCCGTTGTTGCACTTCTCGCGCGAGTAGGTGTTGGCGTTGGCGAGCTGAGCGTAGTCGTGGCAGTGGCCGTTGACGTCGCCGCCCAGCTTCAGACCGGGGTTGATGGTGCCGTCGCTGCCGATGGCGGCGGTGGCGTAACAGCCGTCCCCGTCGTAGTCGTAGGCGGGGGAGAAGGTCTGCTCCAGGCCGTCGGCGTTCTGCGGCAGCAGTTGCAGGACGTTGGCGTCGGCGGTGCCGGGCGAGGTGAGGACGAGGGCGAGCGCGCCGAGGGCGGCGGCGAGCGCGGAGGTCAACTGACGCACGTGGGCTCCCTGTTGTCGAGGCGCCGCAGATTCTCGCAACGCCTCGGCGGGACGGGCTACCCTCTGAACTGAACTTTGCCGCAAGGCCAGTTGAACGTGACGGCCGAAGCCGCCCGAGTGGGTGCTGTCGTACCGCTATCCGCCGGAAATCAGGCGTTCCCCCTGGTTCCGGCGGTAAGCCGCGGTTCGGGCCGATGCCCGGGTCGTGCGTCGGCGGCGTCCGCGCCGGACGCGCTCACGCGTGGCGGGCCATCTCGCCGCGGCCGTGGTGGCGGCGCTCGACGGGGATGCGGTGCACCGCGATGAGCGCGGCGTCGTCGCCGAGCCGGCCGCCGGCGTGGGCGAGCAGATCGCGCCGCAGGTGGTGCATCAGCGCCTCGGGACTGTCCTCGGTCCACCGCGCGACCCGGTCGGCCAGCGGATAGAACCGGCCGTGCTCGTCCCGGGCCTCCATGACCCCGTCCGTGTAGAGCAGCAGCGTGTCGCCCGGCTCGAAGGAGAACACGTCCAGGGTGTGCTCGGCACCCGCGTGCACCCCGAGCGGCGGCGACGGGTGCAGACTCGGGACGGTCACGACGTGACCGGGGCTCAGCAGCAGCGGCGGCGGATGACCGCAACTGGTCATCCGGGTGACCGGGTCGCGGTCCGGGATGTCCACGAGCAGCGCGGTGGCGAACCGCTCGCCCTCCTCCTCCGCAGTCTCCAGATCGGCCGCGTAGCGGGTGACGCTCTGGTCCAGCCGGGTCGCCAGCTCGTCCAGCGGGATGCGCCGGTAGGCGCTCTCCCGGAACGAGCCGAGCAGCAGCGCGGCCTCGCCGATGGCGGGCAGCCCCTTGCCGCGGACGTCGCCGATGAGGAGCCGGACCGAGCCG
The DNA here is from genome assembly GCF_001514055.1 of Streptomyces corchorusii. Classification (NCBI taxonomy): domain Bacteria; kingdom Bacillati; phylum Actinomycetota; class Actinomycetes; order Kitasatosporales; family Streptomycetaceae; genus Streptomyces; species Streptomyces corchorusii. The sequence continues at coordinate 333,845 of NZ_KQ948353.1, read as the reverse complement.
TCGCACACGGCCGCCGCGTAGAGATCGCCGCCGATCTGGGCCTCGTCCTCCGCGGCCAGGTACAGCGAGGCGATCCGCAGCGGGCCGATCTGCTCGGGCAACGGCCACATCAGGACGTGCTGCGCGGCCTCGGCGACCGTGCGGACCTGGGCGAGCTGGGTCTGCCGGCGCTCGCGCAGGACGCTGTAGACGACGGTGAGCACCACGAGGATGGCGAGGGTGATGAGCTGCACGATGTGATTGGTGGTGGCGAGTCCGCCGCGGTGGACGCCGATGAGGAACTGGGCGGTCAGCGCCAGCGCCCCGATGCCCGCCGTCGCCCGGGGGCCGGCGAAGGAGGGGGTGAGCGCGGGCGCGATCACCAGGGCCGGTCCGAGATGGATGTCCCAGGGCAGCCACAGCTCCGCCACCGTGATCATCACGATGAGCAGGACCGGGAGCACCAGCAGCGCGTGGGCCGACTGCCACCGCTGCCGGAGGCGGATGCGCGCGGCCCCGGGTGTCATGCCTACCAGCGTGCTCCCGGCCTGGTGGACCGGCCACTCGCTCCGGTTTGCGCCCCTCGCACCGGAGCCCCCGCCCAGCCGGCCGTCGGCCCCGGCACCAGCGGGCCGTACCCACCCTTTCCCGGCACCCCGGACCCCGGCGCTCCCCATCGCCGGAGTGAACCCTTCGGGTGACACCGTGTCGCCGGCGGCGCGCCGGGTACCCGTACGCACCCCGGGGCCGAACCGGCCGCCCCGGGACGCAGGGTGCCGAATGGAGAGGTCATGACGCACAACGGGGAGGACACCGCACCCCTCCGGCGACCGGAGGTCACCGAACTCCGCCTCGCCTCGGACGGGACCGGCCTGGAGTTCTCGTCCGCGCCGGAACCGGCGCAACTGCCGCACGATCGCAGCCAGGCGATCCTGGAGGCCGCCAAGGAGATCGGCTCGCTCCTCAAACGCGCGGGCCACCCCTTCGCGCTCGCCGGGAGCGTGGCCGTCTACGCCCACGGCGGCAGCCGTTATCTCCAGCACGACGCGGACTTCGCCATCCTGCCCGACGACGCCGAGGCGGTGGCCGCCACACTGAGCGAGGCCGGCCTGCCCGTGCGGACCCCACCGGAGGACTGGCTGCTGAAGACCACCTGCCACGGGCAGAACATCGACATCATCTTCGCGCTGGCCCACCAGCCCGTCACCCGGGACATGCTCGACCGGGCCCATGTCCTGCCGGTGGACTCGGTGCTCATGCCGGTGCTGTCGCCGACCGACCTGATCCGCAGCCTGATCAGTGCCTTCTCCGAGCACTACTGCGACTTCGGGTCGGTCCTGCCGGTGGCCCGCGCCGTCCGCGAGAAGGTCGACTGGGACGAGGTCCGCACGACCTGCGGCGGCCAGCCCATGCCGGCCGCCTTCCTCTTCCTCCTCGAACGGCTGAACGTGATCGATGCCCGGGAGGGGCAGCCATGACCGACACGAGCCCGCCGCCCCCGTCGGCGGCAGGGAGTCTCGACTACCGCGTCGCCCACCTCGCCGAGCACCTGGCCTCGGGAGAGCTCGGGGAACTCGGCGTACGGCTCGAACTGCGCGGCGACGCCGTCCTGCTCACCGGCACCGTGCCGTCCACCCAGTGCCGGGACGACATCCTGCGCATGGCCCGCGAGGAACTTACGGGGCACCCGGTCCACAGCGACCTGCTCATCGCCGGGACCTCCTCGCCCGACCACGGAGAGGACCTGACATGATCCGCGTCGCGGCCGTGGGCGACATCCACATGGGCCCCGAGAGCCAGGGCACCCTGCGGCCCTCCTTCGAGACACTGCCCGCGTGCGCCGACGTCCTGCTGCTCGCGGGCGACCTCACCCGTCACGGCACACCGGAGGAGGCCGCCGTCGTCGCCCGGGAGATCAAGGACCTCGGGGTGCCCGTCGTCGCCGTACTGGGCAACCACGACCACCACGACGAGCGGCCCGAGGAGGTCACCGCGATCCTCCGGGACGCGGGCGCGCACGTCCTCGAAGGGCAGGCGGCCGTCGTCACCGCCGACGGCGCCCGGATCGGGGTCGCCGGGACCAAGGGCTTCGGCGGCGGCTTCGTCGGCCGCTGCGCGGGGGAGTTCGGCGAACCGCTGATGAAGGAGTTCGTCCGGTACACCCGGCGGAGCGCCGACAGCCTGCACAGCGCCCTGAAGAACCTGGAGGAGTGGGACTGCGACGTGCGGATCGCGCTGACCCACTTCTCCCCGGTGCCGGACACCCTGGCCGGGGAGCCGCTGGAGATCTACCCCTTCCTCGGCAGCTACCTGCTCGCGGAGGCCATCGACACCGGCGGCGCCGACCTCGCGGTGCACGGCCACGCCCACGCGGGCACCGAGCACGGCATGACCAGTGGGGGCGTCCGCGTACGCAACGTCGCCCAGCCGGTGATCGGCCAGGCGTTCCACGTCTACCACCTGCCAGGCCGGCACGGGTGACGGGGGCGGTGCGCCGGGCCTTCCGGGTGGATGGTCGCGGGCGGGGCGGACCGGCCGACGCCTGGCGCGGCCGAGTCCTTCTCCGCGCGGGTGTCCGCCGCCGAGCTCGGGGACCTCGCGGCTGGTCGCGTCACTGTGACCGGCGCGGCTGCGCCCGCCCGGGTGTCACGCCGCCGTGCTCAGTGCCTCGCGGCCCGTCACGTCGCCGTCCTTCGCGGGCAGTGTCAGCGGCACCGGTTCGCGGCGTCGGCGCAGCAGCAGGCCCGCGCCGATCGGCCCGGCGATCAGCAGTCCGCCGGCCACCAGCGCGCCGCGGGCGCCGGCCCACTCCATGAGCAGGCCCAGCAGCGGCGGACCGCCGAGGCTCCACACCGTGCCGACGCTGCTCCACACGCCGAGCACCCGGCCCCGCAGATGCGGCGGCGGATCGGTCTGGAGCACGGCCGTGCCGGCGGTGTCGGAGACGGACTCCACGATCGCCATCGGCAGCACCAGGACCAGCAGCACGGCCAGCGACGGCGACAGACCCGCCACCACCTGGAGCAGCGCGCCCCCCGCCGCCAGCAGACCCACGGTCCGCACGGAGGGCCTGCGCAGCCGGGCGCCGAGGACGGCTCCGAGGATGCCGCCGACGGCGAGCACCGTGGACACCGTGCCGAACGCCGCGGCGCCGCCGGCCAGCGGTCCGGTGACGAGGACGGCGAGCGTCAGGCCGTAGTTGCGGCCGAAGACGGAGCTGAGCCCGGTGATGCCCGCGAGGGCGACCAGGCGGGGCCTGCGCGCGAAGAAGGACAGGCCCTCCCGCACGGTCATGCCCGCGCGCGCCGGAACCGCCCGCGCCCCGGCCTCAGGCTTCCCGGCGGCTGCGGGCACGGGCCGCAGGAACGGCACCACCGCGGCCACGAACACGAACGACAGCCCGTTCGCGGCGTACGCGGCGGACGTGCCGAGGAACCCGACGGTGACCCCGGCCAGGGCCGTGCCGGCCAGCCGGCCCGAGCTGTGCACCAGCGCGCCCACCCCGATCGCGGACGGCACGTCCTCCACCGGCACCAGATCGTTGCCGAGCAGGGCACAGGCCGGTCCGTCGACGGTGGCGATGACGCCGGTCACGCCGGCCAGCACCAGCAGCGCGGTCATGTCGATCCGGTCCAGCGCCACGAGCAGCGCCGTGGTGAAGGCGACCGCGCCGAGCAGGGCCTGGCTGACGGTGACCGTCAGCTTGCGGGGCCAGCGGTCCACGGCCGCCCCGCCGAGCAGGCTCACGAACAGCGCGGGCGCCGCCTGGACGGACATGGACAGTCCGGTCGCCGCCGCCGAGCCCGTGATGTGCAGGACGAGCAGGTTCTGCACGGTGAGCTGCATCCACGTGCCGGCGTTGGAGACGAAGTTCGCGGCCGACCACCAGCGCATGCCCCGGTGCCGCAGGGAACGCCACGGCGAACGCGAGGCCGGGGCGGTGAGGGGTGCTGACGGGGGCTGGGCGGGGGCAGAAGACACGACGGGGTACTCGACAACCGGGAAAGCGGGGAGGACCGGCGAGCCCGTCGGATCGGCAGCGCTGCACGGCCGGGGCTGCCAGGTCAGGGCGCCGACCATGGTGGCAGACGGGACGGCGCGGTCGACGCCACCGCGTCCGCCGGCACCCGGTCACATCCGTCAAACAGCCTCGGTCGTACGGTGGTTGGAGCGCGCGTGGGGTTCCTCACACGTCCGGTTCCGGCCGGTCCGTCCTGGTACGAGGAGGGGGCCGTCGATCGGCCACCCCCCCGCACCGGCGGGGAGTCCCGCACTCGGCCCTCTAGCGGTTGACGGCCCTCATCCCGGCCTCGTCGTACCGCTCACCTGCCGCCGCGGGCAGCTCCGCGTCGATGCGGGCCAGGTCGTCCTCGGTCAGCTCGATGTCCACCGCGGCGGCGTTCTGCTCCAGGTAGGTACGGCGCTTGGTGCCCGGGATCGGCACCAGGTCCTCGCCCTGGGCCAGCACCCACGCGATGGCCAGCTGGGCCGGGGTCACGTCCTTCTCGGCGGCGATCTCCTTCACCTTCTCCGCCAGCCGCAGGTTCGCCTCCAGATTGGCCTCCGTGAACCGCGGGTTCGTGCGCCGGAAGTCGTTCTCGTCCAGCTCGTCGGGCGAGGTGAAGCGGCCCGCGAGGAAACCCCGGCCGAGCGGCGAGTACGGCACGAAGCCGATGCCCAGCTCCCGGCAGGTGGGCAGCACCTCGGCCTCCACGTCCCGCGACCACAGCGAGTACTCGCTCTGCACCGCGGTGACCGGGTGCACGGCGTGCGCGCGCCGGATGGTCTCGGCGCTCGCCTCGCTGAGCCCGATGTACCGCACCTTGCCCTCGGCGACCAGCTCGCCCAGCGCGCCGACCGTCTCCTCGATGGGCACGTTCGGGTCGACCCGGTGCTGGTAGTACAGGTCGATGTGGTCGGTGCCCAGCCGCTGGAGCGAGCCGTGCACCGAACTGCGCACATGCTCGGCCGAGCCGTCCTGCCGGCCGACCGTGCTCATGTCGCCGGGGACGGCGTCGTCCATCCGGTAGTTGAACTTCGTGGCGATGACGTACTCGTCGCGGTGGCCCCTGATCGCCTCACCGACGAGCGACTCGTTGGTGAGCGGCCCGTAGACCTGCGCGGTGTCGAGGAAGTCGATGCCGAGTTCGAGGGCACGCCGGATGGTCGCGATGCCCTCCTCCTGGTCGGTGGAACCGTAGAAGGCGGACATGCCCATGCATCCGAGCCCGATGGCCGATACCTGGAGGTCCCGTAGCCTGCGCTTCTGCATGTGGGGTCACAGCCTTTCGTGCACTCGTCGGTCGTTCTCCGGGCGCGAGGGCCTGCTTCCATCTAGCGACGGAATCCGGCACCCGGCATCCCGTGGGGGAGCCGGGCGCGGGCCGCGCGCGCCGGTGCTCTGCGACGCTACGAGCTGGAGTGCTCTCGAAGTCAAGCCGTGCCCGGCGGGACGGGGTTCCGCCGCGTCACGGGTTCAGCCGTACCGGCAGTGCGAACAGGTCGTTCTGGGTGACCACCGGCTTGTTGCGCAGTTCGCTCGCGGGGACCGCCAGGTCCAGGCCGGGGAAACGGGCGTACAGCGCGGGCAGGGCGACGCCCGCCTCCAGGCGGGACAGGGCGGCGCCGGGGCACACGTGCGGGCCGTGGCCGAAGGAGATGTGCCGGTTCCTCGTGGCGCGGGTGATGTCGAACTCTCCGGCGGTGGGGCCGTGGGCACCCTCGTCCCGGCCGATCGCGCCGTACGACACGATCAGCGCGTCCCCGGCCGGGATCACCTTGTCGCCGACCGGTACGTCCTCGGTCGCGAAGCGGATCAGGACGTGCGAGGTGGGGGTGGAGTAGCGCAGCGTCTCCTCGACGACCGCGGACCAGTCGGCCCGGCCGGACAGCACCAGGGCGCGCTGCTCGGGGTGGGTGGACAGGTTGACGACGGCGTTGACGATCAGCGAGATCGTGGTCTCGTGGCCCGCCGCGACCATGAGCTGGAGGGTGGAGACGATCTCCTCGTCCGTGAGGCGGTCGCCGTCCTCCGAGGCGAGGATCAGCGCGCTGGTCAGGTCGTCGCCCGGCGCGGCCCGCTTGGCCGCCACCGTCCGCGCCATGATCTGCGCCAGCTCCGTGAGGGTGGCGACGACCTCCTCCGGCGCGGTCTGCGTGGAGAAGAACTTCTCGAACAGCACCTTCAGCCGGGGCAGCAGGCCCTCGTCGATGCCCATCAGGTCGGCGATGACGTACATCGGCAGCGGGTAGGCGAAGGCCGCCTTCAGATCGACGGTCCCGCCGTCCGCCGGCAGCGCGTCCAGCAGGTCCTGGGTGAGCTTCTCGATCCGCTCCCGCATCCGCTCCACCCGGCGCGGGGTGAGCGCCTGTGCGACCAGGGTGCGCAGCCGGCGGTGGTCGGCGCCGTCCACCGTGAGCATGGAGCGGCCCGGGTTGGCCAGGCCGATCAGCGGCCAGTCCGCGGGTATCTCACCGCGCCGCCAGGCGCCCCAGACGTTGATGTCCTTCACCAGCCGCGGGTCGGTGAGCAGCGCCTTGGCCTCGGCGTGGTGGGTGACGGCCCACACCGGGACACCGCCCGGCAGTTCGACGGCGGCGAGCGGGCCGGCCGCGCGCAGCGCCGCGCTCTCGGCGTCCAGGTCGGTGACGAAGGGATCGAGGGCGATGCGGGGTGCTTCGGTACCGGTCGTCATCGTGACGTGCCTCCCAGGGCAGGGGTCGGGTACGGCGGGTACGGCTCCGGTCCGGGGACGGCCCCCGGGCCGGCGGCGGAACAGCGGGTCGGCCGGGGCGCCGCGGGTCAGCGGGCGGGCACGGGGCTGAACCGGACCGGCAGCCCGGACAGTCCCCTCAGCCAGGGCGAGGGCCGACGCGTGAGGGACTCCGCCGGCACCGCCAGATCGATGTCCGGGAGCCGGTCCAGGACCACCTCGATACCGGTCCGCGCGATCACCTCGGCGATCTCCTGCGCGGGGAACGGGCAGCGGTGCTCGCCGTGGCCGAAGGAGAAGTGCGCGTTGTTGCCGCCGGTCAGCGCGGAGGCGTCGGTCCGCACCTGCGGGTCGGAGTTTGCCCCTTGCAGACCGAGCAGCAGCAGATCACCGGCCTTGACGCGCCGGCCGCCGAGGTGCGTGTCGCGGGCGGCCCAGCGGCCCGCCACGTTCTGCGTCGGCGTGTCCTCCCACAGCACCTCGTTCATCGCCTCGGCGACGCTGTTGCGCCCGCCGAACAGGGAGGCGGCGAACCGGTCGTCGGTCAGCATCAGCCGCAGCGAGTTGCCGATCCAGTCGGCGGTCGGCTGGTGCCCGGCCGCCATCATCACCATCAGGTCCTGTGCGATCTCCTCGTCGCTGAACCCGCTGTCGTCGGCCAGCATCCGGGAGACCACGTCGGCCGCCGGCTCCTTCCTCCGGTCGGCCAGCAACTGCGCCATGGACGCGGCCAGATGGGCCTGCCCGGCCAGCGCCCGCTCCCGCCCGTCGATCATGTCGTTCAGGGCGGTGACCAGCCCCGGACCGTCCTCGTCCGGGAAGCCGTACAGCCGGGCCAGGACCCGTACCGGCAGCAGCATCGCGTACTGCGCCACCAGATCGGCCTCGCCCGCCGGGCACAGCGCGTCGATCAGTTCGTCCGCGAACCGCTCGGCGTGCGCGCGCAGTTCGAACGGGTCCACCTCCTCCAGCGCGTTGCTGATCATCGCCGCGCGCTGCCGGTGCCGTTCGCCGACCGTGTAGAGGATCGACGGCTGCTTGTGCCCGATCATGGGCAGCAGCGGCCAGTCCGCGGGGATGTTCTCCCACTGGTTCCACAGGTCCGAGTCCCGGCTGAACAGCACCGGGTCACCGGTCACCTGGTGCAGTTCCCGGTAGCCGAGCACCAGCCAGGCCGGGATGCCGCCGTCGAGCAGCACCGGCACGACGGCGCCGTGGTCGCACCGCATCTCCCGGTACAGACGGGCGGGTTCGGTCTGGAACCGGGGCCCGCTCAGCGGGACGGCGTCGGGCGTGGTCACACGAACTCCCGTCGGGGCAGGACCGTCCGCGCGGACGGGTCGGCGTACCGGTTCTTCACGTGCTGCACCAGCGTGATCAGCACCTGCTTGCCCGACTCCCGGGAGCGGGCGTCGCAGTCGACCAGCGGCACCTGCGGGTCCAGGTCCAGGGCCTCGCGGACGTCCGCGCCGGCGCGGACCGGACCCCCGAAGTCGTTGCAGGCCACGATGAACGGCGTGCCGTGCTGCTCCAGCCGGTCGATGGCGTACCAGGAGTCGTCGATGCGCCGGGTGTCCACCAGGACGACCGCCCCGAGCGTGCCGGAGAACAGCCGGTCCCACAGGAACCAGAACCGCTCCTGGCCCGGCGCGCCGAACAGGTACAGCACATTGCGCGCGTCCAGGCTGATCCGGCCGAAGTCGAAGGCGACGGTGGTGCCGGACTTGCCGCGCACCTGGCGGATGTCGTCCACCGTCGCACCGGCCTGCGTCATCGTCTCCTCGGTGTTGAGGGGGCGGATCTCGCTGACCGAGCGGACCAGCGTGGTCTTGCCGACGCCGAAACCGCCCACGACCACGATCTTGAAACCGTGGTCGGCGGTGGCACCCAACGGGGTGCGCGCGGGAGTGCGCGCGTCAGAGATTGCGGAGTCCAACGAGCACCTGCTCCAGGATGTCGGGATCGGTAATGGCCGGCCTGCGCGGATGCCGGGCGCTGACCCGGCCCGCCGCGAGCAGATCGCACAGCAGCACCTTGGTGATGCCCACGGGCAGCCGCAGTTCGGCGGCGATCTCCGCCACCGAGGCGGGGAACCGGGTCAGCTCCAGGATCGCCACGTGCTCCGACTGCATGCCGGCCGCCGGCTCCGACTCGGCGACCACGAGGGTGACCAGGTCGAAGGGGTTGTCGGGGCCGGTGCGGGTGCGTCCCTGGGTGATGGTGTACAGCCGGTCGGGGGCGTCGTCCCGGCCCGGGCGGTTCATGCTCGGACGGTCCATGTCCGGCCTGTCGCTGTCCGGTCGGCTCATGAGGTGCGGGGCGGAGCGGTGAGGTGCTCGCCGAGCTGCTCCACCAACTCGCTCATGTTGTGTCCGATGACGCCGGCGTCCGCGTCCTCCGTGGCGATCACGGCCAGATGGGCGCCGGCGCCCGCCTCCACGATGAACAGCACACCGCCGTAGAACTCCGTCATCGCCGAGCGCACACCTCCGCTGCCGTCGCCGAACTCCACGGACGCGCCGTGCGACAGCGACTGGATGCCGGCGGCGATCGCGGCCAGCTGGTCGGCCTGGTCGACGCTCAGCTCCGGCGTACGGCACAGCTTCAGCCCGTCCCGGGACAGCACGAGCGCGTGCCGGGCACCCGGGGTCCTCTCCAGCAGGCCCTCCAGGAGCCAGGTGAGCTTGTCGTCGGCGGTGGTCGGGCCGGTCATGAAGTGGTGTCGCCTTCCGGGTACGCGTGCGGGTGGGAGGGGGTGGGGGAGCCGTGTTCGTCGGCGCCGTGCGAGGGGTCGCCGGCCGGCACACCGTCCGGCGGCGGGGTGGCGGCTCGCTCGTCCGGCGCCGTGGTGTGCGAGGGACCGGTGGGGTGGTTCTGGGACTGGTCCGCGGTGGGGTCGGTGCGGCGGGCGCCCGGCGCGGACGGGCGTACCGCCTGGCGGAAGCTGCTGAAGCGGGCGGCGCGGGTCCTGCCCGCGTCGGAGGCCGGGGCGGCGCGGGGTACGTCGGCGGCCGGTGCCGTGTGGTGCCGTGTGGGGTCCGGCGCGGTGTCGTGCTCGGCCGTGTCCGGCGCGGTGCGGCGCTCGGCGTCGCTCGGCGCGGTGCGGTGCCGCGCGTCGTCCGGTGCGGTGTCGTGCTGGGCGGGGGCCGCTGCGGTGCCGGGTGTGCCGGTGCTCGGCGCGGTGCGGTGGTCCGCGGTACCCCGGGCCGTACGGTGCTCCGGCGTGTCCGGCGCCGTCCGGGCGCGCTCCGCTCGGGCGAGGGTGCGGCCCCGGCGACGCCTGGGCAGACCGGCCGGGCCCTCCTCCGGCGGCGCGGCGGGCTCGTGGACGACGGCGGTGTCCACGGCGGCCGGTGCCGGCGCGGACGGGCCGCTCCGCGGCTTCGGGGCCGCGGCGGACGGCTCGGCGGGTGCGGCGGGGCTGGTCAGGATCTCCTGCGGGATGAGCAGCAGCACGCCCGTGCCGCCGCGCGCCGACGGCCGGAACGACACCTTGAGCCCGTGCTTGCGGGCGAGGCGGCCGACCACGGCGAGCCCGAGCCGGGTGCCGGTCAGACCGCCGAGCCCGTCCACGTCACCGGAGACCGCCCGCTCGGCGCGGCGCAGCTGCACCTCGCCCATCACCAGCCCGCTGTCCTCCACGGACACGATGGCCCCGGCCGGCACCTCCTCCACGTAGACGTGGACCTCGGCGGTCGGCGGCGAGAAGTTGGCGGCGTTGTCGAGGATCTCGGCGAGCGCGTGCATCACGCCCTCGGCGGCGTGCCCGGCGACGGCGGCCTCGCTGACCGAGTGCACCCGCACCCGCCGGTACCCGGCGATCCGCCCCATCGCGCCGCGCAGGATCGACTCCATCCCGATCGGCCGTGCCCAGCGGCGGCCCGAACGCGCCCCGGTGAGCACGGCGATGGAGTCCGCGAGCCGGCCGGCCTGGGCGGTGCGGTGGTCGAGGTGGAGCAGGTCGGCCAGCACGTCCTCGTCGGTGTGCCGGTCCTCCATCGCCCGCAGGTCGGCGAGGGTCGCCGTGGCGAGGGCCTGCATCCGGGCGGCGACGTTGGAGGTCGCGGCGACCGCGGCCGCCCGTTCCCGCCGGGCCCGCTCCAACTCGCCCGAGAGACGGGCGTTCTCCTTCGCGAGCCGGTCCAGCTCCCGTGCGCCGTCCTCCTCCAGGCGCGCCCGTTCGGCCGCGAACGACTCCGTGAACTCGGTGCGCTGCTGCGCGAGTTCGTCGATGAGCCGCTGCTGCTCCCGGCGCGCCTCCTCGGCCGTACGGGCCTGCTGCTGGAGCAGCCGTCCGACGTCCTGGGTGACGCTCTCCAGCCTGCGCCGGGTGCCGCGCGCGGTCCGCAGGGCGTGCGCGGCGGTGGCCACCGCCGCGCTGAGCACCACCGCTGCCACGCCCCCGCCCGCGGCGAGCGGGGTGCGCACGGAGTCCGGCGCCGCCGCCACGGCCGCGCAGAGCACGAGCGCCGACAGCACACCGGTCACGGCGAGGGCGGAGACGAACGTACGGAGGGAAGATCGGTCGCCGGGATGCGTGGGCGCGGTCATCGGTCCGGTCTGATCCTTGCGGCGGAGACGGCGGGTCGGGGCGGGGCGGGCAGGAACGTCGGGTGGCAAGGCGTGCCAACGGTGGTGAGGCGTAACACCGGTGGTGAACTGGCGGTCACTATACGAGAGTTCTTGATCTAAACAGAAAGGTTCTGCGCTACTTCCGAACCGCGGCCCCGGAAACGCCTGTGTCCGGGGACGGTTCCGCGGGGGTGCCGGTTGCCTCCCGGCCCCTGGTTTCCGCGCCGTACGCCTGTGGGTCTTCCCACACCGGCGTGCCCTCGCGACGGATGTTGACGCCCGCCTCCCGGCTCGCTGGACTGCACGGAGGGGCGGGTCGGACCGGAGCGATCCGTGCATCCGCACGATCACGCCCGAAGCGGACGGATGGCGGACGGAACGCCTCGCACGGCCGGACCGCCGGGAGCGAGGTGGAGGGGGCGATGCGCGTGACGGGGAACCGACGGCGACGGGCTGCCGTGTCTCATGACCGCTGAAGGGCGCACGCCGCGAGTCCGCCCGCCGCTCGCGCGGCTCGCCCGGTTCACCGGGCGGACGCTGTGGGGCGAGTGGCACGCCATCGTCGTCGACCCGGTGCGGCGGCTCGCGCGGCGCGGACTGTCCGGGCTGCTGCTGGCCTTCGTCGCCGCGTTCGGCGTCGTCTTCTTCCACGACATCGCCCAGCACCCCACGGGAGCGGGGTGGGTGGAGCGGCTCGGCGGGGTCCGGGCCGAGCTTCCGCTGTGGCTGTCCCTGCTGCGCACCCCCGTGTCGCTGTACGTCCCCGCGCTCGACCTGCCGGTATGGGCGGGCATCACCCAGCTGTTCCTCGCCTTCGCCCTCGCCGAACTGGCACTGGGCCGGGTCCGGACCCTGGTGATCGCCTACGCCACCACCCTGGCCGGCACCCTCACCGCCCGTCTGATGATCGCGCTGGGGCCCGGCTGGTGGGGCCTCGGACTGCCGCCCGAGGCCGGGCAGGTCCTGGACACCGGGCCCTCCGCGGCCGTGGTCGGCCTGTTCACCTACCTCTCGGTGGTCCGGCGCGCGCCCGTGGTGTTCACGCTGACCGGCGGCTCGATGGTGTGGGAGTCCGTCGCCGTGCCCAACCTGGCCGGCCGCGAGCACCTGATCGCGGTGGCCGCGGCGATCGTCCTCGGTCTGCTGCACGGCCGGGGGGAGCGGCTGCGTGCCGCCGTACGGCTCCCGCGGCCCACGCGTCGACGGCCCTCGCGCACACCCCCGCCCGGCCCCGGCCCCACCCCGACGGCCGACCGCCCCGGACCTGCCCAGGCCAAGGTCTCGGCGCATTCCCTCGAACGCTAGTCCGACTCGGCGGGGGCAGCCCGCGCCGCGCCGCCCCTTCCGACCCGCCCGGCCCGGCGCGCCCGTGTGGCGCCGCCCACCCCGTCGGTGTGATGGTTTTCGCACATCGACCCGTACGGGCACCCCCTAAGGTGGCCGCGAATACGGCAGGTGTGGCTGACACCAGGGTGTTCGTCGCCGGCAGGCAGCTGAAGGGAATCCAGGATGTTCCGCAAGGTGCTGGTCGCCAACCGTGGAGAGATCGCGATCCGCGCGTTCCGGGCGGGCTACGAACTCGGCGCGCGCACCGTCGCCGTGTTCCCGCACGAGGACCGCAACTCGCTGCACCGGCTGAAGGCCGACGAGGCGTACGAGATCGGGGAGCCGGGCCACCCGGTGCGGGCCTACCTCTCCGTCGAGGAGATCGTGGGCGCCGCCCGCCGGGCGGGCGCCGACGCCGTCTACCCGGGGTACGGCTTCCTGTCCGAGAACCCCGAACTGGCCCGCGCCTGCGAGGAAGCCGGCATCACCTTCGTCGGCCCCAGCGCGGCCACCCTGGAGCTGACCGGCAACAAGGCCCGCGCGGTCGCCGCCGCCCGCGCCGCGGGCGTGCCCGTCCTCGGCTCCTCCCAGCCCTCCACCGACGTGGACGAACTGGTGCGCGCCGCCGAGCGGATCGGCTTCCCCGTCTTCGTCAAGGCGGTCGCCGGCGGCGGCGGGCGCGGCATGCGCCGCGTGGAGGACCCGGCCCAGCTCCGCGAATCCATCGAGGCCGCCTCCCGCGAGGCCGCCTCCGCGTTCGGCGACCCGACCGTCTTCCTGGAGAAGGCCGTCGTGGAGCCCCGCCACATCGAGGTGCAGATCCTCGCCGACGGCGAGGGCAACGTCATCCACCTCTTCGAGCGGGACTGCTCGCTCCAGCGCCGCCACCAGAAGGTCATCGAGCTGGCCCCCGCGCCCAACCTGGACCCGCGGCTGCGCGACCGGATCTGCGCCGACGCCGTCCGCTTCGCCCGCGAGATCGGTTACCGCAACGCCGGCACCGTCGAGTTCCTGCTCGACCGCGACGGCAACCACGTGTTCATCGAGATGAACCCGCGCATCCAGGTCGAGCACACCGTCACCGAAGAGGTCACCGACGTCGACCTGGTCCAGGCCCAGATGCGGATCGCCTCCGGCGAGACCCTCGCCGGCCTCGGCCTCTCCCAGGACACGGTCACCCTGCGCGGCGCCGCCCTCCAGTGCCGCATCACCACCGAGGACCCTGCCAACGGCTTCCGCCCGGACACCGGCCGGATCAGCGCCTACCGCTCCCCGGGCGGCTCCGGCATCCGCCTCGACGGCGGTACCACCCACGCCGGTACGGAGATCAGCGCGCACTTCGATTCGATGCTGGTCAAGCTCACCTGCCGGGGCCGTGACTTCCAGGCCGCGATCGGCCGGGCCCGGCGCGCGGTCGCCGAGTTCCGCATCCGGGGCGTGGCCACCAACATCCCCTTCCTCCAGGCGGTCCTGGACGACCCCGACTTCCAGGCCGGCCGGGTCACCACCTCCTTCATCGAGCAGCGCCCGCACCTGCTCACCGCCCGCTCGTCCGCCGACCGCGGCACCAAGCTGCTCACCTACCTCGCCGACGTGACGGTCAACCAGCCGCACGGCCGGCGGCCCGACCTGCTCGACCCGCTGACCAAGCTGCCGCCGCTGCCCGCGGGCGAGCCGCCCGCCGGCTCCCGCCGGCTCCTCGTGGACCTCGGCCCCGAGGGCTTCGCCCGGCACCTGCGCGAGTCGCCGACCATCGGCGTCACCGACACCACCTTCCGCGACGCCCACCAGTCCCTGCTCGCCACCCGGGTGCGCACCAAGGACCTCCTCGCCGTCGCCCCGGTCGTCGCCCGCACCCTGCCGCAACTGCTCTCCCTGGAGTGCTGGGGCGGCGCCACCTACGACGTCGCGCTGCGCTTCCTCGCCGAGGACCCCTGGGAGCGGCTGGCCGCCCTGCGCGAGGCCGTCCCCAACATCTGCCTCCAGATGCTGCTGCGCGGCCGCAACACCGTCGGCTACACCCCGTACCCGACCGAGGTGACCGACGCCTTCGTGCAGGAGGCCGCCGCCACCGGCATCGACATCTTCCGCATCTTCGACGCCCTCAACGACGTCGGCCAGATGCGGCCCGCCATCGACGCCGTACGCGAGACGGGCACCGCGATCGCCGAGGTCGCCCTCTGCTACACCGCGGACCTCAACGACCCGTCGGAGCGCCTCTACACCCTCGACTACTACCTGCGCCTCGCCGAGCAGATCGTCGAGGCCGGCGCCCACGTCCTCGCCATCAAGGACATGGCCGGCCTGCTGCGCGCCCCGGCCGCCGCCAGGCTCGTCTCGGCGCTGCGCCGCGAGTTCGACCTGCCCGTGCACCTGCACACTCACGACACCGCCGGCGGCCAGCTCGCCACGTACCTCGCCGCGATCCAGGCCGGGGCCGACGCGGTCGACGGCGCGGTGGCCTCCATGGCCGGTACGACCTCCCAGCCGTCGCTGTCCGCGATCGTCGCCGCCACCGACCACTCCGAGCGGCCCACCGGCCTGGACCTCCAGGCGGTCGGCGACCTGGAGCCGTACTGGGAGGGCGTCCGGAAGGTCTACGCCCCGTTCGAAGCCGGCCTCGCCTCCCCGACCGGGCGCGTCTACCACCACGAGATCCCCGGCGGCCAGCTGTCCAACCTGCGCACCCAGGCCGTCGCCCTCGGTCTCGGCGACCGCTTCGAGGACATCGAGGCGATGTACGCCGCCGCCGACCGCATCCTCGGCCGGCTGGTGAAGGTCACCCCGTCCTCCAAGGTCGTCGGCGACCTGGCCCTGCACCTGGTGGGCGCCGGGGTCTCCCCGGACGCGTTCGAGGCGACCCCCGACAAGTTCGACATCCCGGACTCGGTGATCGGGTTCCTGCGCGGCGAGCTGGGCACCCCGCCCGGGGGCTGGCCTGAGCCGTTCCGCACCAAGGCGCTCCAGGGGAGGGCGGCGCCCAAGCCCGTGCCCGAGCTGTCCGCCGAGGACCGCGAGGGGCTGGCGAAGGACCGCCGGGCCACCCTCAACCGGCTGCTGTTCCCCGGCCCCACCCGCGAGTTCGAGACGCACCGCCAGTCCTTCGGCGACACCAGCGTCCTCGACAGCAAGGCGTTCTTCTACGGCCTGCGCCCGGCCAAGGAGTACGCCGTCGACCTGGAGCCCGGCGTCCGGCTGCTGATCGAGCTCCAGGCGATCGGCGAGGCCGACGAGCGCGGTATGCGAACCGTGATGTCCACGCTCAACGGCCAGCTGCGGCCCATCCAGGTCCGTGACCGGGCGGCGGCCTCCGACATCCCGGTCACGGAGAAGGCCGACCGCTCCGACCCCGGCCATGTCGCGGCACCCTTCGCCGGTGTGGTGACCCTGGCCGTCGCCGAGGGCGACGAGGTGGCGGCGGGCGCGACGATCGCCACCATCGAGGCCATGAAGATGGAAGCCACGATCACGGCCCCCAAGGCGGGCCGCGTCTCCCGCCTCGCCATCAACCGCATCCAGCAGGTGGAGGGCGGCGACCTCCTGGCGGAACTGGCCTGACACTGCTGCCCCCGCCGCCGGGGGGGCGACGCGTGGTCGGACCGGTGCCGGATGCCGGGCACTCGACGGGAGCGCGGTGCCCCACGGGCGCAACCGGCGACAGCAGGCTTCCCGCGTCCGGGCCGGTGCCGCTGATCGCCCGGCGGCGCGCTGTGGCCCGTCGGCCCCGTCCGGCTCGGCCCGGCGCACGTTCGGGGGAGCCGAGCCCCGAGCTGCTGGCCGGCGGGCCTGGTTACCGGCCGATGAGGTGGCGCAGGCGGGCCAGGAGGAGGTTCGGGTCGCGGCGGGTGGTGGACGCGGCACTCGGGACGTACACGGTCCGGCCGCGGACCGCCACGGAGGTCGGGTTGGACAAGCCGTCCTGCGCGGTCAGCACGGTCGTGACGGTGCCGTCCGCGCGGACCAGGACGACCCTGTTGCCGGTGTTCAGCGCGGCGAGCACGCTCCTGCCGTGGCCGGGAAACGCGAAGTCGTCGATGCCGGCGAGTCCGCCGGCCCGGGTCTCGACGGGTCCGGCGGCCCCGTCCGGGCGGACGGGGATGCGCAGCAGCGTGCCCCGGTCGGTGTTGGACACCCACACGGAATCCCGGCGGACCTTGACGCCGTTGGCGCCGAGGCCGCGCGCCGGGGCCGCCGGGAGCGGAGCGAGCGCCGCGCCCTTCGCCCACGCCGTGGCCGTGCCGCCCGCCTGCGGGACGCGCCAGACGGTGCCGCGCACCGAGTCGGCGACGTAGAGCACGCCCCGCCGCTCGTCGAGGGCCAGCCCGTTGGGCAGCCCGTCGGCCGGCAGCGCGGCGATCTGCTCCGGCGCGTCGCCGGGGGAGAGGCGCCAGACGCCGGTCGCGCTGGTGCCGGTGGCGTAGTCGACGTACAGCGTGCCGTCGTGGGCGCGGGCGATGCCGGTGACCACGGCGCTGTGCAGGAGGGGCGTGGCGGCGTGCGCGACGGCGGGCAGGGTGGCGCGGGTCCGGACGCGGCCGTCGTCGGTGACATGGGCGATCTGCCGGGCGAAGGCGAAGGTCACGTCGGCGGAGCCGTCGAGGTCGAGCGCGATGTTCTCGGGCGTCTGCCCGGCGGCAAGGTCGAGGTGGGCGAGCACGCGCGCGTCGGTGACGAGGGGCTCATGGGCGGTGGCGGGCGCGGCGGCGACGAGGCCGAGCGCGAGCGTGGCCGCGGCGGCTCCGGCCGGACGGGGCAGTCGGGGCATGTGACCTCTTCTCGGTCGGCGCGCGGCGGCGCCGGCGTGCGGGGTCACACCACCATGACGGGGAGCGGGCCGCCGGTGGCGGGAGCCGGGGCCGCGGCATCGCCCGCGCGGACCACCGGCACGCGCCGTACGAGGCACGGCCGGGGGGCGTACCGCCCGGCCGCGTGGTCCGCCCAGGTGCGCGGTCCGCCCGGCCGCGCGGTCCGCGCGGGCCCCGTCAGTCCCAGAGCGGATACGTCATGACCTGCTTGTAGCCCTCCGGACGGCCCTCTGAGTAGGTGAGGCTCATCCGGCTGTAGCGCTGCACGTCAGGGTGCTTCTTCCAGGGCTGGGGGCCGTCGAGCCGGACGGTCACCGGGTACGCGTGGAAGGAGCCGGCCGCGCAGTACGGCTTGCAGTCGTTGACCATGTTCGTGCCGACGGCGGTCGCCCCCTCCGGACCCCACTTGGTCCAGTGGAGTCCGGTGAGGCGGCTGTTTCCGTCGCCGCAGGCCAGGATGAAGTCGCCGGGGCGGACGGTGCGGTTCCACAGGCAGTCGACCAGGACCGGCTGCGAGGGACCGGTGTGGGACGGCGACGTGCCGGCGCGGGGCTGTGCCGTGGCGGTGGTCGGCGGACTGGCCGTCGCCGTGGTCATGGCCGCCGTCAGCAGGGCTCCCGCCGCGAGGACGATCGCCGTTCCCGTCACTGGTCCGCGCATGGCCGCTCCCACCCGTCGTGCTGTGTCCGACCGCGTGCACCCGACGCTACGACCGTCCCGCCGTTCGCACCAGTCGCGCAGGTCGGGCCGCGTGTCAGCCGTGCGAGACGGTCAGCCCGTAGAAGGCCACGCGGGCACCGTTGGTGGTGCTGTCCGAAGAGGACTGGTTGTAGGAGCCGGCCTTGAAGTACTGCTTGTACGGCTTGAAGGAGGACGGGATGGCGTAGTGCGTGGTCGTGCCGTTCACGGTCAGGTCGATGGTGTTCCCGCCGGAGACGGCGATGGTGTAGCTCCAGGTCTTGCCGATGGACACGTGCCCGACGGGATGCTGGGTCTGGCCGCCGTCCGGCGAGTCCTCGGTGCCGAGGACGATGTCCCCGTTGGCGCGGTAGTACAGCTCCACCAGCGGTTTGGTGGAGGAACCGCCCGAGCCGAGGTGGATCTGGCCGACGCAGACGTTCTTGGTCACGGACACCACGCGCAGGGTCGCGCTCATCCGGTGGCTGCCGCCGAGCGCCCAGTCGGCGGCGGAGCCGTCGCGGTTCATCTCGCGCAGTTCGGAGCGGGCGTACTTGGAGTTCGGCGTGGTGACGCCCTTCTCGGGCGCCCAGAACGTCATGGCGCCGTCGCGGGTGTCGGTGTAGAAGTACGCGTCCTGGTAGCCGTTCGCGCCCTGGAGCCGGGACGACGGGATGGTGGTGGGCTTGCCGGGGGAGCCGACGGGCTCCTGGAGCTGCCACACGGACAGGTCGAAGTTGCCGCCGGGTGCGACACGCGGGTCGGCCGCCTCCGCGCCGCCGGTGGAGAGGGCGGTGAGGGCGAGGGCGAGGGCGAGGACGGCGGTGGCCGTCGCCGTGGGTATCCGGGATCGGGTCATGTGGGGGTCCCTTCGTCGGACCGGTTGCGGACCGGTACGGGCGGGTGTGAACCCAGGAAGCGTTCAGCATGGTGAACGCTGAACTCATCCTTGTTCTCCGGTGACCCGAGAAGCTAAAGGTCTGAACCAGACACGTCAAGAGGGTGCGGCCGACTTGCACGCCGTCGCCGGTCCCTCACCAAGAGCCCTTCTCCACCGCCCGGCACCCGTGGCCCCTGACCGCGCTGGTGCCGACGTCGTCGATCCGGTCGCAGTGCCAGTCGGTCCGGCCGGCCCGGTCCTCGATGTAGACGCCCTCGCCCCCGGTCGGCTCGGAGACCTTGGCGCACTCCTCGCCCACGAGCGTGCCGGAGCCCTGGTCCTCGGAGGTGCTCGCGCAGTCGTAGTAGTAGGGCGGCGGCGCGGATGCGGCGAGGGCGGCCGGGGCCGACAGGGTCCCGCCGCCTGCTGCCAACAGGCCGGCGCAGAGGGCCGTCACGGTCCGGCGGCGCGTGGTGCGAGCGCGCATGCGGCGTTCCTTCCGGTGCTCGGCCGGGTGAGCGGGCGGGTGCTGATCCGGACCCGGCCTCACGCGGGAGCGTTCCACCCTTCGGACCGCCCTGAAGCACCGCTCACCCGAACGAGGGCAGCGGGTGGTCCCGCTGTGCGCCGCGTACCGTCAGGTGAACCGCGGGACAGCCCGCTGACCGTCCGTCACGGGGTCGGGGTCGCGATGCGGAGCGGTGCCGCGGGGGCCGGAGCGGTGTCGGTCCCGCCGGTGGCGTCCGCCCACCAGTCGGCGCCGTCCTCGGCGTAGCGCAGCAGCACGCCCTCGCGGATCGCCCAGGGGCAGACGACGGCCCGGGGCAGGCCCATCAGCTTCAGCGCCGTGTGCCCGACGACCGCTCCGGCCAGGCTCTGGGCGGCGCGCGGCGCGGAGATCCCGGGCAGTTGGGCGCGTTCGACGGCGGGCAGCCCGGCGAGGGCGTGCACCGCCGCACGCAGGTCCCGGCAGGCCAGCTCCCGGTCCACGAAGGGGCCGAACCGCCCCGGCGCGGCCCCGCACAGCCGGGCCAGCTGCTGGAAGGTACGGGACGTGACGGCGGCGGTGCGCGGACGCTCCCAGCGGATCCGCGAGGCCACGTCCCGCAGTTCATGGCGGATGCGGCGGCGCAGCTCCTTCAACTCGCCCGGACCGGGGGGATCCTGGAGGCCCAGGTACTCCCGGGTCAGCCGGTTCGCGCCGAGCGGCAGGGACGCGGCGAAGTCGGGCAGCCGGCCCCGGCCGAAGGCCACCTCCAGCGAGCCGCCGCCGATGTCGAGCAGGGCCAGGGGCCCCGCCTTCCAGCCCAGCCAGCGGCGCGCCGCCAGGAAGGTCAGCTCGGCCTCCGTCTCACCGGGCAGGGTGCACATGCGGATACCGGTGCCGGACGCCACCCGTTGCAGCACTTCGTGGCGGTTGGGGGCGCCGCGCACCACCGCGGTCGCGAAGGCCAGCGGGCCCGCCGCGTGCCACCGCCGGGCCGTGGCGCCCGCCGCGGCCACCGCCTTCACCAGCCGCTCCACCGCCTCGTCGGCGATGGTGCCGTCCGGGCCGACCTGTTCGGACAGGCGGAGCTTCCACTTGACGGTGTGCACCGGCAGCGGAACGCCACCCTCCACATCTGCGATCACCAATCGGACCGTGTTCGACCCCGCATCCACCACGCTCACCCGCATGGCCGGGGAGTACCCAGTTCACCGGCGACCACCCTTCGCACGGGGGGCGTGCCGGTGCACAGGGCACCCGCCGCGTGCCCCAGGAGCGGCTCGTAGGGCGGTCGGAGGCGGACAACGGCGTGAGGCGCACGGGCCAAAGGCCGGTGGACGCCCTCCGCGCGGCAGCGTGCGCGCACGCCCTCCGCGCACCGCCTCCACGTCGGCTCCGGCCCCGCGCAGCCGCGCCGCGGCCCGGCCGGCCGCCTCGCACCGGGTTCCGTCGACGGCCGGCACGGAGCGGCGGCCGTCACCCGTGCGCTCCGCCGGACGATCGGGCGGGCCGGCCTGTCCGAATCGCGGCCCCAGGGGTTCCGGCGGACCCGCCGCTGCCCTTGGATGGTCATGCCCACGGTCGGCGCGCACTGCGGCAGGTGACGGAGCGGATGCGATGAGGGTACTGGTGATCGGCGGCGGCATCGCGGGGACCGCGACCGCCCTGGGCCTGCACAAGGCCGGTGTCGACGTCACCGTCTTCGAGGCGCACCCGGACACGGCCGAGGACATCGGCGCCTTCCTCACCCTGGCGAGCAACGGCATGCGCGCCCTGGCCGAGCTGGACGCCACGCACGCCGTCACGGCCGTCGGTTTTCCGCTGACTTCGCTGCGGCTGCTGGACAGCCAGGGCACCGAGGTCGCGCACGCACCGCTCGGCGCGGCGGACGACCCCGCCCTGCGCTACCGCTGTCTGCGCCGCGGCGAGCTGAACGCGGCCCTCCAGGGCGAGGCGGTCCGGCGCGGCATCCGGCTGCGCCACGGCGCCCGGCTGGTGGCCGTGACGGACGGCCCGCACTGCGTCACCGCCCACTTCGCCGACGGCTCCACGGCCGGCGGCGACCTGCTCGTCGGCGCCGACGGCCTGAACTCCACCGTGCGCGGGCTGCTCCTGCCCGAGGTCCGGCCCGGGTACGCCGGCCAGCGGGTCTACTACGGCTGCACCGCGACCGCGTCCGGGCCCGGCCCGGACGGCGCCATCACCATGGTGCGGGGCGGCGCGACCGCCTTCGGGTACGCGGTGTCGCCGGCGGGGGAGACGTACTGGTTCGCCCGCGTCGGCGGTGATCCGCTGCCCGCCGGGGCCCTCGCCGCGCCGCCCGCCGTGCTGCGCGCACAGCTGCTGCCGCTGCTGAGGAAGGAGACACCCCGGCCGCCGCACTGGTCGAGGCGTCCGCCGACGCCCTCATGGTCACCAACGCCACGGAGCTGCCGCTCGGCACCGCCTGGCACACCGGGCGGGTCCTGCTGGTGGGGGACGCGGCCCACGCGGCCTCCCCGGCGACCGGCCAGGGTGCCTCGATGGCCCTGGAGGACGCCGTCGTCCTGGCCAAGGCCCTGCGCGACGCGCCCGATCGGCGGGCCGCCTGCGGCGAGTACGAGCGCCACCGGCGCCCGCGGGCGGAGCACAACATCACCGTCAGCGGCGGCCTCACCCGCGGCACCCGTGCGCCGTCCCGCCCCGCACCGGGCACGCCCCCTCCCACCGGGCCGGACGAGCGGCTCATCCGCCAACTCGCCTGGGACACGCCGCTGTCCGCCACCCCGCCCGAGCCGCGCTGATCCGCTCCCGGCCGCGTGCGCGCAGCGGGCGAGCCGACCGCCGTGTGACCGGGGGGCCGGCAGCGGCAGTTGAAGGATCTGGTGTCCGAAGACTTGTGGCCCGGTTGGTTCATCTCTTAAATCAAAGCATGAACTAAGCCGTGGGTCATACGCCTTGGACCCCCACACGTCTGGAGCCGCCGCATGAGACTGAGATCCCTGGGAGCAGCGCTGGCCGCCACGGCCGCGCTGCTCGCCCTGCCCGCCACGCACCCCTCGGCCACCGCCGCCGAAACCCCCTTGTCCCAGGGGAAGTCCGCCACCGCGTCGTCCGAGGAGAGCGGCGGCACCGCCGCCGCCAAGGCCGTCGACGGCGACACCGGCACCCGCTGGTCCTCGGCCGCGAGCGACGACCAGTGGGTCCGGGTCGACCTCGGGAGCACCGCCACCGTCACCCGGGTCGTCCTGAACTGGGAAGCCGCCTACGGCAAGGACTACAAGCTCCAGATATCCGGGGACGGGAGCACCTGGACCGATCTGAAGTCCGTCACCGGCTCCGACGGCGGCACCGACACGCTCGACGTGTCCGGCCGGGGCCGCTACGTACGGATGCTCGGCGTGCACCGGGCCACCGCCTGGGGCTACTCCCTGTGGGAGTTCCAGGTGTTCGGCACGGCGGACGGCGCCCAGGCGGGCTGCGGCACCGCGAACGCGGCCCAGGGCAAGGCCGCCACGGCCTCCTCCACCGAGAACGCCGGCACCCCCGCCTCCGCCGCCGTCGACGGCGACACCGGGACCCGGTGGTCCAGCCAGGCCGCCGACCCGCAGTGGCTCCGCGTCGACCTCGGCTCCGTCCAAGACCTGTGCCGGGTGGACCTGAACTGGGAGGCCGCCTACGGCAAGGACTTCCAGATCCAGGCCTCCGCCGACGGGCAGAGCTGGAACACCCTCAAGACCGTCACCGGGGCGACCGGAGGCACGGCGTCCTACGACGTCAGCGGCTCCGGCCGGTACGTCCGGATCTACGGCACCGCCCGCGGCACCGGCTACGGCTACTCCCTGTGGGAGCTCGCCGTGCACACCGGCACCACCGGCGTCCCGCCCGTCCAGGGCGGCGGCGACCTGGGACCGAACGTCATCGTCGTCGACCCCTCGACCCCGGGCCTCCAGCAGAAGTTCGACGACGTCTTCGCCAAGCAGGAGTCGGCCCAGTTCGGCGCCGGCCGCTACCAGTTCCTGCTCAAGCCCGGCACCTACAACAACATCAACGCCCAACTCGGCTTCTACACCTCGATCTCCGGCCTCGGCCTGAACCCCGACGACACCCAGATCAACGGGGACGTCACGGTCGACGCGGGCTGGTTCAACGGCAACGCCACCCAGAACTTCTGGCGTTCGGCGGAGAACCTCGCCCTCAAGCCGGTCAACGGCACCGACCGCTGGGCCGTCGCCCAGGCCGCGCCCTTCCGCCGCATCCACGTCCAGGGCGGCCTCAACCTCGCCCCCAACGGCTACGGCTGGGCCTCCGGCGGCTACATCGCGGACTCGAAGATCGACGGTACGGTCGGCCCGTACTCCCAGCAGCAGTGGTACACCCGGGACAGCTCGGTCGGCGGCTGGACCAACGGCGTGTGGAACATGACCTTCTCCGGCGTCCAGGGCGCCCCCGCCACCAACTTCGACAGCGGCCCGTACACCACCCTGGACACCACCCCGGTCTCCCGCGAGAAGCCGTTCCTCTACCTCGACGGCTCCGCCTACAAGGTGTTCGTCCCGGCCAAGCGCACGAACGCCCGGGGCGTGTCGTGGCCCGCGAACGCCGGCACCTCGATCCCGCTCGACCAGTTCTACGTCGTCAAGCCCGGCGCGACGGCCGCCACCATCAACCAGGCCCTCGCCCAGGGCCTCAACCTCCTGTTCACCCCCGGCGTCTACCACCTCGACCAGACCATCGACGTCACCCGGCCGAACACCGTCGTCCTCGGACTCGGCCTCGCCACCCTCGTCCCCGACAACGGCATCGACGCGATGCACGTCGCCGACGTCGACGGCGTGCGGCTCGCCGGATTCCTGATCGACGCGGGCCCGGTCAACTCCGACACGCTGCTGCGCATCGGCACCCCCGGCGCCACCGCCGACCACTCCGCCAACCCCACCACCATGCAGGACGTGTTCATCCGCATCGGCGGCGCCGGCCCCGGGCTCGCCACCAACTCCGTGGTGGTCAACAGCGACGACGTCATCATCGACCACACCTGGATCTGGCGCGCCGACCACGGCAGCGGCGTCGGCTGGGACACCAACCGCGCCGACTACGGCCTGCGCGTGAACGGCGACGACGTCCTGGCCACCGGCCTGTTCGTGGAGCACTTCAACAAGTACGACGTCTACTGGAACGGAGAACGCGGCCGGACGATCTTCTTCCAGAACGAGAAGGCCTACGACGCCCCGAACGCCGCCGCCATCACCCACGACGGCATCACCGGCTACGCGGCCTACAAGGTCGCCGACTCCGTCACCACCCACGAGGCGTGGGGCCTGGGCAGCTACTGCAACTACACGGCCGATCCCTCGATCGTCCAGGCGCACGGCTTCCAGGTGCCCGCCACCTCGGGGATCAGGATGCACGACCTGCTGGTGATCTCCCTCGGCGGCAAGGGCCAGTACGCGCACGTCGTCAACAGCACCGGCGCACCCACCTCGGGCACCGACACGGTCCCGTCCAAGGTGACGTCCTTCCCCTAAGGACACCCGCAGCCGCGGGTCAGCCGCCGGCCAGGGTCTCGTGCGGGGCCTTGCGGTAGGTGTCCCGGTACAGGGAGGCGAAGCGGCCCGGATGGTGGAAACCCCACCGGGCCGCGATCTCCGTGACCGTGCGCCCGCTGCCGGGGTCGGCGGCCACCAACTCGTGGTGGGCGTGCGCGAGCCGCACCCGGCGCAGCTGGGCCAGCGGAGTGGTGTCCAGATGACGGCGGAAGGCGTACTGGAGCGCCCGTACCGTCACATGGGCCGCGGCGGCGATGTCCGCGACCGTGACGGGCTGGTCCGCATGGTCGTCGATGTAGGCGAGCGCGCGGCGCAGCACCGCCGGGTGCGCCTCGGTGCCGTGGGCGGCGGGCTCGTCCAGCGCCGTGTTGGGGAACGCGGCCAGGACGCTCGCCGCCAGGTGCTGGGCGGCCGTGCTGGCGATCAGCGGCTGGTCCGCGATCTCGGCGTCGGACAGCACGTCGTCCCGCAGATGGACGATCGTACGGCTGAGGTGGCGCGCCGCGGCGGCCGAGCGCGGCCGGTGCCCGGTCAGCCGTACCGGTCGCGAGCCGTCCCCGGCCACCTGGGCGAGCAGCGCGGGATCCAGCATGGTGATGTTGTAGCGGGCGTTGCAGATGCGGCCCGTGTACGGCAGGTCCGGTGGCGCGAACAGCACCACGTCACCGGGGCCGAAGGAGTCCTCGACGCCCTGGAAGCCGTGGTCCCGCACGGTTCCCTCGTGCACGACGCACAGGCAGATCCGGCCCAGCGGCGACACCGAGTAGGCCATCTCGAAGTCCAGCGCGAGTTCGTCGACGCTCACCGTGGGGATGCCGGCGCGGTGGATCTGGGCACGGTTCGAGCCGGGCGTCCCGCTGGCGATGCGCATCTTGGCGTAGGCCCGGCTGAGGAAATCCTCCGTCACGTCCAGGTCGCGGCTGTCGAAGGTGAGGGTGTCCATGTCACCCCGCTGCCCCCGAAACCCGCTTCCACGACCCGTCGACCTGCGATTTTTCGTTTTCTGTACGGCCTCTTGCCCTGTTGTTCGCCTGGCGGCTGGCGTGGGGCGGCCGGGCTGCGGAGGGTGAGCGCATGATCGGACGCGACGAGCAGACGGACCAGGTGGAAGCACTTCAGGAGGAGGTGGAGCAGCTGCGTCGTGCCCTTGGCTCCCACGCCCTGGTCGATCAGGCGATCGGCGTGGTGATCACCGTGGGCGGGCTGCGTCCGGAGCAGGGCTGGGAGGTCCTGCGGCACATCTCGCAGCACACCAACATCAAACTTCGGGAGGTCGCGCGCTGCCTGGTGGACTGGCCGACGCGCCGACGGCTGCCCGAGGCGGTCCGCGGGGCCCTGCCCGCCGCCCTGGAGTACGCACGCACCCAGGCCGAGGCCGCCGACCGGGGCGACGAACGCGAGGTCCGCTGCGGCCGGCCGGGCTGAACCGCCGCCCGGCGGCCCGGCCGCCGGGCCGAACGGGCGTACGGCGGCCGGTGCGCCCGTCAGTCCGCCGTCAGGAGCAGATCCGCCCACGCGCGGCCGCGCAGGTCCGCGTCCCGCAGGATGTCCACCGCCGTGCAGGCCAGCGCCTCCACCACCGCCGTCAGCACCCCGCGGGCCCGCTGTGAGGCCGCGGCCTCGGCGAACTCCGGCGTGTGGTCGGAGCCGTCGGCGCCCATGATCGCGACGAACGGGTGGATGGCGGGCACCCGGCCGCTGACGTTGCCGATGTCGGAGGAGCCCAGGTAGACGCCGGGCGTGGGCGCGGTGAGCGGGATCCCGGCGCGGTCCAGGTGTCCGGCGAACCGCTCGGACAGCACCGAGCTGTCCCGGAAGTGCTCGTACCGCACGCTCGCGCGTTCCACCGTGACGGCCGTGCCGGTCGCCAGCGCCACCCCCTCCGCGGCGGTGCGCAGCTGTTCCGCCAGCTCGTCCAGGGCCGCCGTCGTGACCGCGCGCAGCCCGAAGCGGCCCTCGGCGTACTCCGGGACGATGTTCGTGGCCGTACCGCCCTGGGTGATGATCCCCTGGACATGGGATCCCTCCGGCAGCCGCCGCCCGAGCGCCGACAGGACGTTGAACAGCTCGATCAGCGCGGCGAGCGCGTCGACGCCCTCCGTCGGATTGCCCGTCGGGTGCGCGGCCCGGCCCCGGAAGCCGACCCGGTACTGCTCCTGCGCGGTCAGCGGTGCCCGGACCCAGTCGTACACCCCGGGGTGGAACATCAGGGCGGCGTCCACCCCGTCGAAGACCCCGGCCTCCACCTCCAGGGCCTTGCCGCCACCGCCCTCCTCGGCGGGCGTGCCCACCGCGAGGACCGTGCCCTCGGCGCCGTCCCGCACGGCCTCCGTGACGAGGGCCGCGCCCAGGCCCGCCGCCGCGATCAGGTTGTGCCCGCAGGCGTGCCCCAGTCCGGGCAGGGCGTCGTACTCCAGGGGGAAGGCCACCACCGGCCGGCCCTCGCCCGCACGGGCCGTGAACGCGGTCGGCAGACCCGCCGCCTCCCGCCGCACCGCGAACCCGGCGCGTTCCAGCTCGTCCGTGAGCAGCTTCGCCGCGCGGTGCTCGGAGAACGCGGTCTCCGGGTCCGCGTGCAGGGCGGTCGCCACGGTCCACAGCGCGTCGGCGCGGCGCTCGGTCTCCTCCCGGATCCGCTGGTACAGCGACACGAGACCTCCTGGGGTTCGGCGGGCGTGTTCCGTGCCGGCCCGGGTTCCACCGAACGGCCCCCTGACACCGGCCGCGTGTTTGGGGAGTCCGGCCGGTGCAACACGGTGGATGCGGCACCGACCAGCTCAGGAGGACAGCCATGGATCACTCACGCGTACCCGTCCTGGAGGCTTTGCAGGAGTTCCGGCGGCGAGGAGACGTGGCGTACGGGCCCCCCGGGCACAAGCAGGGCCGCGGCACCGATCCGCGGGTGGCCGAGATCCTGGGGCTGGACGTCTTCCGCTCCGATGTGCTCAGCCTCAACGGCCTGGACGACCGCCGCCAGTCCCAGGGCGTGCTGGAGCAGGCCCAGGAGCTGATGGCGGACGCGGTCGGCGCCGAGCACGCGTTCTTCTCCACCTGCGGCAGCTCCCTGTCCGTGAAGACCGCGATGTGCTCGGTCGCCGGACCGGGGGAGAAGCTGCTGCTGTCCCGCAACGCCCACAAGTCGGTCATCGCGGCGGTGATCATCAACGGTGTGGAGCCGGTCTGGGTCCACCCCAAGTTCGACGCCGAACGGCACATGGCCCATCCGCCCGAGGCCGACGACGTGCGCAACCGGCTGCGCGAACACCCCGACGCCAAGGGCATGCTGCTGATCACCCCCACCGACTGGGGCACCTGCGCCGACGTGCGCGCGGTGGCCGACGCCTGCCACGCCTCCGACGTCCCGCTCATCGTGGACGAGGCATGGGGCGCCCACCTGCCCTTCCACCCGGAGCTGCCCGTCTGGGGCATGAACGCGGACGCCGACCTGGTCGTCACCAGCGTCCACAAGATGGGCGGCGCGATCGAGCAGAGTTCCGTCTTCCACCTCCAGCACGACCGGGTCTCGCCCACGGTGCTCAAACAGCGCGAGGACCTGCTCGGCACCACCAGCGCCTCCAGCCTGGTCTACGCGGCCCTCGACGGCTGGCGGCGGCAGATGGTGGAACAGGGGCACGACCTCCTGG
This sequence comes from Streptomyces corchorusii, assembly GCF_001514055.1. Classification (NCBI taxonomy): domain Bacteria; kingdom Bacillati; phylum Actinomycetota; class Actinomycetes; order Kitasatosporales; family Streptomycetaceae; genus Streptomyces; species Streptomyces corchorusii. The sequence goes on along the minus strand of NZ_KQ948353.1, from coordinate 305,233 downwards.
ACGCGGCGCTGCACCGGGCCGAGCGCGTCCGGGCCCTGCTGCGCGAGCTGCCGGGGCTGCGGGTGATGGGCGGTGAGGTGGTTCAGGAGGACCTGGCCGCCGAGTTCGACCCCCTGAAGATCGTCGTCGACGTACGCGACCTCGGCATCAGCGGCATGCAGGCGGCCGAGTGGCTGCGGGCCAACTGCCACGTCGACGTGGGCGGCTCGGACACCTGCCGGATCAGTGCCTCCATCACCCACGCCGACGACGACGCGACCGAGAAACTGCTGGTGGAGTCCGTGCGCTCGCTGGTGGAACGCGCGGACACCATCGAGCGGCGGCCCGCCGTGCACCTGCCCGAGCCCCGCGCCCTGGAACTGGAGCAGGCGGTGCTGCCCCGCGATGCCTTCTTCGGTCCCGCCGAGGACGTGCCCGCCGAGCGGGCCGTGGGCCGGATCGCCGCGGAGACGATCAGCCCGTACCCGCCGGGCGTGCCGGTCGTGGCGCCCGGCGAGGTGATCACCGCGGAGATCGTCGACTACCTGCGCAGCGGTATCGCCCACGGCTTCCTCATTCCGGACGCGGCGGACTCCTCCCTGGAGACCCTGCGGGTCGTGGCGCGCCCGTGACCGGCGGCCGAGGGGCCGTACCCCAGGCCGTACTCCGCTGCCCGTCCCGAACTGCGCCCGACGGGGTCAGCGCCTAGGGTGGCCTGTGCGGGCGGCCACCGGGTGACCGCCCGCCCCGGGTCAAGAAGCCGGCCCTGCTGACCAACACGTCCTCGGCAGGGGGCACTTGGCCCTGCCGGTGGTCCCCGGGCCCGGACCAGCGTCCGGCGGGCCATCCGCCCCGGCAACGCGACAGGAGACGGCCCGACTTCACCCCGACCGGAAATCCCCGTGGTTCCCGGTTTCGGACGCCCCGGCCCGGGGACCTCGGTACGGACCCTGACGTACCCCTTTTGCTTCGACTTTCATTCGACTTTCCATTCGACGTTCGCCCGGTACGTCCCTGGTGCCGGCCATGCCCCGGCGGGCCCGGCCGCGCCTCGGGCACCCGCCTCGCCCCAGCCGGGCCCGCCCCCGTGACCAGCGAAGGAATTGGAACTGATGAGCGAGACGAACCCTCTGAAGCGAGCGGCGGACAAGGTGGCGGACGCCTTGCAGGGCGGGCCGGCGGGCCCCGAGGACGGCATCCCGGGCAAGCCGGGACCCAAGTCGCCGCCGGTCGCCGAGCCGACCGACCCCCATGAGCCGTACCCGCCCAAGCCCGACCAGAGCGGCCCGGCCACCGTCTCGCCGACCGGGCAGCCGACCGGCGCCGACCAGGCGCGGATGGCACAGAGCGGCAGCTACCTGACCAACGCCCAGGGCACCCGGCTCTACGACACCGACCACTCGCTCAAGGCGGGCCCCCGCGGACCGGTGCTCCTCCAGGACCACCACCTGCGCGAGAAGGTCATGCACTTCGACCACGAGCGCATCCCCGAGCGCGTGGTCCACGCCCGCGGCGCCGGCGCGCACGGCGTCTTCCGCAGCTACGGCACCGCCGCCAACGTGACCAAGGCGGCCTTCCTCGCCGAGGACGTCGAGACACCGGTGTTCGTCCGCTTCTCCACCGTGCTCGGCTCCCGTGGCTCCTCCGACACCGTCCGCGACACCCGCGGCTTCGCGACGAAGTTCTACACCAGCGAGGGCGTCTTCGACCTCGTCGGCAACAACATCCCGGTGTTCTTCATCCAGGACGCCATCAAGTTCCCGGACGTCATCCACGCCGGCAAGCCGCACCCGGACCGGGAGATCCCGCAGGCGCAGAGCGCCCACGACACCTTCTGGGACTTCGTCACCCTGCACACCGAGGCCACCCACCACACCCTGTGGAACATGTCCGACCGGGGCATCCCCCGCTCCTACCGCACGATGGAGGGCTTCGGCGTCCACACCTTCCGCCTGGTGAACGCCGAGGGCGGGACCACCCTCGTGAAGTTCCACTGGAAGCCGAAGCTGGGCGTGCACTCCCTGGTGTGGGAGGAGGCCCAGATCATCAACGGCGTCGACCCCGACTTCCACCGCCGCGACCTCTACGACGCCATCGAGGCGGGCGCCTACCCGCAGTGGGAGTTCGGCATCCAGACCTTCCCCGACACCCCCGACCAGACCTTCGAGGGCATCGACCTGCTGGACCCGACGAACATCGTCCCCGAGGAACTGGCCCCCGTGCAGCCGATCGGGCTGCTCACCCTCGACCGCAACCCGTCGAACTTCTTCGCCGAGACCGAGCAGGTCGCCTTCCACGTCGGCCACCTCGTCCCCGGCATCGACATCACCGACGACCCGCTGCTCGCCGGCCGGCTCTTCTCCTACCTGGACACCCAGATCACCCGGCTCGGCGGCCCCAACTTCCCGCAGATCCCGATCAACAGGCCGCACTCACCCGTCAACGACATGCTGCGCGACGGCTTCCACCAGACAGCCGTCCACCGCGGTGTGGCCCCCTACCGCCCCAACTCCCTCGACGGCGGCTGCCCGTTCACCCCCGGGGCGGACCTCGAAGGCGCGTACGTCGAGACCCCCGTCCGCGTCCCCGAGGCGACCAAGGTCCGCGACGCGCCCGAGTCGTTCCAGGACCACTTCAGTCAGCCCCGCAGGTTCTGGCTGAGCATGAGCCCGCCCGAGCGCGAGCACATCATCGGCGCCTACACCTTCGAACTCGCCAAGTGCTACGAACAGGCCATCCGGGAACGGGCCCTGAAGGTCCTGGCCAACATCGACCCGGAGCTGTGCGAGGGCGTCGCCGCCGGCCTCGGCCTGCCCGCCCCCGCGCCGACGGTGCCGCTCGCCGACGTCGAGCCCAGCCCCGCCCTCTCCCAGGTCGGGCAGACCTGGCCCACCGACGGCCGGATCATCGGCATCGTCACCGGCCCCGACGGCGACCTGGACGGCGTACGGGCCGTACGCCAGCAGGTGCTCGACGGCGGCATGGTCCCGCTGATCGTCGCACCGGCCGGCGGCACCCTCGGCGACGGCGCGGACGCCCTGACCGTGCAGCGGACCTACGCCACCGCGCGTTCCGTGGAGTTCGACGCGCTGCTGGTGGCCGGCACCCCCGGCGTGGGCGCCGACGCCTACGGAGCCCGGGACGCCAAGGCGGGTCAGCCCAACGGCCACCAGGCCACCCCCGACCCGCGGGTGGGGCTGCTGCTGGCGGAAGCCTTCCGGCACGGAAAGGCCATCGGCGCCGCCAAGCGCGGGCAGAGCGCCCTGGAGGCGGCCGGCATCCCGCTGGAGGCACCCGGTGTCGTCGCCGACGACACCGCCACCGCCGCGCTCCAGCAGCTCACCCAGCTGCTCGGCACCCACCGGGTCTGGGAACGCTTCCCGTCCGCCGCCTGACGGCCCCGGACATCCGTCCGGACCCGCGCCGGCTCCCCATGACACCGGGAGCCGGCGCGGGGCCGCTCACTCAAGGGTGGTGCGGCACAGCAACAGGCAGATGTCGTCGTCGTGTTCGGAGTCGTGCAGCATCGGCTTGAGCAGCGCGTCGGCCGCCCCGTCCAGATCCGCCAGATCCGACCGGCCGAGCGCCCCCATGGCCTGGGCGAGGCGGTCGATGCCCGCGTCGATCCCGGCCGACCGCCGCTCCACCAGCCCGTCCGTGTACAGCGCGAGCGTCGAGCCCACCGGAAGCTCCAGGGTGTGCTCCTCGTACGAGAACGCCATCGGAACCCCCAGCATGATCCCCGGTCTGGCCTCCAGCACCCGCACCTCGCCGTGCGGGCCGCGCGCGATGGCCGGCGGATGCCCGGCCGCCGCCCACACCACACCGGGCTCCCCGGGCGTGAACCGGGCGATCGCACAGGTCGCGTACAGCTCCGGCTGCTGATGGCGGAGCATCCGGTGCAGCAGGGTGAGGATGCGTGCCGGGCCGTTGCCCTCGACGGCGTAGGCGCGCAGCGCGGTCCGCAGCTGGCCCATGATCACCGCCGCGCGCAGCCCGTGCCCCGTGACGTCCCCTATCACCGCCAGCACACTGCCGTCCGGCTGCGGGAACGCGTCGTACCAGTCGCCGCCGATGTTCAGACCGTGCGTCGCCGGCAGATAGCGCGCGGCCAGGTCGAGGCCCGGGGTGGCGGGCAGCTCGGTCAGCTGGGCCCGTTGCAGGGCCTCGGCCACGTCCCGGTGCTGCTCGTACTGGCGGGCGTTGTCCAGGGCGATGCCCGCCCGCCGGGCCAGTTCCAGCAGCATCACGGTGGTGTCCGGGTCGAAACGCTCGCCGGGCGCCGCCAGGGTCAGCACCCCCTGCACGGTGCGCGCGCCGAGCGGCAGGCACAGCAGCGGCCGGTCCGGGAAGAGCGCGGAGGCCGGCAGGTCGTCCACGCCGGGGAGGTCACCGGGGTGCGGGCCCGCGTGCTGCGGACGCCCGGTGCGCGCCGCCGTCACCGTGGCCGCCGTCCGCTCGGCCGGCGGGATCCGCTCGTCGTCCACGAACCAGACGTCGACGTGCCGCGCGTACTCCGGGACCAGCAGCTCGGGCAGCCGGCGCAGGATGTCCTCGTGATCGAGGGAGGCGTTCAGCACCGCGCTCGCGTTGGCCAGGAAGGTCAGCAGCCGGCGGGCCTTCTCCGCCTCCGCGCGCGCCGCCCGCTCCGCGTCGAGGAGCTCGCGCTGCGCCAGCGCCGCCGCCTCCAGCTCGGCGTGCAGCGCCAGCACGCCCTGGTTGGTCTGGTGCAGCTCCTCCCGGTGGAACCGCAGCAGCTTCTCCCGCTCCGCCAGGTGCGCCAGCAGGGCGGCGGTGTCCTCGTCGGCGCCCAGCACCGCCTCGGCGAGCGGGGCGTCGTCCAGGCCGGGCAGCGGGCCGGCCACGGGGGAGGGGCAGACGAGCGTGTCCTGCCAGGGCTCCGGCCCGTCCAGGGCGACCCGCAGCTTCCCGTCCGCCTCGGCGGCGACCGCGAGGTCCGCGCCGCCGGCGTCGACGGCGCGGCGCAGCCGGGCGCCGAGCGCGCTCAGGAAGCGGGCCCGGTCGAGCGCGGGCACCCCGGCGTCCGTGGTGAGCCGGGCCAGCAGGGCACGGGCGCGGGCCGCGTCGACGGCGGAGGCGATGGTCCAGTTCTCAGAGGCGGCTGTCATGGGCGCTGGTCCGGCGGTCGGGGGCCAGTACGGCCACGCTGGTGTCGTCGCGTGCGGGGCGGGCCGGACTGCCCGCGTCGCGCAGGATGGCCCCGGCCACCACCGACGGGTCGTGGGCCAGCAACCGGGGGTCCTCCGGCGGACGCCACCGGCTGGGCAGTCCGTCACTGTGCACGACGAGCAGGCTGTCCCGGTGCCACGGCACCCGGCGCACGGGCACGTGCGCCGGGAAGTACGCGCCGACGATCCCCGGATGGGAGACGAGGGACGTCCAGGAGTCCCCGGTGCGCACCCGGGCGCCCACGTTGCCGACGCCCGCGAAGCTGAGTTCCCCCCGGTCCGTGTCCACCTGGGCGACCGTGACCGCGGCGCCCCGGGTGGGCCGCAGCGCGATGTGCAGCCGGCGCAGGATGTCGGCCGGCGGCAGATGGGCGGCGTGGCGCAGCTCCGCCACCGCCGCGGTGGAGGCGTGCGCGGCCTTCGGACCGTGCCCCAGGCCGTCCGCGAGCAGCAGCGTCACCAGACTCCCGGAGCGCACCCAGCTCCACGCGTCACCGCTCTGCTCGGCCTGCGCGAGGGCGGTGGTGATCCCGCCCGCCGGCACCGGTGCCGCCGGTGTCCCGCGTCTGCCGGGCTCGGGGTCGATCCGCGCCGCCGCGACCGTCCCCCGGCCCGGCAGGCTGTACAGGTGGAAGGCGTTGGCGCTGCGCTGACAACTGCCCAGACCCGCGCCGAGCGAGCCGGCGGCGGTGGACCAGCCGTCCCGCAGCGCGGCACCGACGTCGGCGATGCCCGGGCCGTGGTCGAGCGTGAAGAGCTGTACCGACACGGCCTCCCCGCCGACGGCCGGCGCCGCCACCAGGTTGACCACCATGTGGCCCCCGCCGGCGTGTTTGAGCAGGTTGGTGGCCAGCTCGGTGGCGACCAGCTCCGCGGCCGACGTGCGCGCGACGGCGAGGCCCGCCTGTCCGCACGCCTCACGGGCCGCGATCCGGGCGTCCCGGACACGCGTGGAGTCGTGCACCGGGATCTCCCACACCCGGCTCATCCCACCCCCGGACGCGACGAGGGCACCTGGGCCACCCAGGCGACGGCGGTGACGGTCGTGCCCCGTCCGGGCTCGGTGTCCACGCTGAACTCGTGCACCAGCCGCTTCGCTCCGCTCAACCCGAGTCCGAGGCCGCCGCCGGTGGTGTAGCCGTCGGTCATGGCCAGTTCCAGGTCGCGGATGCCCGGACCGCTGTCGATGAAACACATGCGCAGCCCCCGGCTGCGGCCGTTGTCCAGCGGCGTGATCTCCGCCCGCCCGCCGCCGCCGTGCACCAGCGTGTTGCGGGCCAGCTCGCTCGCCGCCGTGACCAGTTTGGTCTGCTGCACCAGACCGAAGCCGAGTTGCGCCGCGCACTGCCGCACCTGCTGCCGGACCCAGGCCAGATCCGCGTCCGAGCCGATGGGCAGGCTCGTGGCGGAGACCTGGCCGGACGACCGCATCAGCTCCCCCTCTGCGACAGCAGTTCCATGGCACGGTCGACGTCCAGCGCGGTGACCAGGCCGGGCAGGGTGAGCCCCAGCTCGACGAGGGTGATCGCGACGGCGGGCCGCATACCGGCCAGGACCGTACGGGCGGCCAGCAGGCCGGCCGTGGAGGCGATCTCCGCGAGGACCCGGCCGAGGAACGAGTCGACGATGTCCACGCCGGAGATGTCGAGGACCACACCGGTCACCCGGCTGGTGGCGATGCGGTTGGTGATGTCATGTTGGAGCTGCTCGGCCATGCCGTCGTGCAGCTCGCCCTGCAAGGAGACCAGCAGGACGTCGCCCAGGGCGAGCACCGGGACCTGGGACGGCTGGGCGGGAGTGGGCTGGTTCACCGGGCGCTCGCACCCGCGTCCGCACGGGACACCTCGATGCCCTGCTTGCCCAGCGCGTAGGCCAGCGCGTCGGACAGCGAGGCGCGGGTGAGCACCGAGCCCAGGTCGATGCCGAGCTGCACGATGGTCTGCGCGATGGCCGGGCGGATCCCGGACACGATGCACTCCGCGCCCATCAGACGTGCCGCGGCCACCGTCTTCATCAGGTGCTGCGCGACGAGCGAGTCGACCGTCGGCACGCCGGTGATGTCCAGGATGGCGTAGCGGGCCCGCTGGTCGACGATGGCCTCCAGCAGCGACTCCATCACGACCTGGCTGCGCGCGCTGTCCAGCGTCCCGATCAGGGGTACGGCGACCGTGCCCTCCCACAACTTGATGACGGGGGTGGCCACTTCGAGCAGTTGCTGGCGCTGCCGCTCGATCAGCTCGGCGTTCGCGTCCAGCGCCGTCTCCATCACCACCAGGCGCAGCGTGCCGAGCAGCAGCGTCAGCGCCATCACGCTCTCCTGGGCCTGCGGGGTGGCGGGGTCGGCGAACTCCTCGCGCAGCAGGTCGACCGCGGGCACGCGCAGACCGGCCACCTCGTCGGCGATCTGGGCCGGGGTGGATCCGGCGCGGGTCCGGGTCTGGGTCATCCGCCCCAACTGGTCACGCACCGGCGCGAAGCCGGGCGCCGTGATGTCCTCCAGCCGTCCGCCGACGGCCACGTCGGACAGCGCCTCCACCACGGCCTTGCACGCCTCGACCGCCTCGTCACGGGAGACGGTGAAGACCGAGCGGAACAGGGGGGCGTCGGCCCAGCGCTGGGCGATCTGCTCCTTGCGCCGTTCCAGGAAGGCACTCACCACCTGCGGGGCCGATGCGGCCGCGTCCTGCTCGGGCACTCTCATCCTCTCCTCTCGCACAGCCAGGTCCGCCGGTCGGCCGGCTCCCCGTACCGATCATTGCCGACCGCCCACCGTAGCCTCCGCAGTCTGGCCGCTCCAAACCCGGTCCCGGCAACTTTCCCCAGGTCAGGGTCGTTTGACCAGGGACCCCGTGCGGACCCCGCCGACAGCGGGGGCGCAGCCGGCCGCCGCGTCCTCCGGCGGGCCGGGGCCGCGACCCCGGGCGCCGACACGGCCGGACGGCCACGACGCCGGGTGCCGTCCCGAACGGGGCGGCCGACGCGACCGGGGCACGGGGGTGCCGGGCGGGCGGGGGCGTACGCCGCTGTGCCGTGGCGCGGGTCCGCGGCTCGGCCAGGGGCCGCCGTGCCGTGGTGCGGGGCCGGTGCCGGGCGGTGGCCCGCGGTGTCGCGGTGTGGCGTACGGGCGTGGCCGGGAGCCGCCGTGCCGGTGTGCCGCGTACGGGTCGGGCCGTGGGCCGCCACGCCGTGATCCGGAGCGTGGGCCGTGCCGCAGGACCTCGTGCCGGGGTCCGGAGTGGGGGCCGGGACGTAGGGCTTCGGACCGTGGTCCAGAGTGCCGGCCGTGCCGTAGGACCTGGTGCCGCCGTGCGGAGCGTGGGCCGCGCCGCAGGATTCCGTGCCGCGGTGTGGAGCGTGGGGTTGCGCCATCGTGCGGACCAGTCGGCGGGCAGGGGTGGGCGACGGCCCGGCCGTGCTCGGCCGCCGGCTCGTCCCGGTCTGCTTCCCGCGCACGTCGATTCGGCTCCTTCGGTGCGTTCACGTGGTGCCGGCCCGCCGGTGTGTGCCGCCGGGCCGGTGTCGGTGAGCCGCCTACCCCGAAACCCGCGCGACTCTCCTCGCTGTTGCGGACGTCACCCGTGCGTGCGACCGGCCGCGACCGCGGGGGTCAGTCACGCGCCGGTGCCGGGGCCTCGGAGCGGACCGGTGCGGGGTCCGGCTGCGCAGAAGGGCGGCGACGGCGCAGCAGCAGGCGCCGTGCCGGGCGCTCCACCCCCTCGTACAGGACCCAGGACAGGGCGAGCGACACGGTGAACGCGGCGGCGGTGACCGCCAGCCCCGCCAGGGCGCCGAAGTGCGGCTTCTTGCCCAGGAACTCCGTCGCGGCGCGCAGGACCAGCAGGTGGACCATGTAGAAGGCGAACGACAGCTCCCCCAGCCGTACCATCCGCCGGCGCCGCCACAGGGACGGCAGCCCGTGCAGGTCGGCGACCGCCGCCGCCGGGATGAGCAGGGCGAAGCCGGCGAGGGTGCACACGGTGGCGGAGTAGCCGGGCGTGACCTGCGGGACCATGAAATAGCCGATGACGGCCAGGGCGAGCGAGGCCTCCAGGCCGGGTCCGCGCCAGCGGCCGAGCAGCACCAGCCGCGCGGTGACCGCGCCGAGCACGAACTCGGGCAGCCGCGCGGCGGGGAACGAGTAGACCGAGTAGGTCCACCAGTGGTGGGCGTCCGCCCAGGCCAGCAGCAGGACCGCCGCCACCGACAGTCCGCCCAGCGCGGCCGAGCCGCGCGCCCCGAGCCGGCGCAGCAGCAGGATCAGCAGCGGGAAGGCGGCGTAGAAGAACGCCTCGCAGGCCAGCGACCAGCTCACCGGGTTCAGCGTCTGCCACCACGGCCGCCACCAGGAGTGCAGCAGCAGCGCGTTCCCCAGCGTCTGCTTCGCCGTCGGCCGTGCCTGGTGCGTCAGCGTGCACGCCATGACGAGGGCGACGACGAGGGTGGCCAGGTGCACCGGGTAGATCCGGGCGACGCGCCGCCGCCAGAAGGCGAGCGCCCGGTCGCGGGGCCGCGCCGACCAGGTCAGCACGAATCCGGACAGGACGAAGAAGAACGACACTCCGGTGGCGCCGGCGCCGAAGGCCCAGGACACGAGGCGGCCACCGGTGCCGCCGAACCAGCCGAAGTTGTGCACGTGCAGTCCGAACACCAGCAGCGCCGCCATCCAGCGCAGCCCGGTGAGAGACGGCAGGGAGGGCAGGGCGGCCGGCGCGCCGGACCCGGCGGTCGCCGCGCCGGCCCGGGCGGCTGGCGTCCGGAGCGCGGGAGTCGTCGCCGTGGTCATCACATCACCTGCCGCAGGGGGTTCGCGTGGGGCATGAAGGGGTACGTTGCCCGCCGACCCCCGGTCCCTCACGCCGCACGGGAAACATCACACTGCTGCCGAACGACGGACCGCCGTCCGTGCCACGGACGGCGGGACCCGGTGCACCCGCCCGGGTGAGCACGCTCACCGCGGTGCCCCGGAGAGGTGGAAGGAGCGCGGGCGCAGTAGAGGGCGGAGCTGGGTCCCAAGCTGGTGGTCCGCAGGACGACCGGGCCGCCGCCGGCCTGACCCGGTTCGGGCCGGCGGCGGCCATGAACCCCTCCCGGCGAATCCGGAAATTCGTAAGTATGTTCCGATTAAATAGGCCCTTGGTATCGTTGATAACGTGAGCAATAGATCGCTGATCCTTGAGGGGATCTCGGCGAACACCGGTGTCGCGTTCACCCTGCTGACCCGGCCCGGCGTACGGCCCGGCACCGACCTGTCGGCGCGGCTCGGGGACGTGGTTCCGGCCGGGGGCCCGGCCGCCCCACGCGGATCCCGCGCCGACGGAACCCGCACCACGGACCGGAGCACGACGTGACGGCTGCGACGACGAAGACACGCACCACCGAGGCCCCGCCGGCCTGGAACCGGGGATCACCCCACCCGCTCTGGCTGGCCGTTCCGCTGCTGCTGGTCGTCGCCATCCCGACGGCCGACGCGTTCCTGCCGTCGGACATCCATCTCGCCCACCTCCTGGTCGTCGCCACCGCCTGCACCGCCATGGCCTACGGCCCGCGGGCCACGGCGCTGGTCGGCGTGCTCTCCGTCCTCGCGCTGATCGCCGCCGGCACGGAGCGCAGGACCCTCGCCACCGAGAGCGTCCTCGTCGAACTGTGCACGCTCGCGGTGCTCTGCGCGCTGCTGGTCGCCTCCACCCGCCTGCGGGACCGGCGCGGGCGGGAACTGCTCAGAGCACGTGCCGTCTCCGACACCGCACAACGCGTCGTCCTGCGTCCGCTCCCCACGCGCGCCGGACCGCTGTCCCTCGCCAGCGAGTACCACAGCGCCGAGGCCGACACCTACATCGGCGGCGACCTCTACGCCGCGGCCCGGACCGCCCGCTCCACCCGCCTGGTCATCGGGGACGTCCGCGGCAAGGGACTCGCCTCCATCAGCGACACCGCCATCGTGCTGGGCGCCTTCCGGGCCGCCGCCCACCGCCCGATCCCGCTGCCGGAACTCGTCGCCTACGTGGAGGACGCCGTCCACTGGGGCCTCAACGAGTTCTCGGACGTCGATCCGTACGTCGGGGAACGCTTCGTGACCGCCGTCGTGCTCGACATCCCGGACGACCAGCCGGTGATGCACATGATCAGCTGCGGGCATCCGCCGCCCCTCCTGCTGCGCCGCTCCTCCGGGACCGCGACCGCGCTCCACGTCACCGACCCGGCTCCGCCGCTCGGTCTGGGCGCCCTGTCCCACAGCACCTACACGGCGGCCACCTTCCCCTTCCACGACGGGGACAGGATCCTGCTCTACACCGACGGCGTCACCGAGACCCGCGACGGCGACGGCAGGTTCTACCCGCTCGCCGAACGCCTGGCGAAGTGGTCCCGCCTCGACCCCGGCCCCCTCCTGCGGGAGATCGTCGCCGACCTGCGCGACCACGCGGGCGGACTGGTCCGGGACGACATGGCCATGATGGTCGTCCAACGCGACGGGGCGCCCGCCGCCGGCTGACGGACGCAGCAGCGCGGCCCGATCCGGCCGGACGTCACAGCAGGTCTTCGACGCTGATCGGGACCCGCCGCACCCGGCGGCCGGTCGCGTGGTGCACTGCGTTCGCGATCGCGGCGGCGGCACCGACCTGACCGATCTCCCCGACGCCCAGCGGGTACACCACGCTGTCGTCGGGTGCATGTGGTTGGCCTCCAGCAGCGCCTGGCCGAGACCCGGGGAGCGCTCCGTCAGCCGCGAGGACCCGCACCCGTCGCGGGCCGCTCCAGTCGCGCAACGGCCTTCTCGGCCCGGCGCCGGGCCTCCCGGACGGCGCGGCCGGCCTGCCGCTCCCGGTCCCGCGCGTCCCGCTCGGCGGCCCGGGCCCGCTGCTGCTCCTGCTCGGCGTCCCGCAGCCGCTCCCGCAGCACACGGACCCGCTCCTCCACGTCGGCCAGCCGTGCGCCGGCCGCCTCCACCGCCCGCGCGGCGCTGTCGGCCTCCTCCTCGCGTGCGCGCAGGTCCCGCCCGGCCTCGCGGGCCTCGGCGACGCGTCGTCGTTGTTCCTCAGCCTCCCGGGCCTTGTCCTCGTCCTCTTTCCGGGCCTTCTCCTTCCGGGCCGCCTCCTCCCGAGCCTTGTCCTCCTGCCGGCCCTCGTCCTCCTCTTCCTCGCGGCCCCCGCCCCGGGCGGGGGCCTTCGGTTCGGGAGCGGGTCGGCGGCCGAGCAGGGACTCGTCGGCCGCCGGGAACCCGATCACCGAGCTGAGCGGCTTCACCAGCCGGCCCGCCGCCCACTCCCGCGCGGCCTCCGGATCGGCGAGCGCGGCGTGCAGGGTCCCCTCGACCTCGCGCTGGACGCCCTCGCCCACCGGATGCCCCGCCTGTGCGGCCAGCCGCCGGGCCTGCCGTCCCAGCGCGCCGATCACCTCGTTCTGCCGGCGGGCCAGCCTGCGCAACTGTGATCCGTTCAGCTCGCGGTGCGCGCGGCGCAGCTCCTCGCCGAGGCCGAGCAGCGGCTGGACCTCTTCCGGCTGCCGGCGCACCAGCAGATTGCTGACCCAGGCGGCCAGGCTCGGCCGCCGCAACGCGCCGATCTCCTTGGCGAGGGCCTGGTCACCGGCCTCGCGGGCATCCCGGACCCGGCGGTCGCGGGCGGCCACGAACTCCTCCGGCCGCAGCCCGTACAGCTCGTCGACGACGGCGTCCAGGTCCATGAGCGTCCCTCTCGACGGCCACCTCGATGACGGGCTCCGGGTTTCTCGCTCGGGCGGGTCCATGTGCTCTGCGGGCTCCCGTGCTGTGCGGCCCGCACCGGAGGGTGCGCGGCGCGCGCACCGAGTCACCGGTTCGCAGGACCGTTCGGCTCGCCGCGCGGATCGCGCCCATCCGGGGGACCATGAAGCGGGAACGCCCGGGACCGGCCTTCGGCCGACCGGGGATGTATGCGTGCGTAAACGCCTGGCGAGCGGTGCGGCGGGTGGAAGGTGGGCGGGGAAGTGGACGCGGGGCGACGAGAGACGGCCAAAATTGCACCGTTCGTTTTCTTGAATCCCTCGTGTTTATGAGGATAGGTTCGGCCGCATGACCGCGTCCCCGACCCCGACCACCGCCGAGGAGCTCCGCGGTGCCGGCCTGCGCGTGACGGCAGCCCGCGTCGCGCTGCTGGAGACCGTCCGGGACGGCGACCACCTCGGCGTTGAGGCGATCGCCTCCGGAGTCCGCGATCGCGTAGGCCACATCTCCCTGCAAGCCGTCTACGAGGCTCTTCACGCGCTCACCGCGGCGGGTCTCGTCCGCCGTATCGAGCCGGCCGGCCACCCGGCCCGCTACGAGGGGCGCGTGGGCGACAACCACCACCACGTCGTGTGCCGGTCCTGCGGCGCCGTCGCCGACGTCGACTGTGCCGTCGGCGACGCGCCCTGCCTGACCGCCGCGGACGACCACGGCTTCACCATCGACGAGGCCGAGGTCGTGTACTGGGGCCTGTGCCCCGACTGTTCCACCGGCCGCAGTTCCTGAGCACCGAGTTCCGCACAGTTCGGAAGGATTTTCCATGACTGAGAACCATGACGCGATCGTCACAGACGCGAAGTCGGAGGAGGGGAGCGGCGGTTGCCCCGTCGCGCACGACCGGGCCCTGTACCCGGCCCAGGGTGGTGGCAACCGCCAGTGGTGGCCGGAGCGGCTCAACCTGAAGATCCTGGCGAAGAACCCGGCCGTGGCGAACCCGCTCGACGAGGACTTCGACTACGCCGAGGCCTTCAAGTCGCTTGACCTCGCGGCCGTGAAACGTGACATCGCCGAGGTGCTCACGACGTCGCAGGACTGGTGGCCCGCCGACTTCGGCAACTACGGCCCGCTGATGATCCGTATGGCCTGGCACAGCGCCGGCACCTACCGCATCAGCGACGGCCGCGGTGGCGCCGGGGCCGGCCAGCAGCGCTTCGCCCCGCTCAACAGCTGGCCGGACAACGGCAACCTCGACAAGGCCCGCCGTCTGCTGTGGCCGGTCAAGAAGAAGTACGGGCAGAGCATCTCCTGGGCCGACCTGCTGATCCTCACCGGCAACGTCGCCCTGGAGACCATGGGCTTCAAGACCTTCGGCTTCGGCGGTGGCCGCGCCGACGTCTGGGAGGCGGAGGAGGACGTCTACTGGGGTCCCGAGACCACCTGGCTGGACGACAAGCGCTACACCGGCGACCGCGAGCTGGAGAACCCGCTCGCCGCCGTGCAGATGGGCCTGATCTACGTCAACCCCGAGGGCCCGAACGGCAACCCGGACCCGATCGCCGCGGCCCGCGACATCCGTGAGACGTTCCGCCGCATGGCGATGAACGACGAGGAGACCGTCGCCCTGATCGCCGGCGGTCACACCTTCGGCAAGACCCACGGCGCCGGTCCCGCCGACAACGTCGGCCCCGACCCCGAGGCCGCCTCGCTGGAGGACCAGGGCCTGGGCTGGAAGAGCACCTACGGCACCGGCAAGGGCGGGGACGCCATCACCTCCGGCCTGGAGGTCACCTGGACCAGCACCCCGACCCAGTGGAGCAACGGGTTCTTCAAGAACCTGTTCGAGTTCGAGTACGAGCTGGAGCAGAGCCCGGCCGGCGCCAACCAGTGGGTGGCCAAGAACGCTCCCGAGATCATCCCGGACGCGCACGACCCGTCGAAGAAGCACCGCCCGCGGATGCTGACCACCGACCTGGCGCTGCGCTTCGACCCGATCTACGAGCCGATCTCCCGCCGGTTCTACGAGAACCCGGAGGAGTTCGCGGACGCCTTCGCCCGCGCCTGGTTCAAGCTCACCCACCGCGACATGGGCCCGAAGTCGCTGTACCTCGGCCCGGAGGTCCCGGAGGAGACGCTGCTGTGGCAGGACCCGCTGCCGGAGCGCGAGGGCGAGCTGATCGACGACGCGGACATCGCCACCCTGAAGACCAAGCTGCTCGAATCGGGCCTGTCCGTGTCCCAGCTGGTCACCACCGCATGGGCGTCCGCCTCGACGTTCCGCGCCAGCGACAAGCGCGGCGGCGCCAACGGCGCCCGCATCCGCCTCGCCCCGCAGCGCGGCTGGGAGGTCAACGACCCCGACCAGCTCGCGCAGGTGCTGCGCACCCTGGAGAACGTGCAGCAGGAGTTCAACGCCTCCTCCGGCGCCAAGAAGGTCTCCCTGGCCGACCTCATCGTCCTCGGCGGTGCCGCCGCCGTGGAGAAGGCCGCCAAGGAAGCCGGCCACGAGATCCAGGTGCCGTTCACACCCGGCCGTGTCGACGCGACCGAGGAGCAGACCGACGTCGAGTCCTTCGAGGCGCTGGAGCCGACCGCGGACGGCTTCCGCAACTACCTGGGCAAGGGCAACCGCCTGCCGGCCGAGTACCTGCTCCTCGACAGGGCGAACCTGCTGGGCCTGAGCGCCCCGGAGATGACCGTCCTGGTCGGCGGCCTGCGCGTCCTCGGCGCCAACCACCAGCAGTCGCAGCTCGGCGTCCTCACCACGACGCCCGGCGTCCTCACCAACGACTTTTTCGTCAACCTGCTCGACATGGGTACGGCGTGGAAGGCGACCTCCGAGGACCAGACCACGTTCGAGGGCCGCGACGCCGCCACCGGCGAGGTGAAGTGGGCCGGCAGCCGTGCCGACCTCGTCTTCGGCTCCAACTCCGAGCTGCGCGCGCTCGCCGAGGTCTACGCCAGCGACGACGCGAAGGAGAAGTTCGTCAAGGACTTCGTCGCCGCCTGGAACAAGGTCATGGACGCGGACCGCTTCGACCTCGTCTGACCGACCGGTTCCACCACGCCTGACCCGTTGAACAGCACGTCCGGGTCCGCCCCGCTGGGCGGACCCGGACGTCCTGCTTTCCGGCGGTACCGGGCGTGTCAGTGGCCCAGCGCCGCCGCGCCCGCGCGCGCGTACCGCTCGTCCAGGTCGCCCGACGGGGCGCCCGCGACGCCGATGCCCGCGACCGGGGCGCCCTTGGCGGTCACCGGCGTACCGCCCGCGAGGAACAGCGTGCCCGGGATGTCCTTCAGGGTCGGGGCCTGGGCCAGCCGCCCGGTCAGCTCGGAGGTCGGCGCGTTCCAGGACACCGCGGTGAAGGCCTTGCGCTCGGCGGACACGTACGACTGCGGGCCCGCCCCGTCTCCGCGCAGCGTGACCAGCGTGTTGCCGTTGCGGTCGACGACGGCCACGGACACGTGCCGGCCGTCCTTCTCGGCCGCCTCGATCGCGGCGCGCGCCGCCTTCGTCGCGGCGTCCAGGGTGAGGTGGGTGCTCTGGGTCAGCTCTCCGCCGCGGGCCGCGACGGGAGCGGCGGCGGGCGTGGCGTCCGTGGAGTCGGCGGCGTTGGCGGCCACCGTGCCGACCACACCGGCGCCGGCGACGGCCAGGGCGGCGCCGCCGACGAGAACGCGGGCACGCAGGGACGGCTTCTTGCGGCTGGGCATGCTGAGGAACCTTCCGGTAGGGGCTGGGCCGGGGGCGGAGTCGCTCCCGGAACCGATCCTCGACCCGGTGCGGGCCGGGTTCCGTCGCCGGACCGGATGCCCCGGGTGTCATCCGATCGGATGACCCCGGAGGTCCCGGGCGTGGGCACAATGGAGGGTGTTTGCCCAGTTCAGCGCGGAGAGGGAGGTGCTCGCGGTGGCCGTACCCGAGCGCGACGACACCCGTGCCCTCACCATCGTCATGCACACGGCGTTCTTCGTGCTGCTGTCCGCGTCCGTCGCCCGCTACCTGGCCCGGCACGCCGACGGACCGCACACCCCCTGGGTGATCGCCCTGTCCGCGCTGTTGGCCGCGCTCTACGTCCTCGGCCCCGCCCTCGGCACCCGGCCCACGCCGCGCCGCCTCACCTGGCTCGGCCTGGTCGTCGCCGCCTGGGCGCTCCTCGTCGTCCTCGCCCCGAGCTTCGCCTGGTGCGCGGTCCCGCTCTTCTACACCGGCCTGCGCACCCTCCCGCCGCGCACCGCGATCCCGCTGGTCGCGCTCCTCACCGCGCTCGCGGTGGCCACCCAGCTCGGCCTGGCCGGCTGGCCCGACCCGAACGTGCTCCTGGCACCGCCCGCGGTGGCCGCCGTGGCCACCACCGTGTTCGTTGTCATGCAGCGTCAGGCGGCCCGTCAGGACGCCCTGATCGACGACCTGGTCCGCACCCGGCGCGAACTCGCCGCCACCGAGCGTCGCGAGGGCACCCTTGCCGAACGCGAACGGCTCGCCCGGGAGATCCACGACACCCTCGCCCAGGGCCTGTCGAGCCAGCGCATGCTGCTCCAGGCGGCCGACCGTCTCTGGGACACCGCGCCCGGCACCGCTCGCGACCACGTCCGTACGGCGGCGGCGATCGCCGAGCGCAGCCTCGCCGAGGCCCGCCGCTTCGTCCACGACCTGACCCCGGCCGACCTGGCCGAGGGCGGCGGCCTGCTCCAGGCCCTGCGTGCCGTCGCCGAGCGCGAGACGACACCCGCGCTCACCGTCCGCGTCCACACCGAGGGCAGCCCGCCCGTCCCGCTGCCCGCCCCCGTGGAGTCGGCCCTGCTGCGCATCGCCCAGGGCGCCCTCGCCAACGTCCGCGAACACGCGGCGGCCACCACCGCCACCCTCACCCTGACCTGCCTGGACGACCAGATCGTCCTCGACGTCACGGACGACGGCCGCGGCTTCGACCCGCGCACGCCGCGCACCCCGCCCGCCCCCGAAGCCGCCCCGGCCGACGCGCGCGGCCACGGCCTGCCCGCCATCCGCGCCCGCCTGAGCCAGCTGGGCGGCACCCTCACGATCGAGTCGGCGCCCGGCGAGGGCACCGCGCTGTCGGCGGCGATCCCGTTGGAGCCGAGATGACCCACACCCCCGAGACGGCCGCACCGGCACCGGTGCGCATCCTCGTCTGCGACGACCACGCCGTCGTACGCGCCGGACTGCTGGCGCTCCTGCACAGCGCCCCGGACATCGAGGTCGTCGGCGAGGCCGGCAGCGGTGAGGAGGCACTCGCCCTTGCGCGCAAGACCGCCCCGGACGTCGTCCTCATGGATCTCCAGCTGGGCGAGGGCATCGACGGCGTCGAGACCACCCGCCGACTGCGCGCCGAGCCGTCCGCCCCGCACGTGCTGGTCCTCACCACGTACGACACCGACGCCGACGTCACCCGTGCCGTCGACGCGGGCGCCACCGGCTACCTGCTGAAGGCCGAGCGCGCCGAGGACCTGTTCACGGCGATCCACGCCGCCGCCCAGGGCCGCCCGGCCCTCTCGCCCCCGGTCGCCGACCGTGTCATGTCCCGTCTCCGCAATCCGCGCCCCACCCTGACACCCCGCGAACTGGACATCCTCAGCCACCTCTCGCGAGGCCTCTCCAACCACGCCATCGCCCGCGCCCTCTACATCAGCGAGGCCACGGTGAAGACACACCTGCGGCGCATCTACGACAAGCTCGGCGTGGACACGAGGGCGGGCGCGGTGGCGGTGGCCAAGGAACAACGGCTGCTGCCCTGACCGGTGTCACAGAGCGCCGGCCGGCCCCCTACTTCCGCAACGCCTCGAACGCCTCCCGCCCCGCCACCCCGATCGCGAGGTCGATGTCCGGAGCCAGCCCCGCCCGCCGCCCGGCCCGGGTCAGCGCGGCGATCGCCACCCGCTCCCCGGACTCCGCCTCGACGACCCCGATCTCGTGCCGGAGATGCAGGAACGTGCCCGTCTTCCCGCTCCACCGCAGCGTGTCCGTCCGCAACTCGCTCGCCAGCCGCTGCGTGAACACCTGGAGCCCCATCATCCGGCGCAGCTCCGCCGTCGCCCCGGGACCGGCGATGCCGTCGCACCACACGCGCTCCAGCAGGCCGACGAGCGCCGCGGCCGAGCCGGCGTTGGCATGAGCCGGGTCCAGGGTCTCGATGGTGTGCCGGCCCGCTGCCTCGTCCCGGACGGCCAGCTCCAGCGCCAGGGAGAAGTCGTTGCCGGCGGCACCGGCGGCGCACTCGTACAGGTGGTTCATCCGGTGCCGCATCCGGATCCCGTCGCAGCCCCAGGCGCGCAGCCGCGCGTCGACGTCCGTCACCGGAACCAGGTCCAGCAGCGCGTCGGCGGCGGCGTTGTCGCTCACCGACAGCATGAGCGCGAGCAGGTCGCCGACGGCCACGGTGGCCGGGTACCGGAAGGCGGCGAGCCCGGTGGGGCCCACGCTGCTGGTGCCGGGATCCACCGTGACCGGGTGCGCCGGGTCGAGGTCCCCGTGCGCGATCCGGTCCAGCACGACCAGGGCGAGCGGCACCTTCACCACCGACGCCAGGGGAGTCGACTCCTCGATGTCGAAACCGAGTTGCTCACCGGTGCCGAGGTCACGGGCGAGGAAGGAGCCACGGACGCCGAGCGCCGCCCAGTCCGCGGCGATGCCCTCGGCGACATCGAGCAGGGCCCGGTCGTCGCCGACGTACACCGGCCGGTGCGCCGGTGCCGTGCTGCTCGGTGAGCGGCGTGCGGTACTCATCGGCCAGCCGCCGCCCGCCGTGCCGTCCGGCACGGCGTCTGCCGCGCCCGCCGGGAAACCGCCCCTCGGGCCTCTCCCGGTGAGCTGTTCGCCGAGCTCATCGGCGAGCCGCTTGCTGCGTTCATCCGCGAACCCCTTCCCCCACCCATCCGCGAACCCTTTACCCCGCTCACCCGCGAGCCCTCCCCGCACTCATCCGCAAGCCTCTGCCCCGCTCATCCCGAAGCCCCTGCCCCGTTCACCCGCGAGCCGCCAGTCGCGCGCGGGTGTCCTCGGCGCCGACCCCCGCCCCCGGTCCCCCGTGCCGGCCAGGCGCCGCGTCCACGGCCGACACCAGCAGCGTGGCCAGCCAGCCGGGTACGGTCCCCGCGCTGTCGCGGCCCCGGGCGGCGCTCACGTCGTACCCCCGGTGCAGGGCGGGGTCGGCGAGGGGTCTCCAATGGGCCCCGTGCTGCCGCGCGAACGGCTCGGTGCACAGCAGCAGCGCGCTCCCCGCGAGCGTCTCGGCGAGCGCGGTGGCCGCCGGTCCGGCCGGCCGGATCCGGCTCTCGGGCAGTCCGGCGCGTGCGGCTGCCCGATACAACCGGTCCTCGAAGTACGGCACTTGGTCCTCTGCCAGGAGCAGCAGGGGCGGCGGTGCGGCGGGTCCGGCGGCGCGACCGCGGCGCGGCCGTAGCTCTTCGAGGTGGACCGTACGCCGCGCGGCCCCGCCCCCGTCGCCCTCCGGCACCGGCGCGGACGCCAGGCCCAACGGCACCCGGAACGCGGCCTGTTCCGGAGGTTCGCGCACCAGCGCGTACCCGAGCGAGCCGTCGGCCAGCCCGGAGGCCCGCTCCAGGGGCGGCAGTTCCCGCATGCCGAGGGTGATCCCGTGCTCGGTGCCGGCGCGGAGGGCCCGGGCCAGCGCGGCGGGCGCGCAGTCCGCGGGCACACCGACGGCGCACACCCGGGACCGCCGGGCCGAGCGGGCGACCTGCCGCAGCCGCTGGGCCCGGTCCAGCACGTCCCGGGCGTACGGGAGCAGCAGCAGCCCCAGCTCGGTGGTCACGATCTGCCGCCGCGACCGGTCGAAGAGGGAGCCACCGAAGTGTTCCTCCAGCGTCTTGATGCGACGGCTGAGCAGCGGCTGGGCGATTCCGAGCCGGTCGGCCGCGCGGGAGAAGCTCACCTCGTCGGCCGTCGCCACGTACGCCTCCAGGTGTGCCAGGAGATCCACCCTGCACTCATATCAATACGGTATGGGATCTTCAAAGTTCCCTCTTGGACATGAGTGGCCTCCCGCTGTTTCGCTGTCCCCGCCGACCGACCCCGATGACGGGCCGACTTGGGAGGACCTCACCCATGACCGATCTCGACCGCCCCACCCGGCTGCCGCGCCGCCGCCTGATCAAGGCCGGCCTCGCGCTCACCGGCGCCGCCGTGACCACCACCGCCCTCTCCGCGCCCGCCGCCTCCGCGAGCCCGGACGCCGCGTCGCGCGCCGGACACGCCGAGCTGGCCGAGCTGGAGCGACGCTACGGTGCCCGGCTCGGCGTGTACGCGCGCAACGTCCGTACCGGGCGGACCGTGTCCCACCGGGCGGGGGAGCGGTTCGCTATGTGCTCCACGTTCAAGGCGTTCGCCGCGGCGGCGGTCCTGCGCGACCGGGCCGGGTGCGCGCCGCTGGACCGGGTGGTGCACTACCCGCCGCACGACCTCCTGCCCAACTCCCCGCGCACGGAGGAGAACCTGGCGACCGGCATGACCGTGGCCGACCTCTGTGCGGCGGCGATCCAGTACAGCGACAACGCGGCCGGCAACCTGCTGCTCCGGGAGTTGGGCGGCCCGGCCGGACTCACCCGCTTCTACCGGTCGCTCGGCGACGAGGTGAGCCGGCTCGACCGGTGGGAGCCGGAGCTGAACACCGCGGTCCCCGGGGACCCGCGCGACACGACCACCCCGGAGGCGATCGCCGCGAGTCTGGAGCGCGTCACCCTGGGCCGGGCGCTCGCCCGCGCCGACCGCGAGCGGTTCGTCGGCTGGCTGAAGGGCAACACCACGAGCTCGGCACGGTTCCGCAAGGGGCTGCCGAAGGAGTGGGTCGTGGCGGACAAGACCGGTACCGGCGATTACGCGACCGCCAACGACATCGGCGTGGCCTGGACGACCCGGCGGACCCCGGTCGTGCTGGCGGTGCTGTCCGGCAAGAGCACCCCGGACGCCCCGGTGGACGAGGCGCTGATCGCCGACGCGGCGGCCGTCGTGGCCCGCACCCTCGCCCCTGGCGAGTAACTCCGGGCAGCAGTACGGGGATTCACTCATCTGAATTCCCTGCCGCCGGGAAGGTCCGAAGCGCCGCTCAGCCGACGCGGTCGCCGTCCGACACCGGGTGGGCCTCCAGGTCCGCCGCGGCCAGCAGGTCGGCGATCAGCTCCGGCGAACCGCCGACGTACGTGCTCACCAGATCCACGTCTCCGCCCACGATCCAGGCGCGGTCCTGCGGCCACCACAGGTCGGGAAGCTCGGCGAACTCGTCCAGCGTCACCGGGGAGACGGCGTCGGCCAGCCGGCCGGCCAGCAGGACCTCCTCCCGGCCCGGCGTGCCGAACGTGGCGAACCGGCCCCAGTCCCAGCGGCCGTACCCGGACCACAGCCCGAACCAGCACCGGTCCGGGGTCCCCGTGTGCCGGGCCAGGACGGGCAGCAGCGCCCGTGCCACGTCCGGCGGGGTCGGCCCCTGTCCGGGGTGCTCGTCCCACACACCAGGGAGGCCGTGGTCGGAGCGGTCGACGTGGTCCTGGTCCGTCCCGATCACCTCGTGCCAGCGGGTGACCGGAGTGACGCGGGTGCCGTGGGCGGCGGCCACCGTCGACCAGCGCACCGGCCGCTCGTCCAGCTGGGCCGGGTGCAGGATCCGTGCGTAGGCGGCGAAACCGGGCGCGGCGACGCCCGCCACCGTGCCGAGCGCGCCCAGTTCCGATCGGGTCAGCCAGTCGGCGGGGGAGAGGTCGCCGGCCCGCACCCGCAGCCGGCCGTACCGGTCCGGAGCGGGGTCCTGGTCGACCAGGGGGTAGTCGTTCACCCCCACAGTGTGCCGTGCCACCACCCGCGGCGGCCGACCGGGCGGGCCGGGGTCCTCAGCCCCGGCCCGCCCGCTAGCTCAGGACCCGGACGGCTGCGGGTGGCTGCCGTAGGGGCGGGTGATGATCTCCATGCCGTGTCCGGCCGGATCCATGAAGTACACGCCCCGGCCGCCGTGGTGGTGGTTGATCTCGCCCGGCTGCTTTCCGTGCGGGTCGGCGTAGTAGGTGATGCCGGCCTGCCGGATGCGGGCGAAGGCCGCGTCGAACTCCTCGTCGGAGACGAGGAAGGCGTAGTGCTGCATGACGATCGACTCCGCCGGGATGGTGGCGAAGTCCAGGGTCACCCCGTTGCCCGTGGTGACCGGGACGAACGGGCCCCACTCGGGGCCGGTCTCCAGCCCCAGGATGTGGGCCAGGAACGCGGCGGACTCCCGGTTGTCCCGGGCGTGGACGATGGTGTGGTTCAACTCGACTGACATGAGTGGAATGCCTCCGAGGGCAATCTCACGGGCACCTCCATGCCTCACCCGGCCGGTGACCGACACGCGATGCCGTACGACGATCCTACCGCCCCGGTGCCGACGGGCCCCGGTGCGCCACATACCCCCCGGTCACCGTCAACACCACCGGCGCGTCCGTGAGTTCGTCGGCGGACGCCCGCACGGGGTCCACGGACAGCGCGGTGAGGTCGGCACGGCGGCCGGGCGCGATCCGGCCCGCGACATCGGCCTCGCCGGCGGCGGTGGCCGCATGGCTGGTGCAGCCCTCCAGTGCCTGCACCGCCGTGAGGCCCGGCCGGTGCGCGGCCATGCCCTTGGGCCGGCGGGCCGTCGCCAGTACGGCCCGCACGTCGTAGTGCGCGATGGGCCAGTCCGAGCCGAGGGCCACCGTGGCCCCGGCCTCCCGCAGGTCCCGCAGTCGCCAGGCGCGGGCCGCCCGGTCACCGCCCAGCCGGCGCGACCACTCGTCGGTGGCGTCGTCACGGGTGTAGCCGGTGTGCGGCGGTTGCAGGGAGGCCGCGACCCCCAACTCGGCGAACCTGGGCAGGAGTTCGTCGGGCGCCGTCTCGATGTGCTCGATCCGGTGCGCGCCGTGCCCGCTCGGGCCGAGTGAGGCCACGGTGTCCAGGACGTGCCGGACGGCGGCGTCCCCGATGGCGTGTGTGGCCGTGCGGACACCGGCCGTGTGCAGGGTGCGCACCGCCTCGGCGTACGCGTGCGGGTCCGGCCAGAACGCGTCGGTGCCCTGGCCGTGGCAGTCCGGGTGCTCCAGCCAGGCGGTGCCGCCCTCCACGGTGCCGTCCATGAAGAACTTCACCCCGCCGACCACCCAGTGCCGGCCGCCCCTGCCCTGCGCCTCGATCAGCTCCCGCAGGGCATCGGCGTCCGCGCCGGGCATGCACCAGGGCGCGAACCGCAGCCGCACCGGCAGCACCGTCTCCCGCGCCACCGCCGCCACCAGGTCCAGGTCGCCGCCGTCCATCACATGCGCGCCGGTCAGCCCGGTCGCGGCCATGGCGGACAGCAGCTCCACCAGCCGCGCGCGCCGTTCGGCGTACGAGGGCCGGGGGGCGACGTCCGCCACCAGGTCCATCGCCGCGTGCTCCACCAGATGCCCGGTGGGCCGGCCGGACGCGTCGCACACCACCTGGGCGCGCTGGTCGAAGGCGCGCGGACCGGTCACCCCGGCGGCGGCCAGCGCCGCCTCGTTGGCGAGGGCGGAGTGGCCGTCGTACAGGCGCAGGAAGGCCGGGGTGCCGTCCAGGACGTCCGCCACGAGCTCGTGGTGGACCGGGCGGCCCTCGAACGCGTTGTGGTCCAGGCCGTGGCCCACCACCCAGCCGTCCACCCGTTCGGCCCCGGCGAGCGCCGCGCGCAGTCCGGCCAGGTCCGTCACCCCCGACAGGTCGGTGCCGGTCGCCATGTCGAGCCCCCACACGGGGTGGCTGTGGGCGTCGACGAGGCCCGGTACGAGGTGCGCGCCGTGCAGGTCGACGACCTCCGTGCCGGGGCCGCGCCAGTCCCGTACGTCGTCCGCCGTCCCCACCGCGGTGATCACTCCGTCGTGCAGGGCGACGGCCGTGGCGGTGGGGCGGGCCGGGTCGAGCGTGCGGACCTGGGCACCGGCGAGAATGAGATCGGCAGCGGGCATTCCGGGAACTCCCTTGTTCACGAGGACTGTTCGGTGGTCTCGGTGCCGAACGCCGCGTAGACGTCCGGGCGGCTGCGGCGCAGCCACCACGCGAGCGGCAGGCCGAGGGCGAAGACGGCGGGTGCCACGGCGACGAGCAGCACGTTCACGGCCGGGGACGCGGCGGTGAACAGGTCGATGTGGCTCACCACCAGCGCGATCGCGGTCGCCAGCAGGACGGTGGCGAGGACCGGCGCCACCACCGTGCGCACGACGCCCTCCGTGTGGCGGATCCGCCGGAACCAGCAGGGCACGGCGATCGCGGCGAGCAGTTGGAGCAGCAACAGGCCGATCATCCCCGGGGTGTTCACCCACAGCAGCAGCTGCTGGTACGGGTCGGCTCCGGCGGCCCGGAACGCGAGGACGACCAGCGCGCCGAGAACGGTCTGGGCGATGCCGGCGACGTACGGGGAGCGGTGCCGCGGGTGGATGCGGCCGAGCCGGCGGGGCAGCACGCCCTCCTCGGCCAGGGCGAGGGCGTAGCGGTTGATCGCGTTGTGGAAGGCGAGCAGGGACGCGATGACGCTGGTGACGATGAAGACGTGCATCAGATCGGCGGCCCAGCCGCCCACGTAGGTGGTGATCGCGGTGAAGAAGAGTCCCGCCGGGTCCTTGCCCGCCGCCTGTACGACCTGCTCGTCGCCGAACGCCTGGACGGCGATCCAGACGACGAACGCGTAGAACAGGCCGAGGAATCCGACGGCCGCGTACGTGGCTCGCGGGACCGTGCGCTCGGGGTCGCGGGCCTCACGGCGGTAGATGACCGTCGACTCGAACCCGGTGAACGCCGCGAAGGCGAAGGCGAGGACGGCGGCCGTGCCGGGCACGAACACGTGCGCCGGGGCCAGCGAGGCGAGGGACAGCCCGTGGGCGCCGCCCTTCAGCAGGACCCCGCCGGCGAGCAGGACGAGTATGCCGGTCTCGGCGACGAGCAGCACGCCCAGCACCTTGGCGCCGAAGTCGATCGAACGGAAACCGCCGTAGCCGATCAGCAGCAGGCCGGCCAGCGACACCGGCAGCCAGGGCACGTCGGAGCCGAACAGGGAGTGCAGGGTGTCGCGGGTGGTGGTGGCGAGGAGGCCGTAGACGCCGATCTCCATGCCGTTGTAGCCGACCAGGGCCAGCAGGGCGGCGCCGATGCCGACCGGGCGGCCGAGGCCCCGGGTGATGTAGGCGTAGAAGGCGCCGCCGTCGGTGACATGGCGGCTCATGGTGGTGAAGCCGACGGCGAAGACGGCGAGGGTCAGCCCGGCCAGCAGATAGCCGACGGGCGCGCCGATGCCGCCCAGCAGGATGGCGAGCGGGGCCACCCCGGCCATGACCGTCAGGGGAGCGGCGGCGGAGACGACGAAGAAGGTGATGTCGGCGGTGCCGAGGGAGCCGGACCGGAGGCCGGGCGCGCCGGACGACGCGTCCTCCTCCGGGAGTTCGGCGGTGGTCACGGACATGCGGGCGGGCCCTTCTGGCGGCGGCGGGGGAGGAGACCGGCGGTGGTGCGGCAGCCGGGTGCGCGGGCACCGGCGGGCGGGGCCGGGGGTGGGCCGTCCGGACCGGTGGGTTCCGGGCGCACGAGGAGATGGCGGGCACCCGGACCGGGAGCCCGGAGGGATGGCGGGCGCCCGGAGCCGTAAACCTAAAGGCTTTCGGTTTCGGCAATGTAACCTGCCGTTGGGCATCCGGGAAGACCTCGGCAAGGCATCAGGGGGATCGCTGACCATGGGACGGCCGCGCACACCGCTCCTCGACCGCGAGCGCATCACCACCACGGCGCTCCGGCTGATCGACGAGACCGGTGACTTCAGCGTCCCGGCGATCGCCCGCCGGCTCGGCGCGCAGACCGGATCGGTGTACCACCACGTGGACGGCCGGGACGGCATCGTGGAACTGCTGCGCGAACGCGTCTGCGCGGCGATCGACCCGGCCACGCTGGAGCTGACCCCGTGGGACGCGGCCGTCGAGGCCTGGGCCCGCTCCTACCGGGCCGCGTTCGCCGCCCACCCCCGGGCGATCCCGCTGCTGATGACCTCGCCCGTCCGCGCGCCCCGGGTCCTGGAGCAGTACGAGCGCGCGGTGGGCGTGCTGCTCGCCGCCGGCTTCGAGCAGGCCGAGATCATGCCGCTGGTCATCGCCCTGGAGAACCTGGTGCTGGGCTCGGCCCTCGACCTGGCCGCCCCCGAGACGATGTGGGAGCTGACGGACCGCGTGCCGACGCCCCGCCTCGCGCAGGCGCTCGCGGCGGTCGGCGACGGCCGCGCCGACCGCGCCTTCGAGGTGGGCCTCACCGCGTTCCTGAACCACGCGCGGGCCCTCCGCGCGGAGCGGGGGCGGGGGCGGTAGGGGTGGCTTCGGGCTCCGTCCCCGGCCGCGCGTGCGTGGTGGTTCGCCGGCCCCGGCGCGGCCACCGCCACCGGCGGGACGCGGGCGCCCTCCTCCTGGTTTCCCAGTACCGGCAGTAACATGATCACCTGGTTCCGGGTGTACCAGTCAGTCAACTTGGCGCGCCGTCCCCGCGACGCGCCCTGCCCGGAGAAGTCCATGTCTTCTGTCAACGACGCGTTGGAAGACGCGCGCCTCACCTACGAGCAGCACATGCGGACCTGCCGCCAGTGCCACGCCGACGCCGCGCCCTGTGCCGTGGCGAAGCACCTCCTGCGGATGTACAACCTCGCCCGCAGGGACCGGATGCGCGCCGGCGGCCCGGACACGTCCACGGCCTGACCTGCGCGGGACGCTTTTCACCCGGCGCGAGCAGGGAACCCGGTGGCCTGTCCCGTCCCCCGAGACACAGGAGGCCACCGTGACGGACCAGCAGGGTGATCGTCCGAACCCGGTCACACAGCACGCCCGCCCCGACTTCCCCTCCCAGGACCAGCCGCACCCGGGCTGGACCGGCCCGATGGACCCGCCGCCCGACCACGGCGAGGAGTCCTACCGCGGCGCCGGCCGTCTCGACGGCCGCAAGACCGTGATCACGGGAGGGGACTCCGGTATCGGCCGGGCGGTCGCGATCGCCTTCGCCCGCGAGGGCGCCGACGTGCTCTTCACCTACCTTGCCGACGAGGAGGAGGACGCCCGCGAGACGTCCCGGCTGGTGGAGGAAGCGGGACGCAAGGCGGTCGCCGTGTCCTGCGACATCCGAGACGAGGACAACTGCCGGTCGCTGATCGACCGGGCGGTCGCCGAGTTCGGCCGTATCGACGTCCTTGTGAACAACGCCGCCTACCAGATGTCCCAGCCCGAGGGCATCGAGGCGATCAGCACCGAGCAGTTCGACCGGGTGATGCGGACGAACCTCTACGGGATGTTCTGGCTGACCAAGTTCGCCCTGCCGCACATCCCGGCCGGCGGCTGCGTCATCAACTCCACGTCGGTCCAGGCGTACAAGCCCAGCCCGCACCTGCTGGACTACGCGATGACCAAGGGCGCAATCGTCACCTTCACCCAGGGGCTGGCCCAGATGCTCGCCGAGCGCGGCATCCGCGTCAACGCCGTCGCGCCGGGACCCGTCTGGACCCCGCTCATCCCGGCGACCATGCCCGACACGGCGGAGTTCGGCAAGCAGAGCCCGCTCGGCCGCCCGGCCCAGCCCGCCGAACTGGCCCCCGCCTACGTGTATCTCGCCTCGCCCGAGGCGAGCTTCATCACCGCCGAGATCCTCAACGCGACCGGCGGCACCCCGCTGCCCTGACCCATCCCCCCGCCGCGGAGAGCGGTCAGCCGGCCCGGAACGGC
Source organism: Streptomyces corchorusii (assembly GCF_001514055.1). Taxonomy (NCBI): domain Bacteria; kingdom Bacillati; phylum Actinomycetota; class Actinomycetes; order Kitasatosporales; family Streptomycetaceae; genus Streptomyces; species Streptomyces corchorusii. The sequence continues at coordinate 276,640 of NZ_KQ948353.1, read as the reverse complement.
GGCTCGGCCAGGAGCTCCAGCAGCCACGCGGCGCTCTCCGCGGCCCCCGGCTCGGGGCCGCCGGCGGTGCCGGGGAACATGCGGCCCCAGGAGGCGGCCCGGCCCAGCGCGCTCAGCCGCCAGGCGAGTTCCGCCGCGCGCCGCAGTTCCGCCGCCGTGCGGCCGGCGCCCGTCCACTGCTCCAGGTAGGCGTCGAGCAGCCGGGGCAGCACCTGCGGCCCGTAGCGGTCGCAGGCCCGCTCCACGGGGACGCGCAGGCTGCAGAACGGGTGGGAGACGGCGGCGTCGCCCCAGTCGAAGAAGGTGAACCGGCCCGGTGCCTGCCGGAACAGCTGGCCGTCGTGCAGGTCGGCGTGGTCGAGCGTGTCCGCGATGCCGACGGAGACGAGTTCGGCACACCAGTCCGCGACCCGGGGCCGCAGGCGCTCCAGCCGGGCCCGCTCGTCCGGGGCCAGCGCGGAGTTCCCGGCCAGCAGCCGGTCGAACACCTCGGGCAGGCCGGGGGTCCGGGCGGCGGGCACACCGAGCCGCTCGATCGCGGACGCGTGCGGGACCAGGTCGTGCTGCATGCGCGCGTACTGGCGCAACAGGGCTTCCCAGTCGCGCGGCCCGACCGGCTCCCGGTCCAGCACGGTCCGGAACAGATCACCGCCGTCGGGGAGCAGCGCCCAGCCGCGCTCGGCGTCGACGGCCAGCGGGCGCAGCACATGGTCCGGCACCCAGCGGGCCAGCGCGGCGGCCAGCGGCCCCTCGAAGGCGCTGGCCGGCGGACTCGCCTTGAACCAGACGGCGGCCTGACCGGCGCGGGCCGCCGGCCCCCCGGCGTCCCCCGGCCCACCGACCGGCACCCGGACCAGCACCGACCACGGACGCAGCCGTACCCCCAGGGTGCCCTCGGCGCGCAGGCCGTGGGCGGTGAGGTGGCCGGCCACCCAGTCGAGGGCCGCGGCACGCCAGGCCCCCTGCTCCCACGGCGTCACCGCGTCCGGGTAGCGTCCCCGGTCCACCACCGTCGCGTCGTCCCCTCGCATCGCCCCATCCCAGCATCGAGCCGGGCGGTCCGGCCAGCGGATTTCCGCCCTCGCCGGCGCCCTTGGGGTGCTCGGGAAACCGGAGGAGCGAGCGTGATCAGGTCGCCGCCGGCTGGGGCGGCCACCAGGACCTGCCCCGGTCCCTCAGTACTCCTGCGTCCGGTGCACCTCGCCCGTGCCCAGGGTGATCACGGCGCGGGGGCGCATGGGGCCGTCGTCGCGCCGGGAGAGCAGGACCACCTCCTCGACCACCGCCGTCAGCGTGCCGAGTCGCACGGCGCACTCGGCGGCGAGGCGGCGCGGGTCCCGGGTGCGGCCGAGGGACAGGTGCGGGGTGAAACGCTCGCCGCGTCCCTGGCACAGCGGGAACCCCAGCCGCAGTTCCCGGTGCAGACGGGCCCAGGGCGCCGGGTCGACCGCGGCCGGGTCGAGCCACACCGTGGCGTCGTGCCGGTGCCGGAAGGAGCGCACCCCGGCCAGGCGCGCCCTGAACGCCGTACTCCGTGCCGCACCGGCGGACAGCAACGGCAGGGCCCGCTCGAACTCCTCCTCCGGTACGAAGCCGAACAGCAGGTTCACGTGCGGCGGCCACCGCCGCACCTGCGGATCGTGCTCCCAGCGGATCTCCTGGATCGCCGGCCAGAGCTCCGGCGGCGGCAGCCACGCCACCGCGGTCCGCGGCGTCGGCGCCACCCTGAGCGCGTCCGCGGGCTCGGCCCCGCCGGACGCCGCGTACCCGTTCACCTGGCCGGGGTCCCGGACAGGGCGGCGCCGGAGCGGCGCGGGCGCCCGAGGGCGAGGAGGGCCGTGTCGTCGTCCAGTCCGTCGCCGAAGCCGACGAGCAGGCGGATGAGGGCGTCGATCACGGTGCGCGGGTCCGCGGGGGCGAGCTCGGTGGCGAACGACCGAAGCGCGTCGTAGCCGTACAGCCCGCTCTTCTCGCCCGTGCGCGCCTCGGTGAGGCCGTCGGTGTAGAGCAGCAGCGTGTCGCCGTGGTGGAGAGCGGTGCGGACCGTCGTGAAGGAGGCGTCCGGGAAGGCCCCGACCAGCAGTCCGCCGGGCGTCGGCAGGTACTCGGCCCGGCCGTCCGCCCGCAGGAGCAGCGCGGGCGGGTGACCGCCGGAGGCCAGGAGGACGCGGACGCTCCGCCCTGTGGACTCCAGGGTGCCGAAGACGGCGGTGCAGTAGCGGGGGTCCCCGCCGCCGTAGCGTTCGAGCAGTGCCGAGTTGAGGGTGGCCAGGACGGCTTCGGGACCGAGCCCGTGCAAGGCCGCGGTGCGCAGGGTGTAGCGGACGAGGGAGGTCGCCGCCGCGGCCTGGGGGCCCTTTCCGCAGATGTCCCCGAGGAAGAACGCGAAGCGGCCGTCGCCGAGGGGGAACAGGTCGTAGAAGTCGCCGCCCAGCTGTATCGGGGAGGCCGTGTGGTAGTAGGCGGCGGTCTGCACGCCGGGCACCTTCGGAAGACCGGCCGGGAGCAGGCTCTGCTGGAGTACGGTCAGTGCCTCGCGCAGCTGCTCGCGGTCGGCCTCCGCCTGGCGCCGGGCCTCCTCGGCCGCGCGGCGGGCGCGCAGCAGCTCGGTCTCGTAGGCACGCCGGTCGGTGGCGTCGAAGACGGTCGTGCGGATCAGCAGGGGGCGGCCGTCGGTGCCGCGCTTCACGGCCGATGTGATCAGCACCGGAAGCCGGGACCCGTCCGCGACCTTCATCTCCAGCGCTATGCCGCCCGCATGACCCTGCATGCCCAGGAGCGGTGCGTAGTGGGTCTCGTGGTACAGCTTGCCGCCCACGGTCAGCAGGTCGGCGAAGTGCCGGCGGTTCACGACCTCCTCCCGGGAGAGGCCGAGCCAGCCCAGCAGCGTCTTGTTGACCTTGACGATCGTGCCGTCCATCAGGGTCGACAGATAGCCGCAGGGGGCGGACTCGTACAGCTCCTCCGTGCTGTCCTCCAGCAGGGCGGTGACGTCCGTACCGATGCGCGGCCACGCCTCCCCGGGGGGTCGAGGAGCCGGGCCGGAGCCGGACATCACTCCAGCTCTTCCACGAAGGTGGTGATCGCCCGAGTGGTGGCTTCGGGAGCGCTCAGCTGCGGGCAGTGGCCGGTGGCGGCCAGCGTGATCAGGCGGCTGCCGGCAACGGCGGCGTGGACGTACGCTCCGACCTCCCTGGGCGCGATGACGTCCTGCTCGCATTCGAGGACCAGGGTGGGGACGGCCACCGTCTTCAGGTCCTGCCGGCTGTCGGACAGGAACGTGGTGCGGGCGAAGACGCGCGCGATGTCCGGGTCGGTCGCGCAGAAGCTGTGGGCCAGCTCCGCGCCCAGTTCCGGCCGGTCGGGGTTGCCCATGATCACCGGGGCCATGGCGGCGGACCACCCGAGGTAGTTGGCTTCCAGCGAGTCCAGCAGCTCGTGGATGTCCGCCGTGGTGAAGCCGCCGCGGTAGTCCTCCTCGTCGATGTAGGAGGGGGAGGGGCACACCATGACCATGGAGCCGATCCGGTCCGGTACCGCCGCGGCGGCCAGGACGCCGACCATGGCGCTGACCGAGTGGCCCACGAACACGGCGTCCCGCAGGTCCAGCTCCGCGCACACGTCCACCACGTCCTGGGCGTAGCCGTCCAGGGTCGCGTAGCGCTCCTCCTGCCAGGCGGCCAGGTCGGAGCGGCCGGAGCCGACGTAGTCGAACAGCACCAGGCGGAAGTGCCGCGCCAGGCCGGGAGTCACAAGGCGCCACAGGTTCTGGTCGCAGCCGAAGCCGTGCGCGAGGACCATGGTCCGACCGGACTCCTGTCCGATGATCCGGACGTTGTTCCTGCGGAGGATGCCCATGTCCCCATCCTCCCACGTCAGCGGTCGGACGCGGCGCCCGCGACCTGATCGGCGACCCCGTCGTCGCGTGAGCACGCGGAGACAGCGCCGCCCCGCCGGGGCGACGCTGTCGGCGACGCGTTCAGCCGGCCTTCTGCCGTTCGCGGAGCTCGTGCACGTTGTTCGCGGTGAGGGTGCCGTCCTGCTGTTCGTAGTGGGAGAGGGCGAGACCCAGGCCGAAGAAGGTGGGTGCCCATTCGCCGACGAAGATGCCCCAGCGGTCGGCGCGGTCCAGGCCGGTGCCGGGTTCCATCTTCAGAGAGCCTATCCACGCGGCCACCGTGAGGCCGATGGAGGCCACGCCGGCCAGGTAGGCGTGCTCACTGCGGATGCCCATCTCGTGCATCTTCTTGATGATCATGGCGTGCTCCAGGTTCATGCCGGTGGTGCGGATGATTGCCGTGGCTTCGACACCAACCCGATTTCCCGATTCACCGAGAGGCATGTCCATTTAATGGCGTTTTGTGCCACTTCTTGATTGGGGTTTCAACATGCCTACGAGGAAGAGCCCGGGCCGGATCAGTCCTTCACCGCACCGCCCAGCCCGGAGACCAGCCGTCGCTGCACGAGGACGAAGAACACCAGCACCGGAACGGTCATCACCGTGGACGCCGCCATGACCCCGCCCCAGTCCGGCTCGTCGGGCTTGTAGAAGACCAGCAGGGCCATCGGCAGCGTCGACTGCGAGGTGTCGCTGATGATGAACGACTTGGCGAACAGGAAGTCGTTCCAGGCGGAGATGAAGGAGAACACGCTCGTGGCCACCAGGCCCGGCAGGACCAGCGGGAGGAGGATCCGCCACAGGAAGCGCGCGCGGCTCGCCCCGTCGAGGTACGCGGCCTCCTCCAGGGACTCCGGAACGGCCTTGACGAATCCGCGCAGCATCCAGATCGCGAACGGCAGCGAGAAGGCGATGTGCGGCAGGATCAGCGAACCCAGCGTGTTCAGCTGACCGAGGTCCCGCATGAGGAAGAACAAGGGGATGGTGAGCGCCTCCACCGGCACCATCTGGGCCACCAGGAACATGATGAGCAGGGTGGTCCGGAAGCGGAACCGGAACCGCGTCACGGCGGTCGCGGCGAGGAAGGCGATCAGCGCGGAGGCGATCACGACACTGACCGCGACGACCAGGCTGTTGACGAAGTACCGGCCGAATTCCTGCTGTTCGAACACGCGCCGGAAGGAGTCCAGCGAGGGCGAGGCCGTCCAGGGCCTCGGCTCGGTGGACTCGATCTCCCCGGCCGGTTTGAGCGCGCCGAGCAGCATCCAGTAGAGGGGGAAGGCGACGACCGCGGCGACCAGCAGCGCGGTCGCCTCGGCGGCGAGCCGCCAGGGCCGCCGTACCGCCCGAGCGTGTACGGCGCTCACAGCTCCTCCCCTTGGCGGCGCAGCAGCCGCAGGTATCCGAGCGTGATCGCCAGCAGGATCAGCAGCATCACGACGCCGATCGCGGACCCGAGGCCGTACTGCGAGGAAGCGAAGGCCTTCTGGTAGGCGTAGACGTTCAGGACCAGGTTCTGCCCGGCGATGCCGCCGCCGCCCGTCATCACGTAGATCTGGGTGAAGACCTTGAAGTCCCAGATCACCGACTGGACGGTGACGATGACCAGGATCGGTCGCAGGACCGGCGCCAGTACCGAGCGCCAGATCCGCCACTGCGAGGCGCCGTCCAGGGCGGCGGCCTCCAGGATCTCGGCCGGCACCGCGCGGATGCCGGCGTAGACGGTGACCATCACGAACGGGAAGGAGCACCAGACCACTTCGAGCAGGACCAGGAGGAAGGCGCTGTAACGGCCGTAGGTCCAGGAGAAGTCGCCGATGCCCAGGAGGCGGTCGACCGGGCCGAAGTCGGGGTCGAAGAGGAACAGCCAGACCGTCGAGCCGGTGATGGTCGGTGTGGCCCACGCCCCCAGCGCGGCCAGCAGGAGAGCGAGCCTCGGGACCGCGCGGACACGGGTGAGCAGGACGGCGAGCGCGCAGCCCACCGCCAGTGTGCAGACCACACAGGCCGCCGCGAAGCCGACCGTCGCCAGCAGCACCTGCCAGAACTGGTCGTCGGCGAAGAGCTCGGTGTAGTTGGCCAGGCCCCGGAAGCGGGTCGGTTCCCCGCCGCTGACCTGGGCCTGGGTGTACTCCAGGAACGAGATCAGGCCGAGCTGGTAGACGGGGTAGGCCAGCAGGCCGCCGAGAACGAGCAGTGCGGGTGCCAGGTAGAGCCAGGGGGTCCATCCACCCGAGGGGCGCGGGCTCCTGGCCGGTGTGCGGCTGCCGCCGCGCGGGCGTGACGAGCCGTGGACCACCCGCACCCGCCGAGGCTCCGCACGTTCCGCCCCGGAAGGCACCGTCAGCCGGCTCACCTGGCCGCCTCGAACGCGTCGTCCATCTTCTTCGCCGCGTCGGCGGAAGCCGCCGCGACGTCCTTCCGGCCGCTGACGATCTCCTGGAACATGGTCGGCAGCACCAGCGAGGAGTCGATCTGGGCCCAGGCGGGCGAGGCGGGTACGAACCGGGTACCGGCGGCGAGGGTCCGGACGAACGGCTTCACGTACGGCCTCTCGGCCGCGGCCTGCTGCCGTACGTCCGTGAAGGTCGGCAGGAAGCCCATCGCGTCGAAGAGCTCCCCTTGGGTCTTCTTCGAGGCGAGCCGCTTCATCAGGTCCACGGCGAGCGTGCGGTGCGACGTGCTCTTCAGGACGCCGATGTTGTTGCCGCCCGCGAACGCCGGCGCGATCGAACCGGGCGCGACCCCCGGCAGCGGCACGACCGCGTACTTCCCCTTGACCTTCCCGGCCTCCACGGCGGCGTGGCTGAAGTCGCCGCCGATCGCCATGGCCGCCTTCCCGGAGGCGAACGCGGTCACGGTGTCGTTGCCGCCCATGCCCGCGCACTTGGCGGCGGGACAGTTGTCGTCGCCGAAGAGGGAGGTGTACGCCTCGATGCCCTTCCGGGCGGCCGGGCTGTCGATGGCGGAGGCGTACGCACCCCCCTTGTCCGTGGCCAGATCACCGCCGGCGGCCCAGATGAACGGCATCGCGCCGTAGGTGTAGGCGCCGCCGACGGCCAGGCCGTACAGACCGGGTTTCGCGGCCCGGATCCTCTTCGCGGTGGAGATCAGCTCGGCCTGCGACTTCGGTGCGCGGAGGCCGAGTTCACGGAAGACGTCGGTGCGGTAGTACAGCGCGCGGACGCCGACGAAGTACGGCGCCCCGTAGACCTTGCCGTCCACGGTGACCGACTGCCGGGCTGTCGGATCGGTGTCCTTCGCCTCGCTCCAGGCGTCGAACTCCTTTGTGACGTCCGCGAGTCCGCCGTCCCGGACATAACCGGCGGTGTCGGTGTTGCCGTACTCGATCACGTCGGGCGCGGACTTGGGGTCGTTGAAGGCGGCCTTGACGCGCTGGGCGCGGGTCTCCACGGGGATGTACTCGACGGAGACGTCGGTGCCGCGGTGCGCCGCCTCGAAGCCGGCGGTCACCGCGTCGACGACGCGCTGCTTGGGCTGGTTGTCGACCTCCTGGAAGAGCCAGACGCGCACGGTGCCGGTCTTCTCGTCCTTGTCGGAGGCGGAGGTGCCGGAGGTCTGGGGCGCGCAGGCGGCGACGAGGGCGGTGGCGAGCGCGGTGAGCCCGACAAAACGGACGGACAGCTTCATGCAGTGCTCCTCCGATGAGGCGTTGCAACATGCGCAATGGTGGTTTCGCTGTGCACAACACATCGGAGGCTAGGGACTGCGTGAACACGCCACAAGAGGGCTCCACCGCTCTGTGACCGCGGGACACACTCCGTGCAACGCCCGCCGCCCGCCGAGCGGTTCGGCGGGCGGCGCACCGGGAGGAGCGGATCAGCGCATCGGACAGCCGGTCAGCGCACCGGGAAGCCGAAGGCGTACCCCTGCTGCTTCAGCCGGGGCAGCAGGGTGCGCAGGGCCGTCACCGTCTGGGAGCGGTCGCCGCCCGCGTCGTGGAAGAGGATCGTGGGCCCGCCCGGCAGCTCCCGCTCGACGGTCGCGACGATCGCGTCGCTGCCCGGCCGTTCGAAGTCCTTGGAGTCGACGTTCCAGCCCAGTGGCCGCATCCCGTGCGAGGCCGCCAGCTTCCGGCTGTACGGGGTGAACGCGCCGCCCGGGGCCCGGTAGTACATCGGCCGTACCCCGCCCGACGCCTTGGTGATCTGCCGCTCGGCGTCCTCGATCTGCTGCGCCTGGTAGGCCTGGGACTTGGTGTCCATGGTGGTGTCGTGCGACACCGTGTGGTCGCACAGCCGGTGCCCGGCGGCCACCACCTGCCGGACCAGCTCCGGGTGCGCCTCGGCCTGGGTGCCGACCATGCAGAACGTCGCCTTCACGCCGTTGTCGCGCAGCACTTGGAGCACCTGCGGGGTCCAGACCGGGTCCGGGCCGTCGTCGATGGTGATGTTCACCGCGTGCTCGCCCCGGTCGGAGGCGTGGGCGATGGTGACGGACACGGGCTGTGCGCCGGGCGCGGCGGCCCGGGCGGAGGCACGCGGTGCGGCCGACCCGCCGGTCTGGCCGGCCTGCGCCGTCCACACCGACGTGGCGGCGGCCACCGCCGTGACCCCGAGCGCCGCCGCGACCACCCTGCCGTACCATCCCCGTCCACCATGCCGCGCCATGTCCGTCCGCCCCCTGCCGTGCCGATGCCTGTGCCGTGCCGGTGCGTCGCCATGCCGAAGCACCGCGCACCCCGTGCACATGGCAGGACGGCCGGGACCGGGCACGGGATCCGCCTGTTACGGATCACGGACAGTTCCGAGGCGCGGCCGGGACACTCGCGTCGGCGCCGGGACCGGAAACCGCCGGTCGTGGTCCGCGACCCGGGCCCGGACGCCAGGTGGAACCGCAGGCCCGGGGGCTGGGCAGACTGTTCCCGGCGGCCTTCGAGGCCTTCCTGGCAGGTGTGCCTGCCGAGGACCGGGACGGCGACCTCGCCGCGGCCTACGACCGGCTCCTCGCATCCGCCGACCCCGAGGTCCGGGAGCGGGCCGCGCGGGCCTGGACCGACTGGGAGACGGTCACTCCCGGCGCCCCCACGCTCCGTCGACCGGTTCCAGGACCCCGTCTTCCGCCAGGGCTTCGCCCGCACCGTCACGCACTACTGGGGCAACGGCCGCTTCCTCGGCGGCGACGGTGGGAGCGCGGCTGAGCGCGACGGCGTGGTGCTCCGCGATGCCCACCGGCTCAAGGGCATTCCCGGCCCCTGGTCCAGGGCAGCCTCGGCTTCGGCAATCTTCTCGGCACCGTCTGGCGGCTGCGCCGCGCCTGGCCGGGCAGGGAGCCGGTGATCGTGGACGACGCCGGCCACACCGTCGGTGTCCCGGGTATGGCGGTAGCGCTGGTCGCGCCGGCGGACGCGTACGCGCCCCGCCGGTGGCCGGCGGGGCGCTCCTGACGGCCGTGACATCCGGCGGGGCGTCGTCGAGTCGTGCGGGGCCTGGTCGCCCGGGGCGCCGAGGACCGCACGCGCCGCCCGGCGGGCGCTGAGCGTGCCCGCCGGGAGGGTTCATTGGTGGCCGCTCGTCCGGAGCGGCCGCTCACCAGTAGTGACGGCGGCCGGCGACCGCGTGTCCCATGGACCCCATGATCCACAGGATGGCTCCCACCACCAGCAGGATGACGCCGATGGTCCACAGGATCGAGATGCCGGTGATGAAGCCGATGATGAGCAGGATGATGCCGAGGGCGATCATGGCGTGCCTCCAGCCGGTGACGGGGCTCCTGTCCTCCGAGTGCCCCCGAAACGCCCGCCCTATCAGTTCGCTCCGACTTTCAAGAAGTTCTGTCGGCCATGTTGACTCGGCGATGCGGCGGCCTCACATTACCTAGCGGTAGTACCCCGCGGTAACTCCGCTGCCACCCCACGGCCCGTACCTCGCGGTCGCCCCGGCACGCCCGTTGCGCGGTCCCGCACGCCCAGCCCTCCGGTCGCCCCCGCACGCCCTCGGCTCGACCGAGCCGCCCCGTTCTCGTGCTCCACCAGGCCCCGCACACCCCGCACCCCACCACGCCGACGGCACCGCCATGCCCGTCCGCCCCGTGTCCTGTCCAGAGAGGGGAGAGCACCGCATGCCCATACCCACCCCGCGCCGTGTCCTCACCGCGGCCTGCGCGGCCGTCGGCGCACTGGTCCTCGGCCTCAGCACGGCCCCCGCCCAGGCCACCACCTCCCTGAACTACGTGGCGCTCGGGGACAGTTACAGCGCCGCCTCCGGTGTCCTCCCCGCCGACCTCACCAGTCCGCTCTGCCTGCGCTCCACGGCCAACTACCCCCACGTCATCGCCGCCCGGACCGCGGCCCGGCTGACGGACGTGACCTGTGGCGCCGCCCAGACCAAGGACTTCACCGAGGCCCAGTACCCCGGCGTCGCCCCCCAGGCCGACGCGGTCACCGCCGGCACCGACCTGGTGACCCTCACCATCGGCGGCAACGACAACGGCACCTTCATCAACGCCATCACCGCCTGCGGCACCGCCGGCATCCTCAGCGGCGGCCAGGGCAGTCCCTGCGAGGACCGCTACGGCACGTCCTTCGACGACGAGATCGACGCCCGCACCTATCCCGCGCTGAAGTCCGCCCTGCGCGGCGTCCGGGCCAAGGCTCCCCAGGCACGGGTGGCGGTGCTCGGCTACCCGTGGATCACGCCCGCCACCGCCGACCCGTCCTGCTTCGTCAGGCTGCCGGTCGCCACCGGCGACGTGCCCTATCTGCATGCCCTCCAGGCGCACCTCAACGCCGTGGTCCGGCGCGCCGCCGAGGAGACGGGGGCCGTCTACGTGGACTTCGCCGAGGTCTCGGCCGGGCACGACGCCTGTCAGGCCGTCGGCACCCGGTGGATCGAGCCGCTGCTGTTCGGACAGAACGTCGTGCCCGTCCACCCCAACGCCCTCGGCGAGCGGCGCATGGCCGAGCACACCCTGAGCGTCCTCGGCCTCGGCTGACGGACGCCGCCGCACCGGGGCCGCCGGTCAGGCGTCGGCGAGCAGCGGGTCGTACGGCGTGGAGCGCTCCCGGCCCGACATGAAGGCCAGGAAGTCCCGTACGAAGGCGCCCCGCGTGTACGTGCCGTCCGCGCCGGCCGTGTCCCGCCTGAACCCGGTGCGGAACAGCGCCCGGTACTCGTCCGCGTCGACGCGCTGGTCGCCGTCCGCGTCGGTGACGTCGAAGAGGACCTCGGCGACCCTGATCAGGGCGGGACCGGCGAGCGAGGGCACGGCCGCCGCGTACTCCCGGGCGCTGACGCGGCCGTCGCCGTCGGTGTCGAGTGCCGCCTGGAGCTCCCGCCACCAGCCGGCGAAGGCGTCGTAGAGCCGTGTCTCCTCCGGCTCGTCAAGATCGAGGCGGCCGGCGAGTTCCCGGGCCATGGCGGCGAGGTCGGGCCAGTCGAGATAGCCGTCCCCGGTCTGGTCCAGCACCGCCGCGAAGAACTCCTCCGCGCTGCGCCGCGCCGCGCTTCCCGCGTCGGGGTCCGGCTCCTCCGACGGCAGGGGTGTGATCAGCCGGACCAGGGCCCCGGCCCGCTTCATCCGGTCCCGCAGCGCGCTGATCGTCCGGGCCCGGGGGTCGTCGCTGCCGGGGGAGAGGGAGAGCAGGTCGACGACGGCGTCGGTCCGGAGCAGGCCGTCGGGGAGGAACCGCGCGAGGCCGACGGCCAGGTAGGCGCTCTGCATCAGGGTCTGGGCGCCGGGCAGTTCGGGAAGACCCGCCCGCCTGCGGAAGGGCTCCGGCAGGGACGCCACGGTGATCACACCGATGAGCGGGCCGACGAGCGCGCGGCCGGCCGCCCACAGCGTGGGCAGACCGTGCAGCAGCGGCGGCGCGGGCAGATGGTCGAAGAGCCGGTAGAGGATGACGCGCATCGCCTCCGTGTTCTCCAGTCGCTCCTCGACCACCCGGTCGTAGTAGGGCCAGAACTCCTGGACGGTGGGCGGAAGATGACGGGCGTCACCGTCCAGCACGGCGAGGTAGGCCCGGAACTCGGCGTACAGCCGCTCGATGGCGTCCTGCTCCAGGGGCTGCCCGCTGAGGCGGCACATCGTGACGCTGCTCTCGAAGAGCGTCGCGACCACCCAGGCCCGCACCTCGGGATCCATCGCGTCGTACGGCCGGTCGTGCGCGTCCGTCCCGCGCAGCCGGGCGTGCAGCCGGTTGAGCCGGGCCGCCTCCCTGCGCCGTACCTCCTCGTCGGGCCCGAACATGCGCTGGAGACTCACGACCGTGTTGCGCAGCCGTCGCCACGGGTGCGTCACGAACGTGGAGTTGTCGATCAGGGCTCCGCCGATCTGCGGGTGCGCCGCCTCCAGCACGGTCCCCCGGATGATGGCCAGCGCCCAGCGCGGGTCGTTGAAGAACGCGTGGAACTGACCGCCCGCGTCGAAGAGTTGGCCGACCCCGGCCTCGGTGCCCGCGTTCCCGGGCTCGTTGCTGCGCGTGTCCGTCACGGTCGTCGTTCTCCGTTCGCGTCGGGCGCCACGCCGCCGAAGCGGCGGTCGCGCTGCTGGTAGGCGCGCAGGCACTCCACGAAGTGCGGCGCGCGGAAGTCGGGCCAGAGCACCGGCGGGAACATCCATTCCGCGTAGGCGACCTGCCAGAGCATGAAGTTGGAGATGCGCTGTTCCCCGGAGGTCCGGATGACGAGGTCCACATCGGGCGTGTCGGGAAAGGGCAGATGAGCGGCGAAGCTCCGCTCGTCCACGGCTTCGGCCGGCATCCCGCTGCGGATCAGGGACCGTGCCGCCGCCACGATGTCCCGGCGCCCGCCGTGGTCGAAGGCGACGGTCAGCGTCATGCCCCGGTTCTCCCCGGTCAGCGTCATCAGATCGGCGAAGTCCCGGGCCAGCGCCGGGGGGATACGGGGATCCGCCACCCCGAGGAACCGGCAGCGGATCCCGCGCGCGTGCAGCAGCGCCGCGTGTTTGCGCACCACGCGGCGGACCAGCCGCATCAGGAAGTCGACCTCGGTGCTCGGGCGCTGCCAGTTCTCGGTGGAGAAGGCGTACAGGCTCAGCCACTGGACGCCGGCCGTCCGCGCCGCCTCGATGACGTCGATCACCGTCGTCTCCGCCGCCAGGTGACCCGACGTACGCGGCAGTGAACGCCGCGCCGCCCAGCGGCCGTTGCCGTCCATCACACAGGCCACGTGCCGCGGCGTCCTCCGGGCGGAGCCGCTGCCCTCAACCGTCACGCCTGCCCCCCGCAGCGATGAGCGGACCCCCTCGTCCCGTCCAGGGTGTCAGCCCCGGGTTCCGGATACGGCACAACGCCCGCCGTTCACCCTTCGTGCAACTGTCCGAGAGGTGTGCGGCGCGTGCGGGGGCTCGCCTCCGGGCGCGCGCTGGTGCTGCCCCCCGCCCCGAATCGCCTGCCCGCCGGAGTGAGCGCGGCCCGGCCGGTGCCTAGCGTCAGGGGACATGGCGATCTCCTTACCGAGTTCCGTGTCCCGTCCATCAAGTTCCGCGTCCCGTCCACCGGGTTCCGCATGGCGTCGGCGTACCGGCCTCGCCGCCCTGGCCACGGCCTGCCTGGTGGCCGTCGCCCCGGCCGCCGCACCCGCCGCCGCGCAGCCGTCCCGGGACGCGCCCCGCGCCTGCGGCCCGCACCCGGCGCTGAGCCGGTCCGTGCACCACCTCGTGGCGCACGACCGGATCGCCGGCGCCGCGGTCCTGGTCACCGGCGCCGGCCCGGACGCCCCCTGCGCGCGCTGGACGGCGACCGACGGCACGGCCGAGCTGCGCACCGGCCGCCCCATGAACACCACCGACCGGCTGCGCGTCGGCAGCGTCACCAAGACGTTCACCGCGACGGTCGTCCTGCAACTCGCCGCCGAACGGCGGCTGTCCCTGGACGCCCCCGTCGAGCGCTACCTGCCGGGCCTGATCCGCGGCGGCGCGTACGACGGCCGCCGGATCACCGTACGGCAGCTCCTCCAGCACACCAGCGGACTGCCCGACTACCTCGACGCACCCGAGTGGCAGCACATCGAACGACTGCGGTACCGCCACTTCGAGCCGCGCCGGCTCATCGCCCGCGCCCTGCGGCTGCCGCGCCCGGAGCACGCCTGGCACTACGCGACCACGAACTACCTCGTCGCCGGGCTGATCGTGCGCGAGATCACCGGCCACAGCCCGGAGGCGGAGATCAGCCGCCGGATCATCGCGCCCCTGGGGCTGCGCGACACGTACTGGCCCGGTGACGAGACCCGCGTCCGGGGCCCGCACTCGCACAGCTACTTCACCGCGGACGACGGCCGCCGGGTGGACGGCACCGCCTGGAACACGACCTTCGGCGGGGTCGGCGGGGCCCTGGTGTCCACGCCGGCCGACCTGACCCGGTTCGCCCGCGCGCTGCTCACCGGCCGGCTGCTGCCCGCGCCGCAACGCGCCGAGATGCGGCGCACGGTGGCCGCCGACCCCGACCGGCTCTGGCCCGGCGCCCGCTACGGGCTCGGTCTGATCTCCTCACCGCTGTCCTGCGGCGGCAGTTGGTGGGGGCACGCCGGGACCGTGCCCGGCGGCCACCGGGCGCTGGTCGCGACCGGCCCGGACGGCCGCGCCGTCGCCGTCGCCCTGAACGAGGTGCCCGCCACGCTCCAAGCCGAACAGGACTTCCTCGACGTCGTCGACCAGGCCCTGTGCGAGAGCCCGTCCGCCGAAAGGACCCCCGCATGACCCGCGCCACCTTCCCGCGCCGCCTCCTGTCCCGGGCCCCGGCGGCCGTCGCCCTGTCCCTCGCGGGCGCACTGGCCCTGGGCACCGCGCCCGCGTCGGCCGCCGCGGCCCGGCCGGCTGCCGACCCCCTCGCCCGCTACCACCACCAGCACCTGCACTGGAAGAGCTGCCGGCTCGGCCCCGACGACGCCACCGGCAAGGAACTCGACCAGGCCGGCGCCCAATGCGCCGACGTCACCGTGCCGTTGGACTACGCCCGCCCCGACGGCCGTACGATCACCGTCGCGATATCCCGGATCCGGGGCACCGACACCGCCCACCGCGTCGGCGCGCTGCTGCTCAACAGCGGCGGCCCCGGCGGGCAGACGCTCGGCGACCCGCCGTGGGTGCGCGCGGCCATGAAGGACGTGGCCGCACGCTACGACGTGGTCGGCGTGGACCCCCGCTTCGTGGGCCGGAGCACCACCCTGGACTGCCACTGGCCCACCGGCAGCATGATCCGCGGTGCCGGCACCGGCCGCGCCGCCTTCGACCGCGTGGTCGCCCTCTCCGCGGACCTCGCACACCGCTGCCGGACCCACGCCGGTGACCTGCTGCCGTACGCCACCACCCGCAACACCGCGCGGGACATGGACGTGATCCGGGCGGCGCTGGGCGAGCGCAGGATCTCCTACCTGGGCTACTCCTACGGCACCTACCTCGGCCAGGTCTACGCGACGATGTTCCCCCGGCGCACCGACCGGGTCGTCCTGGACGGCGTGGCCGACCCCGCCCGCTACGGTCCGCGGCTGCTGCGGGGCACGGAGGAGGCCAACCGGCACGCCCTGCGCGACTGGGCCGACTGGACGGCCGCCCACCACGCGACCTACGGGCTGGGCCGCACCGGGAGCGCCGTGCTGGCCACCGTGGAGGCGGTCCGGTCGGCCTCCGCCCGCACGCCCCTGCGCGTCGGCGGGTACCGGGTGGACGACCATGTCCTGCCCGTCGTCGTCTTCAACGGCCTCTCGCAGGACAACCCCACGGCGTACGGCGACTTCGCCCGGGGCGTGCGGGACCTGCGGAGCGCCGCCGAGGGCCGGCGGGTCACCCCCTCGCCGTGGCTGGCCTCGGCGCTGGAGTTCACGCTGACCGGGCACGAGTCCGCCTACGGCAGCGCGCAGACCTCCATCCTCTGCGGGGACGTGGCCGCGCCGCGTGACCCGGAGACGTACTGGCGCGATCTGCGGCGCGCCGGGAGCCGGGACGCGCTGTTCGCGCCCGTCACGTACAACATCAACGCGTGCGCGTTCTGGGAGCCGCCGCGCGAACGCCCGACGACGGTCCGCGACGATCTGCCGGCCCTGCTCGTCAACGCCACGGGCGATCCGCGCACCGTCTACCCCATGGCGGAGGCGGTGCGCCGGAACTGGCCCAGTTCCCGCCTGGTGACCCTGCGCGGAGCGGACCAGCACGCGGTGTACGGCGTCTTCGGCAGCCAGTGCGTGGACGGCGCGGTCAACGGCTACCTCGCGACCGGCCACCTCCCGCCCGGCGACCTGACCTGCTCCACCGGCTGACCGGGCCCCGCTACACTCCGAGCCTCCGGGCCGGCCATGATAGTTTCAAGTTCAACAAATGCTGTCACCCGGAGGAGCCCAGGTTGACCAGTCCCGTTCCGGCCGGCGCCGACCGGCGGATCTACATCGACAAGCAGAGCCCCAAGGCGTACCACGCGCTGGTGCAGACGTCCGAGGCGGTGCGCGCGGTCGCCGCCGACGCGGGCCTGGACCGCGTGCTGGTGGAACTGGTCAACCTCCGCGTGTCCCAGCTGAACGGCTGCGCCTACTGCCTGCACCTGCACACCCGGGCGGCGCTGCGGGCGGGGGACACCCCGCAGCGCCTCGGCGTGCTCGCCGCCTGGCGCGACACCGAACTCTTCACGCCCGCCGAGCGAGCCGCCCTCGCCCTCGCCGAGGCGACCACGCACCCGGCCGACACCGCCGCGCAGGACGCCGCCTACGCGGCGGCGCGGGACGCCCTCACCGACGACCAGATATCCGCCGTGATCTGGGTGGCCGTCACCATCAACGCCTTCAACCGGGTCTCCGTCATGAGCCGGCACCGGGTGCGGGCCGAACAGTGACACCGCAGGTCCGCGCACCATCGGGGCCGCCCTGACCGAGGCCCCGAGCCGCCTCACGTCGCGGGGTGCCGCTCCCCGGCCGGGACCGGCAGGATGACGATCCGCTGGACGGCCCGGCTGAGGACCAGCACACCCGCCACGATCAGCAGGCCCCCGCACAGCTCCGGTACGAGCCACCAGCCCGTCCGGATCCGCTCCCCGAACAGGAAGACGCCCAGGGCCAGGCTCACCACCGCGTCACCGATGGTCAGCGCGGGCTGTGCGGCGGCCAGCGGGCCGGCCTGGAGCGCGTTCTCCAGCAGGATCACGGAGGCCGCCCCGGCCAGCGCGAAACCGTACGTCTGCCACGACCGCAGGAACGCCGCGAAGCCGTGGTCGGCGAACGTGCCGGAGGCCGATTTCAGCAGGGCGGCGGTCAGGGCGTTGCCGGTCGCGGACGCGACCGCCAGCAGCGCGGCGCGCCGGGCCGGCGGACGCCCCCGGCCGGCCAGCAGGACGGCCCCGGCCATGGCGCCGAGACACAGACACAGGGCCGGGATCCAGCGGACGAGCGGCGCCTGATCGGTGGCGCCGTGCGGGGCGGCGGCGACGAGCAGCAGGGCGAGCCCGGCCACGCAGCCGCCCACCCCCCACCAGCCCCAGGGCGGCAGCCGCCGGTGCATCAGCGGCGCGGCGACGAGCAGCGCGAAGGGCAGCTCCAGGATGAAGAGCGGCTGCACCAGTGCGAGCGGGCCGTTGACCAGGGCCAGGCTCTGGAACAGCGCGGCGCAGACCACCCCGGCCATGCCGATCAGCCAGGCCGGCCGCCGTGCCAGCTCCGCGACCAGCCGGATCCCGCTGCCCTGGGAGACGGACGCCGCCTTGCGCTGGAAGGCGGTGCCCACGGCGTTGCTCGCCGCTCCCGCGACGGCGAACACCGCGGCCAGTTCGATCACGACCGTCTCCTGCCTGCGGGTCGGTCTCCCGGAGGAGCTTCGGGCCTTCCCAGCCTACGGAACCGCACGGCTCCCCGCGGGTCGGCCGGAGTTGCCTCGCCCCGCCTCGCACCGGGACCAGCCGGCCGGAGCGCGGGAGCGTGCAGGCGTGTGCCGGCGGGCGCCCGGGGCCTGCCGGCCGGCGCACGGAGGGTCAGGCGGCGGCCGGGCCGGCCGTGCGCAGGGCCGTGTCCGCCTGCCGCCGACGCCACTCCTCCACGGTGTCCTGCTGGCGCCGGGCCCGTTCCAGGAGGCTGTCGAGCCGGCCGGGGTCCAGGCGCTCGTCGGTCGTGGCGAGCCGGCGCAGGGTGAGCCACCCCGCTGCCTTGCCCTCGACCGCCAGCCGCATCGCCTCCAGCTCCAGGACGGTGCTGAGCGGAGAACGCCGTACCAGACGCCCGTTCAGCTTCAGGCGTCCCACCTTCTCGGCCGCCCAGCCCGCGCAGACCTTGGCGCGCCGCACCGGCACGTCCAGGTCCCGCATGATGTCCAGCAGCGCCGCGCGGTCCTCGCTGATCTCCGCGGCGACCGGCCGGAGGGCTCTGCCGAGCGCGGAACCCCGGGTGGACCGCACCAGGTGGCCGATCCGCTGGGTGCCCGCCGTGGCGCCGGCGAGGTGGTCGTTGAGGTAGATGCCGAGCAGCTTCATGTCGGCACCGCCCGTGCTGTGCGGGCCGGGGGTGGCGGGGCGGTTCATCTGGCGCCTCCTTCGTGGGTGCCGTGGGGTCGTGGACGCGGTGGGTCCGGCGGGCCGTCGCCCGCACCCCGGCCGCGAGCCGGCCGTACGGGGTGCGAGATGCCCAGGCGTACCTTGTGCAGGCCGTCCGAGTAGTGCGCGAGCGGCGCGGTCGTGGGCGGCGGCAGCCCCGCAGCCCGGGTGAGGGTCTCCTCGACGGTGTCGAGCCGTGCCTCGCGCACCGGCCAGGGCGCGTGCTCGACGGGCGTCTCCCAGAGCGCGCCGAGCCGCCGGGTGAAGGCCCGCCACCGCGAGGTCAGCCACACGTCCCGGGCGCCGGGCCGGACCGGCTCGCCGGGGCGGACGGCCACCTCGTACGACGGCCCGCCGCCCCGCCGGGCGCCGGTGTAGACCACGGTGTCCCCGCGCCGCACCACCTCCAGGCGGCCGACGTGGTACGGCACGCCGACCGCGCGGGCGGCCAGCATCACCGGGGACGACACCTCGATGGACAGGAACCAGAGCCCGTCCCGGCCGTTCCGGTCGCGCACATAGGTCCGCAGATTGGTCTCGGGGAACGAGGGCAGCGCGAGCGGGAGCCCGGGCGGGCGCACGTCGGCCATGACGAACGGGGTGAGGCTCACCCACGCGACGCCGTCGAACGTGTCCACCACCAGACCGTCGGGCAGCAGGCGCTGGACCTGTTCGGGCGGATACGCCCAGTGCACGAAGGTCTGGGTCAGCCAGCCGGCCCACAGCGCGGGCAGGTACACGCGCTGCTCCGCTCCGTACGAGACCACGCGCACCGAATCCCCCGGGGGCCCGCGCCGAAACCCGGGAAGCGCCGGCTCAGGTGGCCCGGGTACCGCCCCCGCGCCGGATCCGGCCGAGCAGGTCCCGGTGGTAGGACGCGAGCTGGCCGGCGGGCACGGGGGCGGGGCTGCCGGCGAGCGTGTACCAGGTGTCGCTGCCCGAGTGCTGGACGACGACGCGCACGCTGTGGCCGTCGGAGCTCAGGATGGTCGCGACGGTGAGGTCGCCGGTGATGACGCCGACCTCGTCGGTCATCGCGCCGCCCGGGCCGGCGGTGACCCGGTCGACGTAACGGGTGATGGCGGGAGGGTTCTTCATGGGCGCAGGGTCGCACCGGCCCGGATCGCGGGGCCCGCACCGCGCGGGTGTCGCCGCCGTTCACACCCGGCTGGACGTCGCCGTGTCCGCCGACAGCCGCTGGGCGAGGTAGATGGGGATCACCGACAGCAGGACCAGGACGGCGGCCACGACGTTCACCACCGGAGCCTGCTGCGGCCGGGTCATGTTGTCGAAGATCCAGATGGGCAGGGTCTCGATGGCCGGCCCCGCGGTGAACGTGGTGACCACGATCTCGTCGAAGGACAGGGCGAAGGCGAGCAGGCCGCCCGCCAGCAGCGCGGAGCGGACCAGCGGGAAGGTGATGTCCACGAAGGCGCGGAAGCTGGTCGCGCCGAGGTCCATGGCCGCCTCCTCGTACGAGCCGGCCGTACGGCGCAGCCGGGCCACCACGTTGTTGAAGACCACGACGATGCAGAAGGTGGCGTGCCCGACGATCACGGTGAACAGCCCGAGCCCCACGCCGAGCGGCTCCAGCACCGTGCTGAAGGCCGAGTTGAGGGCGATGCCCGTGACGATGCCGGGCAGCGCGATCGGCAGTACCACGACGAAGGACACCGTGTCCCGGCCGAAGAAGCGGTGCCGGGCCACGGCGAACGCGATCAGCGTGCCGAGGACCAGCGCGACGGCGGTCGCCCCCAGCCCTGCCTTCACCGACACCCACAGGGCTTCGCGGGCACCGGAGTTGTGCGCGGCCACCGACCACCAGCGCACGGTGAGGCCCGGCGGCGGCCAGCTCGCGCTGCGGTCCGGGTTCAGGGAGTTGACCAGGACGAGCAGCAGCGGGACGTAGATCACCGCGAAGCCGAGCCCGGCGCCGATGCGCAGGGCGGTGCGCGCGGTGCGGCTGAGGTGCATGGCGCTCTTCTCTCCAGCTTCCGACGGGTGTGCGGGCGGGGTTGCGGGCTGTGGCTACAGGCTGTTCAGGGCGCCGGTACGGCGGATCGCCAGCAGGTACAGGACGATCACCACCACGGGGACGGTGCCGAGGGCGGCGGCCATGGGCAGGTTGAGTTCGATGTTGGAGTAGACGAGGTTGCCGATGAGCTGAGTCTTGCCGCCGACGATCTGCACGGTGATGTAGTCGCCGAGGCTCAGCGAGAAGGTGAACACCGAGCCGGCGGCGACCGAGGGCAGCACCATGGGAAGGACGACCGAACGGAAGGTCCGCCCCGGCCGCGCCCCGAGGTCGGCGGAAGCGTCCAGCAGACTGGCCGGGAGCTGTTCCAGCGCCGTGTGGATCGGCAGGATCATGTACGGCAGCCAGAGGTAGGTCAGGGTGAGGACCGTGGCGGGCAGCCCGTAGCCGGGGCCGCTCAGTCCGAACGGCGCGAGCATCCAGTCGGCGAGGCCGCCCTCGGAGAGGATCAGCCGCCAGGCGTACACCTTGACCAGGTAACTCGCCCACAGCGGGGTGAGGATGGCCACGACGAGCAGCGGACGCCACTTCGGCCGGGCCACGCGGGCGGTGTAGAAGGCGACCGGGAAGGCGATCACCGCGCACAGCGCGGTCACCGCGAGGGCCACCCCGACGCTGCGCAGGACGACCTGACGGAAGACCGGTGTCGTGAACAGCGCGTGGAAGTTGTCCGTCGACCAGACCTTCACCACCTGGGAGGTGAAGGAGTCCGTCGTCCAGAAGGCGGAGACGAACAGCACCGCGAGCGAGCCGAGGTAGAGGACGGCGAGCCAGAGCAGCGGGGCGGTGAGCAGCAGGGCCAGCCGCAGCCGGGGTCTGCGGTGCAGGGCTCCGGCGAGCCGCCGGACGGTGCCCCGGCCGGCGGCGGTCGGCAGATCGGTCGTCACGGCTCAGCCCTTGATCTCGGTCCAGGCCTGCACCCACTTGGCGTACGGCACGCAACGGACGTCCTTGCGGCCGTCGAGGCACTGCTCGATGGGCGTGTTCCAGAAGGCGATCTTCTTCCAGTAGTTCTCGTCGGCGGCGTGGTAGACCGTGCAGAAGTTCTTGTCGCTGGTCTCGGCGCACGCCTTGGAGTTGGCGGGGGCCTCGCCGAAGTACTCGGCGACCTGGGCGTTGACCTTGGGGGAGACGATCCAGTCCAGCCACTTGTAGGCGCAGTTGGGGTGCTTGGCCTTGGCGGAGACCATCCAGGTGTCCGACCAGCCGGTCGAACCCTCCTTCGGGACCAGCGCCTTGACCTTCGCGCCCTCGGAGGCGGCGAGGTTGGCGATGACCTGCCAGGTCGTGCCGATGACCGAGTCCCCGCTCTTGAAGGCGGAGACCTCCTTCAAGTAGTCGCCCCAGTACTCGCCGACGTTGGCGTTCTGCTGTTTCAGCAGCGCCACGGCCGCGTCGAACTGCTTCTGGTCGAGCGCGTACGGGTCCTTGATCTTCAACTCCGGCCTGGCGGCCTTGAGGTACAGGGCGGCGTCGGCGATGTAGATCGGCGAGTCGTACGCGGTGACGTGCCCCTTGTACCGCGCGGCGTCGTCGAAGACCGCGGACCAGGAGGTGGGCGCGGGCTTGACCTTCGCGGTGTTGTACATCAGCAGGTTGGCGCCCCGGCCGTGCGGGATGCCGTACATCTGCCCCTTGACGGAGTTCCAGGCACCGTTCTTCAACCCGCTGAAGATGTCCTTGTAGTGGGGGACCAGGTCGGTGTTGACGGGGGCCGCGTCACCGGAGGCGATCAGGCGCAGCGAGGCGTCGCCGGAGGCGGAGACGGCGTCGTACTCGCCGGTCTTCATCAGCTTGACCATCTCGTCCGAGCTGGCGGCCACCTTCGAGTGGACCTGGCACCCCGTCTGCTTCTCGAAGCCGGAGACCCAGTCCGCCTTGGGGTCGTTGGAGCCGTCCTCCACATAGCCGGCCCAGGCGATGAGGTTGACCTGGCCCTCGGTCCTGCCGAGCTTCGTGGGGGCCTTGAGGTCGGGCGGGTTGAGGCCGGTGGCGGAGGTACCGCCGGAACCGGAGGAGTCGCAGGCGGCGGCGAGCAGCAGCGTGGCGGCGCACACGGCCGAGGCGCGCAGGGTACGGGTGAGACGCACGGCGTTCTCCAGGGGGAGGGGGGACGGTGTCAGGAGGGGAGCCGGACGGCGTGCCGGCGGTGCCACTGGAGGCGGACCCGGGTGCCGCGGTAGGCGGCGACGTCCGCCGAGGAGGTCTCCAGGTTCTGCTGGAGCGCGGTGAGCCGGCCGCCGCCGTCCAGGTCGACCAGGAAGCGGGTGGCGTCGCCGAGGTAGACGACCTCGGCGACGGTGCCGGTGGCCGTGGCGTGCTCGGGCTCGTCGGCCTCGGCGGACTCCTTCAGGACGCGGATCTTCTCCGGCCGGATGTTGTAGGTGCCGGCGGAGCCGGTGATCCGGTGGGCCGCCTCGCCTTCGAGCAGGTTGGAGGTGCCGACGAAGGAGGCGACGAAGGGCGTCGCGGGGCGTTCGTAGATCTCGGCGGGGGTGCCGACCTGGGCGATGCGGCCCTGGTCGAAGACGGCGATCCGGTCGCTCGTCGTCAGGGCCTCCTCCTGGTCGTGGGTGACGAAGACGAAGGTGATGCCCACCTCCCGCTGGATGGCCTTGAGTTCGACCTGCATCTGCTCGCGCAGCTTCAGGTCCAGCGCGCCGAGCGGCTCGTCCAGGAGCAGGACACGGGGGCGGCCCACGAGCGCGCGGGCGAGCGCGACGCGCTGGCGCTGCCCGCCGGAGAGCTGGGCGGGCCGCCGCTGGCCGTAACCTTCGAGGCGGACCTCGGCCAGCGCCTTGCGGGCGCGGACCAGGCGTTCCGCCTTGGGTATCCGGCGGATCCGCAACCCGTAGGCGACGTTCTGCTCGACCGTCATGTGCGGGAACAGGGCGTAGTCCTGGAAGACGGTGTGCACGTCCCGTTCGAACGGGGCGAGGCCGGTGACCTCCTGTCCGGCGAGTTCGATCCGGCCCTCGTCGGGGGTCTCGAACCCGGCGACGAGCCGCAGCACCGTCGTCTTCCCGGAGCCGGACGGGCCGAGCATCGAGAAGAACTCGCCGTCCCGGATCTCCAGGTCGACCCCGTCGACGGCGGTGGTCCCGCCGAACGACTTCCGCAGACCCTGGAGCCGGATCGCCATCCCCTCCATACGGGAACCTTTCTGGCGCGCTGAACGTTGACCGTAAACATATGAAGTCATAGGTCATAGCTCAAGATCCCCCTAAGGTAAAGCTTGAGTCAACGCACGAGGTGATGGCCGTGAGGCAGCACGAGATCGACGGAGGCGCCCGCAAGGCGGTCTTCAGCCCGGTGGACAACCGGGCCCGTGTGGACGCCGTCGTCCGCCGCCTCGGAGACGCCATAGAGCTCGGCCTCCTCGCCGACGGCGAGCAGCTCCCCGGTGAGAGCGAACTGGCCGGACAGCTCGGTGTCTCCACGGTCACCCTGCGCGAGGCACTCATGGCGCTGCGGCAGCAGGGCCTGGTCACCACCCGCCGGGGCCGCGGCGGGGGCAGCTTCGTCTCCCTGCCCGAGGTCCCCGCCGACGACCGGCTCCGGGCAGCGCTGCGCGGCTGGAGCACCGAGGAGCTGCGCGACCTCGGCGACCACTGGGCCGCCCTGTCCGGAGCCGCCGCCCGGCTCGCCGCCCAGCGCACCGAACCCGCGGACCTCCAGCCCCTGCGCCGTACGGCCGAGGAGCTGGTACACGCCGAGGACGCGGCGGCGCGCAGCCGGCTGTACGGCCGCTTCCACGTCGAACTCGCCGCCGCCGCGCAGTCCGCCCGGCTCACCCGCGAACAGGTCGCCCTCCAGAGCGAGGTGGGCGCCCTGCTCTGTCTCGTCCTGGCCGACGACGCATATCGTGAAGAAGTTGCGGACCGTCATCGCGCTGTCATCTCCGCCGTGCAGGATGGGGCGCACGAAACGGCCGGCACGCTGGCCGAGCGGTGCGTCAGGGCGTCGACGGCGCGGCTCGTCGCCGTACGCCTCACCCTCTGACCGCGCCGCGTCCGGTTCCACGTCCGCTGGAGGACACCATGGGCGTCAGCGCCGGGCCCGCCACGGTCGCGACGGACCCGGAGGCCTGGGTGGCCGCGCGGGTGTGCGGCGCGCTGGAGGCCGTCTTCGCGTCGGTCGCCGCCACCCGTGCCGACACCGCGGCCCTGCTGGAGCGGGTGGCCGCCGAGGGGCGCCGGCCCGCCAGCCGCGACCTCGCCGCGCTGCGCCCCGGCCTCCATCGGCGGCTGAACCGCGAGGAACTGGTCTCCGGCGTCGGCTTCGTCGCGGCCCCCGGCCTGCTGGCCGACGTACCGGCCTGGCTGGAGTGGTGGCAGGCGGGCGCCGACGGCGCCGTACGCCCGCTCCTCCTCGATCTCGACCCCGGACGGTCGGCCTACTCCGACTACACGCACTGGGACTGGTTCACGCTGCCCCGTGACACCGGGCACCGGGCCGTCGCCGGACCGTACGTGGACTATCTCTGCTCCGACGAGTACAGCCTCACCCTGTCCGAACCGGTGCGGATCCAGGGGCGGTTCGCCGGAGTGGCCGCGGCCGACGTGTACCTGCGGCACTTCGAGGCGGCCGTGCTCCCGCTGCTGCGGCGCCTGTCCCGGCCGGCCCGTCTGGTGAACGCCCGCGGCCGGGTCGCCGCCTCCGCCGACCCCGCCCACCTGGCGGGTTCCCTCACCAGGGGCCCGGACTTCGGCGAACTCCTCACCGCCGGACGGCCCGGTGGGTACGACGGTCTGCGGCTGGTGCCGTGCCCGGGCGTGCCGCTGGTGCTGGTCCTGGCCTGAGCGCTCCCCGGCCGCGCGCACGCGCGCGACCCCGGGCGGCCCGTGCCCGGGGTCGGTCGTGCGGTACGCGGGGCGTCAGGCCGCGAGGCGCTCCGCGAGCCGCTTGGCCTTGTCGGCCGCGGCCGCGAGGGCCTGGTCCCGGGAGGCCTCGTACAGCGGGACCAGCTCGGCCATCGCCGGGTTCTGCGGGGCCATGGTCAGCTCCGGGACGATGAAGTCCAGGTCCAGGCCCAGGCCGTCGGCGAGGACGGCCGTGAGGTAGTTCTGGACGTACTCGTACCCCTCGCGCGGGGTGCCCGGCGCGTAGGAGCCGCCGCGGCTGGCGACGACGGTCACCGGGGTGCCCTTGGCGGACTGGGTCTCGCCCGCGGTGCGGCCGAACAGGATCACGTTGTCCAGCCAGGCCTTCAGGGTCGACGGGATCGTGTAGTTGTACATCGGGGCGCCGATCAGCACCGCGTCGGCCTGCTCCAGCTCCTCGATCAGCTTGACGCGCTCCGCGAAGGCGGCGGCCTGCTCGGGCGAGTGCGCGGACGGGGGGACGAAGCCGGCGACGTGCGCCTGCGCCGAGAGGTGCGGCACGGGTTCCGCGGCCAGGTCCCGGTAGATGACCGTGCCGTCAGGGTGCTGCTCCTCCCAGTGCTTGCGGAAGGTCTCCGTCACGGCGCGGGAAGCCGACGCCTCGGTCGAGAACACGGACGAGTCGATGTGCAGCAGGGTGGGCATGGGGGTTTCTCCAGAAATGGGGACAGGACGACCGGGCACCGACGGCACCGGCTCACGTTTCGTTCAGAACTATGTTTAACACACTGACTTACTTTTCTTCAGCCCCCTACGGTGGGGTAGTAAGCTGGGGCCATGGCGGCGGAGCAGAACCACGACAGCGCGGCGTGCAAACGGGTGGACGACGGCATCACCCGTGTCTTCCAGTTGCTCGGGAAGCGCTGGAGCGGCCCGATCGTGGCCGTCCTCGTCGAACAGCCCGCGTACTTCGCCGACCTGCGGCGGGCCATCCCCGGCATCAGCGAGCGCATGCTCTCCGACCGGCTCGCCGAACTCGGCGCGGCCGGCCTCGTCCTGCGCGAGGTCGACGAGGGTCCCCCGCTGCGCGTGTCCTACCGGCTGACCGAGTCCGGCGCCGCCCTGGAGCCCGCCCTGCGCACACTGGCGGAATGGGCCAAGGCCTATCTGCCGGACGCGTCGGGATGCCCCGAGGCGAACCTGGAACGGCCGGCCGGGGCCCGGAACTAGGAGCGGGCGCCCGGGGGTTGTCCCCCCGGTCAGCGCACCGGTTCACCGGATGGCGGGGGGACACGGACCTCGGACACGGTGGTGTTCCGCGGACCGCCCGCACCGGAAGGAACCCTCTTCGTGCGCATCGTCACAGCCGCCGTGGCCGCCCTGGCCCTCGCCGCCACCGCCTTGCCCGCGGCTTCCGCCGCGTCCGCCGCGCCACAGGACCCGCCGTCGGCCACCGACGGCGTGTGGCGCATGGACGGCTACGGCACCCTGCTCGTCCTCGGCGGGGGAGCGCTGCGCGAATACCAGACCACGGCCGTCAGCTGCGTGGAGGGCGACTCCGCACGGCAGACCGGCCCCGGCACCTACACCACCCCGGACGGCACCGCCCTCACCGTGCGGACCACCCCGGGCCGCGCGCACGCCCGGCTCGCCGCGGACCGCTCGGTCGGACACCGGTGGCTGACCCGGATCAGGGCCCTGCCCGCCGCCTGCACGCGCCCGCCCGCCACGGACCCGCGCGCCGACTTCGACGTGCTCTGGCAGACCTTCGAGGAGAACTACCCCTTCTTCGCGCAGAAGGGCGTCGACTGGCACGCCGTCCGCGACCGGTACCGGCCGCAGGTCCACCGGAACACCACCAGGGCCGAACTCTTCGACATCTTCAGCCGCATGCTCCGCCCCCTGCACGACGCCCATGTCGCAGTCAAGGACGGTGACCGCGTCTTCGCCGAGGTACGGCCCGGCACCGAGCCGCCCGGCAAGGAACTGGACGCCAAGGTCAAGGAGTTCATCCTGGCCCGCGACCTGAAGGACGCCACCGCCCTCCAGGACTTCGCCGCCGGGCGCATCACCTACGCCGACCTGCGCGGTGACCTCGGCTACCTGCGGATCTCCGGTTTCGGCGGCTACGCCGGCGCCGACGCGCCCTACACCGCGGAACAGGCGGAGCTCGACCGGGCGCTCGACACCGTCCTCACCCCGGGCCGCACCCGGCACCTCAAGGGCCTGATCATCGACCTGCGCGTCAACGGTGGCGGCTCCGACGCCCTGGGCCTGCGCATCGCCGCACGGCTGACGGACACGCCCTACACCGCCTACGCCAAACGCGTCCGCAACGATCCGGCCGACCCCGCCCGGCACACCCGCCCCGAACCCGTGCCCGTCGTCCCGGCCGCCGCGACCCGGTACACCGGCCCGGTCGCCGTCCTCACCGGCGGATCGACCGTCAGCGCCGGCGAGACCTTCACCCAGGCCCTGCTCGACCGGCCCGGCCGCACCGTGCGGATCGGCCGGCCCACCCAGGGCGTCTTCTCGGACGTGATGATGCGGTACCTGGCCGACGGCATGCTCTTCGTCCTCCCGAACGAGGAGTACCTGACCCGCACCGGCCGCACCTTCGACGGCACCGGCATCCCGCCGCAGCTCACCGAACCGGTCTTCACCGAGGAGGAGTTCGCGCACGACCGCGACTCGGCGTTCGACAGGGCCGTCGGCGTCCTCGCACCGCGATCACCGTCCTCGGGCTGACCGGTCCGCCCGGCCGGCGACCACCCGGCGACCGGACGCCCGCCCCCGCATCAGTCGACCGGCCAGGTGTGCACCGGCGCGTTGAGGTGCATGTAGTCGATGTACACCTGGGTCATCCGGCGCAGCGCCTCGTGCCGGCCGGCGTGCGTGGTGCCGGCGAGGTGGTGGA
Organism: Streptomyces corchorusii; assembly: GCF_001514055.1. Lineage (NCBI taxonomy): Bacteria > Bacillati > Actinomycetota > Actinomycetes > Kitasatosporales > Streptomycetaceae > Streptomyces > Streptomyces corchorusii. The sequence continues at coordinate 248,482 of NZ_KQ948353.1, read as the reverse complement.
ACATCTCCTTCTGCCACACCGCTCCGTTGCGTGCCGTCACACAGCGCTGCTCGATGACGCCGAGCAGCGGCTCCCGCCACGCCGCGTCCATGCCCGAGTGCTCCAGCCCGCGGTGCGCGAGCGGCAGCAGCCGGCGCAGCACCAGCTCCGGCACCGGCACCTCGCCCATCCCGGGCCAGTACAGCAGCGCGTCGATGCCGTGCCGGGCGGCGGCGTGCAGGTTGTCCTCGGCGGCCGAGAAGGACATCCGCGACCACACCGGCCGGTCCTCCTCCACCAGGGCACGGGTGAGGCCGTAGTAGAAGGCGCCGTTGGCGAGCGTGTCGGCCACGGTCGGTCCGGCGGGCAGCACCCGGTTCTCCACCCGGATGTGCGGCAGGTCGTTCGCGACGGCGTAGACCGGCCGGTTCCAGCGGTAGATCGTGCCGTTGTGCAAGGTCAGTTCGGGCAACTCGGGGATGTCGCCGCGGTCCAGCGTCTCCGCCGGGTCCTGCTCGTCGCACAGGGGCAGGAGGGCCGGGAAGTACCGCAGGTTCTCCTCGAACAGATCGAAGACGCTGTTGATCCACCGCTCCCCGAACCACACCCGGGGCCGTACCCCCTGCACCTTGATCTCCTCCGGGCGGGTGTCGGTGGCCTGCTCGAACAGCGGGATCCGCGTCTCGTGCCACAGCTCCTTGCCGAACAGGAACGGGGAGTTGGCCGCGAGCGCCACCTGCACCCCGGCGATCGCCTGCGCCGCGTTCCAGTAGCCGGCGAACTCCTCCGGGGACACCTGGAGATGGAACTGCGTGCTCGTGCAGGCGGCCTCCGGGGTGATCGTGTCCGCGTATGTGCGCAGCCGGTCCGCCCCGTCGATCTCGATGCGCAGGTCCTCGCCGCGGGCCGCGAAGACCTGGTCGTTGAGCAGGCGGTAGCGGGGATTCTCCGACAGGGTGTCCTCGCCGATGTCCTCCTGCCGCAGCGTGGGCAGGATGCCGATCATGATCAGGCGGGTACCGACCGAGCGGGCCCGCTGGTCGGCGTGGTTCAGCGCGGACCGGATCTCCGACTCCCAGGCGTCCGGACCGCCGGCCGTCAGCCGCCGGGGCGGTACGTTGATCTCCAGATTGAACCGGCCCAGCTCGGTGGACCAGGCCGGGTCGGAGATCGCCTCCAGCACATCGCTGTTCCGCATCGCCGGCTCGGCGTCGTCGTCGACCAGGTTGAGTTCGATCTCCAGGCCGACCTGCGGTCGCTCCGACTCGAACCGCGCCTCGCGCAGCATCAGCGCGAAGGCGTCCAGGCACCCCTGCATCTTGATCCGGTACCGGCGGCGGTCCTCGCGGGTGAAGACGAGCGCCGGGACATCACGACCCATCGACCCTCCAGCGTCCCTCATCGGACACCTCTCCCCCCAGCGTGGCACCAGCGGCGGATGCCCACCAAGCGGACGGGGGGGGGTCGGGGGATGGGGATGTACGGAGCATGCGGTCCGGGGACGTGCAGCGGCGGATCCGGCCCCGTGGGGGGCGTACGGCGTGGCGGGCCCCGCCCGGTGGGGTCCGGCCGGGCGGAGGGCCGTACGCGCGAGTGGGCCGAGGTCGAGAGCGAGCGGGCCGAGGTCGAGAGGATCGCCGGCGAACCGGGTGGGCCCGCCGGACCGGCCCGTCCGCCCGGCAGCCGCCCCCCGTCCATGGCGAGGCCGGGGAGCCGGCCACCGCCGTGCCGTCGGCCCGCGCGCCGCGAGGATCGGGCGCGGGGGGCCGGTAATCGTCGTGCCGCAGGCCCGCGCGCCGCGCGGATCGCGCGCGGGTCCGTCGGTCAGGCGGTCTTGCGGGCCACGCCGCCGTAGAAGCCGATCTCCGCCGAGTGCGGCGGCGGCGGGGTGTCCGGGCGCCAGAAGGGCACCTGGGCCAGGCCCGGTTCGACGAGGTCGAAGCCCTCGAAGAACCGTTCCACCTCCGCGCGGGTGCGCAGGTTCAGGGAGGCGGTCGCGTTCGAGTACACGGCCTGCGCGGCACTGCGGTCGGCGAAGTCGCCGGTGGCGTGCGAGAGCACCAGGAAACTGCCCGCGGGCAACGCGTCGCGCAGCGTGGCGACGATCTCGGCGGGCCGGTCCGCCTCGGTGAGGAAGTGCAGGATGGCGACGAGGAGCAGGGCCACCGGCTGGTCGAAGTCGACGATCTGGCGGACGTCGGGGTGGTCAAGGACGGACCGCGGGTCCCGCAGGTCGCCCAGGACGATGCGGGTGGTACCGGACCGGCTGAGCAGGGCGTTGCCGTGCGCGGCCACGATCGGGTCGTTGTCGACGTAGGCCACGCGGACGTCCGGAGCCACCGACTGCGCGACCTCGTGCACGTTCGGAGAGGTGGGCAGCCCGGTGCCGATGTCCAGGATCTGATGGACCCCGCTGCCGACGACGTACCGGACGGCGCGCTGGAGGAAGGCCCGGTTGGCCCGTACACCGATCCGCGCCTCGGGTGCCGCGGCGGCGAGTCGGTCACCGGCCTGCTGGTCCACCTCGTAGTTGTCCTTGCCGCCCAGCAGGTAGTCGTAGATCCGCGCGGGGTGCGGTTTGCTGGTGTCGATGGTCACGGCCTCGACGCCGTCCTGTGTCACGCTGAGCTCCTCTCGGCGGCCGCCACGGCCTCGGTCCGCACGCGGCCGGGCACAGCTTCCCACACCACCATGCAACTTCCGTCGCCGCGTCGGGAGTTCCCGCAGGTTGCCGACCTCGTGGGACGAGAGGGCCGCGCGTGCCGAATCCGGGCCGCCCGTCCCTAGGCTGTGCCGCCCGAGCGTCGCCTCACCCGGCCGGACCCTTCCGGCTGGCCCGCACGGGCCCGGCGCCGCAGGGTCGGAAGCGGGATCGGGATCCGGACACCTCCGCCGAGGACGGATCCCACGGACCGGCACGTCGCCTGGCCGCGTGGCGCGGTGGCGGGCCGACCGGCGGGAGCGGGGAACGGTGAATCCATGCGCTCGGGCCGTTCCCCGCCCCGCCGGACACCGCCCGCGCACCCCGCCGCGCGCCCCGCCCGCCCACGACCGCCCCCTCACGCCGTACCGGCAGTGGGGCGTCTCCGCCCGCTGTCCTCGTCGATCGCGCTGCCGCGCATCCCGGCGGGCTTGCCAGGTGAAACCGATCGGTTTACCGTGAGGGGAAACAGATCGGTTTCCGAACGTGGAGATGGACATGACCTCGATCAAGAACTCTGTCGCGCTGGTCACCGGCGGCAGCCGCGGTCTGGGCAAGGCGCTGGTGGAGGAGCTGTACGCCCGCGGCGCCGCCAAGGTGTACGCCACGGCCCGCGACCCGCGCAGCGTCACGCACCCCGACGCCGTACCCCTCGCGCTGGAGGTCACCGACCCCGCGTCCGTCGCCGCCGCGGCGGCGCAGGCCCAGGACGTCACCGTCCTGATCAACAACGCCGGCATCTCGGTCGGCGCGCACTCCTTCCTGGACGCCGCGGTGGAGGACGTACGCCGGGAGTTCGAGACCAACTTCTACGGACCGCTGCTCGTCACCCGTGCCTTCGTGCCGGCCATCGAGCGCAACGGCGGCGGGCACCTCCTCAACGTCCACTCCGTCCTGTCCTGGATCGGTATCGCCGGCTCGTACAGCGCCACCAAGGCGGCCCTGTGGTCGCAGACCAACTCGCTCCGCCTGGAGCTGGGTGCCCGCGGCATCGGGGTCACCGGCCTGCACGTCGGCTACGTCGACACCGACATGGCGGCGCACGTGGACGGGCCCAAGTCCGCCCCTCGGGACGTCGCCGCGCTCGCCCTCGACGGCGTGGAGGCCGGGGCGTACGAGGTGCTGGCGGACGACATCAGCCGGCAGGTCAAGGCGGGCCTCTCCGGAGACCTGGCCGCGCTGTACCCGCAGCTGTCGGCCCAGTAGCCCTTCAGTCGTCAGTCCCGCGCCGTCTCCCCCCGACGGTCCGGGCCGGCCGCCGGCGCCGTCACCCGCACGGGGCCGGTCGGGCCGTCTCCCGGCGTGAGCGTGGCCCGTCCCGGGGCCCGGGGTCGTTGTCAGTGGGTGCCCTTACGGTGAGAAGCAGTTCAGGACCTGCTGGAACGGCCGCGGGTCCGTCTGGGGAGGGGTGTGCCATGTCCACGGCGTCCGCGGTGTCGACGACGTACCTGGAGCTGTCGCAGGAGGGCGGTGGCGCCCACAAGTTCTACGAAGTCACCGTCGACGGACAGGTGGTGACGGTGCGGTACGGCAGGATCGGCGCGGCCGGGCAGACGCAGACGACGACGTTCCCGACCGCGGAGAAGGCGCGGGCCGCCGCCGCGCGGAAGGTGGGGGAGAAGGTCCGCAAGGGATACGCCCCGGCGGTCCAGGGGCAGCGCCCGCCCCGCGCGGTGACCCGCCGCCAGGTGAGCTCCGCGCCGTCCACCGCCCGTGCCGTGGCGCCGGTGCAGTGGCGCTTCCGCACCGGCTCCGCCGCGTTCGGCATCCATGTCGACGACGACCGCTGCTGGGTGGGCAACCAGGCGGGTGATGTCTACACCCTGGACCACCAGGGCGCCGTCCTGGCCCGGTTCAGCCTGCCCGACGGGGTGAAGTGCCTGGTCGCGGACGACTTCTGGATCTACGCCGGCTGCGACGACGGAAAGGTCTACGACCTGTCCTCCAAACTCCCCTTCGCCGCCTACGACATCGCCGCCGACGTCGACATCTTCTGGCTGGACATCCACGAGGGCGTCCTGGACGTCTCCGACCGGGACGGCCGGCTCACCGTCATCGACCACGAGGACGAACACCAGTGGTCCCGCCGCAGCCAGGGCGAGCACGCCTGGATGGTCCGCGCCGACGACCGGGCCGTCTACCACGGCCACCACCGGGGCGTCACCGCCTACGCCCCGGACGGCGGCGGCGAGCTGTGGCACACGCCCACGAAGGGCGGCGTGCTCTTCGGCTGGCAGGAACAGGACGCGGTGTACGCGGGCACCGCGCACCGCGTGGTCCAGCGGCTGTCGAAGGGCACCGGCGCCATCGAGGCGACGTACGCGTGCGACAGCGCGGTGTACTCGTGCGCCACCTCGCCCGGCGGCCGGTTCGTCTTCGCCGGGGACGCGGCCTCGTCCGTCTACTGCTTCGACCGGGACGGCACACGCCTGTGGAAGCTCGGCACGGGCGGCGGCTCGGCGCTGTCGATGCAGTACCGCGACGAACGGCTGTACCTGGTCACCACCGACGGTTCCCTCGTGTGCGTCGACGCGAGCGAGGCGGCCGTCTCGGCGGCCCAGCAGGGCACGGTGCCGGTGGTGCGGGACGTCAAGCTCGCCGCCGCCACACCGACGTACGCCCCGGCCACGGCGGTCGCCGCGGTGGCCACGGTCGCCCAGGCACCCGCGGGCTCGGTGGTGGTCGAGTGCGTCCAGGAAAACGGCCGACTGCGTGTGCACGTGGTCTCCGGAGGCTACGACTCCTCCTGGAACGTGCAGTTCCCGCGCGCGATACGCGAACCCGGCGCACGGTACGTCGTGGACGCCCTGCACCCGGCCGCGGGCGGCTTCTACCGCGTCCGCGGCGACATCCGCCGCCTGCTCTGACGCCGGGTCACGGCGCTGTGCCGAGCGGACGGCAGGGCACCGGGTGCTCGTCGACGCCGCCGGGCTCACCCGGCGCTCCCGGCACCCCTGGTTGCGTCGGCTCGCCCGGTGTACCGAGCTTCCCCCGCGTCCCTGGTCCCCCCGGCTCCACCCGGTACAGCCGTGCCCCCGGCCGCCGGGTCACCGCCTCCGTCAGGCGCCCGTCCGTGAACAGGGCTCCCACGCCGTCCTCCAGCGCCCAGCCGCCGGGTAGCGTTCCCTCGGCGACGGCTTGTCGGTAGGAGGGGCGGCGGCCCGGTTCGCCGTCGTAGTGCGGGCACACGGAACCCGGCAGCAGGCCCAGCCCGTCCCGCAGGGAGGCGAGCGGACCGAAGGAGTCGGTGTGCGAGGCGTCCGCCCAGCAGTTGGCGCCGGCGCTGATCCCGCACAGCAGGGTCCCCCGGTCACAGGCCTCCCGCAGCAGCCAGTCCACCCCGTGCACGCGCCAGACGGCCGGCATGTTCGCGGTGTTGCCGCCGCCGACGTAGACCACGTCCTGGGCGAGCAGGAACGTGCGCAGCGCGTCGTCGTCCAGTTCGCGCCGGAACAGCGGCAGCACGCTGGGCACGCACGCACGGGAGCGGAACGCGCCGAGGAACCGGTCGGCGTACCCGGGCGCGTCGCCGCTCGCCGTGGGCAGGAAGCACACCCGGGGGCGCGGGTTTCCCGCACGGGTGAGCAGCCAGTCGTCCAGCAGCCCGTCCTCGTCCGTGGAGAAGCCCCCGCCGAGGAGCGCCACACGACGACCGGGAACGAGCGCCATGGGACGCCCCCCTTCGCAAGGGCCAGGTGATGTGCCGAACGATGCCGGGGCGGGGGCGTCGGCGCAATCGAATACCGGGCGGGCGAGAGTCCGCCGGGCCCCGCGTCAGGGGTGGACCGGCGCCGCCCTGCCGAGGATGTCCCGGGCCGTGGGGAGCGCCTGGACGCGGTCCTCCGCGACCACGCCGATGCGGGTGCGGCGGTCCAGGAGGTCGGACTCGTCCAGGGCGCCCTCGTGCCGCACCGCCCAGAGCAGTTCGGCGCGGGTGACGGGATGGCCGGGGAGCACCGGTTCGGCCAGGGCGGGGTCCTGGGCGGCGAGGGCGTGGACCGCCACGGCCTCGGTGCCGTAGCGGCGGACCAGGCGGCGCGGTGCGGGCAGCGCGCGCAGGCGCTCGGGGGCGGCGGCGCCGGTCAGGGCCAGCGCGGCCGTGGGGGAGGGGGCGGCGCGCAGGCCCCGGGCCTCGGCCGCCGCGTCCACGGCGTCCTGCGCCATCCGCCGGTAGGTGGTGAGCTTGCCGCCGACGACCGTGGTGACGCCGTCGGGCGAGGTCAGCACCGCGTGTCGGCGGGAGATGTCGGACGTTCGGGGTGCCCCCGCGGGGCCTTCGGGGGCGGAGGTGTCCAGCAGCGGGCGCAGTCCGGCGAAGGCACCGACGACCTCGTCGCGGGACACGGGGGTGTCGAGGGCCGAGCCGAGCACGTCCAGGAGGAAGCCGATGTCGGTCTCGGGGACCTCCGGTACGTCCGGGACGGGGCCGTCGACCGGTTCGTCGGTGAGGCCGACGTAGACGCGGCCGTCCCCTTGGGGCAGGACCAGCACGAAGCGGTTGGTCTCCCCGGGGATCGGGATGTGCAGTCCCGCCGGCAGGGCGCCGAGCCGTTCCGAGCGCAGGACGAGGTGGGTGCCGCGGGAGGGCCGGATCCGGATGCCGTCGGTGAGGGCGCCCGCCCACACCCCGGTGGCGTTGATCACGGCGCGGGCCCTGATCTCGCCTTCCTCGCCGGTGAGTTCGTCGCGGATCCGGGCGCCCGTCCCGGTCAGCTCCAGGGCCCGCACCCGGGTCAGCACCCGGGCGCCGTGCGCGGCGGCCGTCCGGGCCAGGGCGGTCACCAGCCGGGCGTCGTCGGTCACCTTGCCGTCCCAGGACAGCAGCCCGCCGCGCAGCCCGGCCGTGCGGACCGAGGGGGCGAGGTGCCGGGCCTCCGTCGCCGAGAGCCGGCGGGGCGCGGGCAGCACCTGGCGCGGGGTCCGGGCGGCCAGCCGCAGCACGTCCCCGGCCCGGAGCCCGGCCCAGGCCAGCGAGGCCTGGGCCCGGGACACCAGTGGGGTCAGCGGCAGCACGAACGGCTGGGCCGCCACCAGGTGCGGGGCCGTACGGGTCATCAGCACCCCGCGCTCGACCGCGCTCTCGTGGGCGACGTCGAACTGCGCGGAGGCCAGGTAGCGCAACCCGCCGTGGATGAGCTTGGAACTCCAGCGGGAGGTGCCGAAGGCCAGGTCATGGGCGTCCACCGCGACGACGTCCAGCCCGCGGGCCGCCGCGTCCAGCGCGGCTCCGGCGCCCGTGGCGCCCAGCCCGACGACCAGGACGTCGGCCGTCCGGCCGTCCGCGGCCTCGGCCAGTTCCCGGCCGCGCCGGTGTGCGCTCAGGGACGAGCCGGGCGCGGCCTCGGTGTGGCTCATGGCGTCAGGGTCCTCTCCAGGAGGGTGCGCAGTTCACCGAGGAGGGCGGCGGAGTCCAGCTCCGGATCGTCCTCGTCGGTCATCGTGCGCAGGGACAGGGCGAAGGACTGCACGGTCAACAGCAGGACGCGCGCCTGCCGTTCGGTGTGGCCGGGCCGTACGGACCCGTCCGCGTGGCCCTCGCGCAGCGCGTCGGCCAGCAGCGCCAGCAGCGCCTCCTGGCTCGCGCCGCGCCGGTCGAGCACGTACGGCAGGAGCAGTTCCGGATCGACGTCGACGATCTTGCGGAAGAGGGGGTGCGCGCGGAACGCCCCGACCCCGGCCACCAGCCCGTCCACGATCCGGGTGCGCGTGGCCGTACCGGGCGCGGGCTCCGCCATGGCCCGGGTGGCCACGTCGATCCACTCCCGGGTCATCAGATCGCCCACCAGACTGCGCAGGTCCGGCCAGCGCCGGTACAGCGTCATCCGGGAGACACCGGCGCGGCGGGCCACGTCGGCGAGCGTGGTGCGCCGTACGCCGACGGCCAGCACACAGTCGCGTACCGCGTCGAGGACGTGATCGTTGTCCGAGCCGCTGCCCGAACCGTTGTGACGAATGGGCGTCATGTGTCACAGTGTAACGCCCCGGGGCCCGGACGGATGCGGTGAGGCCCCGCAGACGGCCCCGAGCCGCACGGACCGCACCCCCGACCAGCGACCCGACCAGCACACCCACCTGTGAGGACGACCGTTCAATGGACATGCTGTGGAACGGCTGGGGCGACCCGGCCAAGGCGGCGCCGCTGCCCGACTCGGTGACCGGGCTGCTGCGCGACCTGCTCGGCGTCACGCCGCGCAGCACGCCCGCGCTCGGCCTGGAGGACATCCGCCTGCCCGCCCCCACCGTGGGCCCCGCCGCCCTGAAGGCGCTCGCCGCGGCCGTCGGCGGCGAGGAACACGTGCGCACGGACGCGGAGAGCCGCATCCGGCACACCCGCGGCAAGTCCACCCCGGACCTGCTGCGCATCCGCGAGGGCGACGTCGCCGACGTCCCGCAGGCCGTCGTCCTGCCCGCGGGCCACGACGAGGTGCTCGCGGTCCTGCGCGCCTGCGCCGCGCACGGCCTGGCCGTCGTGCCCTTCGGCGGCGGCACCTCGGTGGTGGGCGGACTCGCCCCGCAGCGCAGCGCGTTCGTCGCCCTGGACCTGCGCCGCATGAACGGCCTGCTCGACCTGGACCCCGTCTCCCGCACCGCCGTGCTCCAGCCCGGCCTGCGCGCCCCCGAGGCCGAGGCCCTGCTCGCCGGGCACGGCTTCACCCTCGGCCACTTCCCGCAGTCCTTCGAATGGGCCACCATCGGCGGCTTCGCGGCGGCCCGCTCCAGCGGACAGGCGTCCGCCGGATACGGCCGCTTCGACGAGATGGTGCTCGGCCTCACCCTCGCCACCCCCGAGGGGACCATCGAGACCGGCCGCGCCCCCCGCTCCGCCGCCGGACCGGACCTGCGCCAGCTCATCCTCGGCTCCGAGGGCGCCTTCGGCGTCATCACCTCCGTCACCGTACGGATCCGCCCCCTGCCCGAGACGCGGCTGTACGAGGGCTGGCGGTTCGGCTCCTTCGAGGAGGGCGTCACCGCACTGCGCCGGCTCGCCCAGGACGGACCCCGGCCGACCGTGCTGCGCCTGTCCGACGAGACCGAGACACTCATCGGCCTCGCCCAGCCCGACGCCATCGGCGCCGGTTCGGCACCGGGCGACGCCGGATGCCTGGCGATCACCGGATACGAGGGGACGGCCGAGGACACCGCACACCGCCGCGAACGGGCGGCGGCCGTGCTGACGGACTGCGGTGGCACCCCGGCCGGCGCCGAACCCGGCGAACGCTGGGCGCACGGCCGCTACTCGGCGCCCTACCTGCGCGACGCACTGCTCGACGTCGGCGCCTTCGCCGAGACGCTGGAGACCGCGGCCTTCTGGTCCCGCGTCCCCGGCCTCTACACGGCCGTCCGCACGGCGCTCACCGACACCCTCACCCGGGCCGGCACCCCGCCCCTGGTGATGTGTCACATCTCCCACGTCTACGAGAACGGCGCCTCGCTGTACTTCACCGTCGTCAGCGCCCAGGGCGAGGACCCGGTGGCCCACTGGACGCCCGCCAAGCACGCGGCCAACGAAGCCGTGCTCGCCGCCGGCGGCACCATCTCCCACCACCACGGGGTCGGCACCGACCACCGCGACTGGTACGTCCGCGAGGCCGGACCGCTCGGCGTCTCGGCCCTGCGCGCCGTCAAGCGCCGCCTGGACCCCGAGGGACTCCTCAACCCCGGCGTCCTGCTGCCCACCGACTGACCCACCGCCTCCGACCGCCTGCCTCGAAAGGCCCACCGATGCGCCAGTTCACCGCCGTCGTCAACCCCACCGCGGGCGGCTCCACCGGGGCGGCGACCCTGCTCCGGCTGGCCCGGCTGCTCCGCGAGGCCGGGGCCGGACTCCGGACGGAGTACAGCCACAGCCTCGCCCACGCCCAGGACATCGCCCGCGCGGCCGGTGAGCGCGGCCGGATCGTCCTGGCCGTGGGCGGTGACGGCATCGCGGGCGGCATCGGCGGCGCGCTCAGCGGCACCGGAACCGTCCTGGGCCTCGTACCCGCCGGACGCGGCAACGACTTCGCCCGCGCGCTCGGCCTGCCCGCCGACCCGGCCGCGCTCGCCGGCATCCTGCTGCACGGCGAACCCCGGCCCGTCGACACGATCGAGGTGGAGTCGGCCGTCCACCCGCGCACGGTGGTCCTGGGCAGCGTGTACGCCGGCGTCGACGCGGAGGCCAACCGGCACGCCAACAACGCCCGGCTGCTGCGCGGCGCCGCCTCCTACTACGCGGGCGGCCTGCGCGCCGTCACCACCTGGCGGCCGGCCGAGTACCGCGTCACCGTCGACGGTGAGGAACACACCCACCGCGGCTACACCGTCGTCGCGGCCAACTCCCCTTACTACGGCTCCGGCCGGCTCATCGCGCCCGGCGCGCGCGTCGACGACGGGCTGCTGGACGTCGTACTGATCCGGCAGGCCCCGCGCCGGCTGTTCTTCGCCCTGATGAACGAGCTGAAGAACGGCGCCCACGTCCGCCGCCCCGAAGTACGTGTCCTGCGCGGCCGTGAACTGCGCATCGAGGCCACCCGGCCCGTCCCCTACGGCGCCGACGGCGAGGTCGAGGCCACCCTGCCGGTCACGCTGCGGGTCCGGCCCGGGGACCTGCCGGTGCTTTACTGACCGCCCCGGCGCATCACCCGCGCACCCCTGGGTAGGCAAGGAGTGCCTGGGGAGGGGAGCCGTATGTCGCTGGAGCAGGCCGAGGGTGTGGTGCGGGCGGTCGTCGTGTACGACGGGCGGTTGCTGCTGGTGCCGGAGGGGGACGGAGACGGCTGGACACTGCCCTCGGGCACACCGGAACCGGCCGAGACCGCCCAGGCGACGGCGGCGCGGATCGTCTACGAGCTCACCGGTTACCTGGTCGACGGCACCGAGCCGCTGGAGCCGCGGGACACGGCGGGGGAGACGGCCGTGGTCTGCCAACTGCTGAGCGAGTCGCCGTCGGACGGGGGCCGCTTCGCACCGGAGCAGGTGCGCTGGGCACCGATGGAGGAGACCGCCGGCACACCGTTGCCGGAGAGCGTGCGCACGTATCTGCGGGGGCACACACCCGTGTGAACCCCCGCGGTCAGCCGGGGTGCCGCGGGCCGTGGCACGGAGTGTGCCGTCGGCCCCGCGCAGGTACGGGCAGGCCGGATTCCCGCCGGTCGTTTCCGGTTGCGGGGCCGCCCACGCGGGGGTTCAGTGAGTAGGGGCCGTTCGGGGGGCCTTGTTCCCGGCCGCCGCTCGCCTGCCGTACCAGGAGCCGTCATGTCGATGTCGTTCGGTGCGCCGTTTGGTTCGTCGGATGCGTTCAATGAGCTGCTGAATCGTTTCTTCGGAATGTCTCCGGCGTCATCGCCCCCCGCCGTGCAGCGCGTACCCATCGGACGGCTGCTGACGGAATCGTCGCAGCGACTGCTGAACCTGGCCGCGCAGCGGGCCGCCACCGACGGCACCTCCGACCTGGACACCGAACACCTGCTCTGGGCGGCCACCCAGGTCGACCCCGCACGCCGGCTGCTCTCCCAGGCGGGCGTGGACCCCGACACGGTCGCCGCCGAACTGGCCAAGGTCCTGCCGCGCGAGTCCGCCGAACCCTCCGCGCAGCCGGGCCTCACCCCGGCGGCCAAACGCACCCTCGGCGCCGCCTACGCCCGGTCCCAGGCGGCCGGCGTCTCCTACATCGGTCCCGAGCACATCCTCGCCGCCCTGCTCGGCGACAGCGACACGGGTGCGGCCCGGATGCTGCGCGCCGAGGGCCTGGACACCCAGCGCGTCGCGGGCCTGACCGAACAGCAGGCGGCGCGCGCCGAGGCAGCCCCCGCCGAACGGAAGAAGCCGGCCACGACCCTGGACGAATACGGCCGCGACCTGACGGAGGAGGCCAAGGCCGGCAGGCTCGACCCGGTGGTCGGGCGGGCCGAGGAGATCGAGCAGACCGTCGAGATCCTCTCCCGGCGCTCCAAGAACAACCCGGTGCTCATCGGCGAACCCGGAGTCGGCAAGACCGCCATCGTGGAGGGACTCGCCCAGCGCATCGTGGCGGGCGAGGTCCCCGACGTCCTGAAGGACAAGCGCGTCGTCTCGCTGGACCTGTCGGGCATGGTGGCGGGCGCGCAGTACCGGGGACAGTTCGAGGAACGGCTCAAGAAGGTCATCGAGGACGTCCAGGCGGCGAGCGGCAACGTCATCCTCTTCATCGACGAACTGCACACGGTCGTCGGTGCCGGCGCCACCGGCGAGGGTTCCATGGACGCGGGCAACATGCTCAAGCCCGCTCTCGCGCGCGGTGAACTCCACGTCGTGGGCGCCACGACCATCGACGAGTACCGCAAGCACGTCGAGAAGGACGCCGCCCTGGAGCGCCGGTTCCAGCCGGTGATGGTGCGCGAGCCCACGGTCGAGGAGACGGTGCAGATCCTCGAAGGGCTCCGCGACTCCTACGAGGCGCACCACCAGGTCCGCTTCGACGACGAGGCCCTGGTGGCCGCCGCCGAACTGTCCGACCGGTACATCAGCGACCGCTTCCTGCCGGACAAGGCCATCGACGTGATGGACCAGGCCGGTGCCCGGGTGCGGCTGCGCAGTGCCGGACGCTCCACCGAGGTCGTCAGCCGCGAGGACCGCATCGCCAAGCTGCGCCGTGAACTCGAACAGGCCGTCTCCGCCGAGGACTTCGAGACGGCCTCGGAGCTCAAGCGGAACATCGCCGAGGCGGAGGGGGAACTCGCCGGCATCGAGGAGCGCCGCGAGGGCGTCGTCTCCGTCACGGCCTCCGACATCGCCGACGTCGTCTCCCGCCGCACCGGCATCCCGGTCTCCCAGCTCACCGCCGGCGAGAAGGAGAAACTGCTCCGGCTCGAAGAGGAGATGCACGCGCGGATCGTCGGCCAGGACGAGGCGGTCACCGCCGTCTCCCAGGCCGTACGCCGCAACCGCGCCGGCATGGGCGACCCCCGCCGCCCCGTCGGCTCCTTCCTCTTCCTCGGCCCGACCGGCGTCGGCAAGACCGAACTCGCCAAGACCCTCGCCGCCCTGCTGTTCGGCGAGGAGGACCGGATGATCCGGTTCGACATGAGCGAGTTCCAGGAGAAGCACACCGTCGCCCGGCTGGTCGGCGCACCCCCCGGATACGTCGGCTACGAGGAGGCGGGCCAGCTCACCGAGAAGGTCCGCCGCCGGCCCTACAGCGTGGTGCTCTTCGACGAGGTGGAGAAGGCCCACCCCGACGTCTTCAACACCCTGTTGCAGATCCTGGACGACGGACGGCTGACCGACGCGCAGGGCCGCACCGTTGACTTCCGGCACTGCGTCGTCATCATGACGTCCAACATCGGCGCGCGCCGCATCCTGGACCACAAGGGCGATGTCTCCGCGCTCAAGGACGAGTTGATGGAGGATCTGCGCACGCGGTTCCTGCCGGAGTTCCTCAACCGGATCGACGACATCATCATCTTCCACGCCCTGACCGAGGACGACCTCGGGCAGATCGTGGACCACCTGCTGGACCAGAGCAGGCGCAAGGTGCGCGCGCAGGGCCTGGACCTGGAGGTCACGGAACCGGCCAAGAAGCTCCTCATCGCCCACGGCCACCAGCCGGAGTTCGGCGCGCGCCCGCTGCGCCGCACGATCCAGGCGGAACTCGACAACCGCATCGCCGGCCTGCTGCTCGGCGGCGAGGCCGACCCGGGCGACACGATCGTCGCCGAGGTCCGCGACGACTCGCTGCACTGCACGGTACGCAGAGGCGACCACGGCGAACCGGCGTCCCGGGAGGGCTGAGAGCAGGGGTCCTCAGCCCCGCAGGGCGTCCTCCACGCTGGGGTAGCAGGCGAGGAGCGGGGTGAGGCCGACTATCTCCAGGGTGCGCAGGACGGGCCGCCGTACGCCTGCCAGCCGGAGCCAGCCCCCCGGAGCGTGCGCCTGATGGGCGGCGATGAGGACGTTGATGCCGCTGGAGTCCATGAACGGCACACCGCTGAGGTCCGCGACGGTGCGCGCCCCGTCGGGGTCGGCGGGGGCGAGGGCCCGGCGGAGGGCGCCGGAGGTGTGGTGGTCGACCTCCCCGGTCACCGTGACGACGGTTACACCGTCCGCGTCGGTCCGGGTGACCGACAGCGGCTCCGGCCCCGCCTGCTCGTTCGTGTCTGCCGTGTCTGCCACGCGTCCCTCGTCCACGCTCACCCGATCCTTGCCCATAGCTTCCGTCTCCGACAGGCTGCCCAGGATCGCCCGGAGGATGCAGGCCGACCCCGGAGCGCTCCGGCGCACACCCGGTGACCGCGGGCTGCCGCTGCCGGCCGCCTTGTCCCGCACCGCCCGGTGAAGGGGTTCTTCCCGAGAGCCGTGCGCGTGACAGCCGTCACCGCACGGGCCCACGCCACCGTGCTCGCCGCCGCGCCGCCCTCCTCCGCCATCAACTCGTACCACGCCACGCCGGCGCCCGAGCGCACCGAGGCCGGCGCACTCGTGGCCGCCTGGGGCGACGACGGCGACCCGGCACCGCGTCGACCGCGAACGCCGTCGCCGCCCCGGGCACCGCGCACACCCACCCGGACCACCCGGGCCCCGCCTCCGACCGCCCGCATCCGGACGCCGCCGGTGTCGGCCTGGCCGCCCGGTCCGTTGACGGCCTCCCGCGTGCCGTACCCGGCGACGGACCAGTCGGTGGAGTCCAGCCCCAGCGGGCCGAGGGCGCCGAGATGGTTCGCGGTCGGCAGGGCGGCCGGGGTGAAGGACCAGCGGGGCGCCTGCCCGGGAGGGCGCGGGGCCGGTGGCGGACATAGGCTGATGTGGCCAGGAGCACCACGGAGGACAGCCGACCCTGAGCCTTTCCTGATGTGACGGCCCGAGCCGGCCGGCGGGAAGGGAGTACCGGGATGGATCAGGAGAGGATCAACACGTTCCTGGACCACTTCGTCACCGACCTCGCGTCCACCGAGGCCGCCGGCTCCATCGCGCTGGGCCACCGGCTCGGCCTCTACCGGGCACTCGCGAAGGGCCCGGCGACACCCGAGGAGTTCGCGGAACGCACACACTGCCACCCGCGCTACCTCACCGAGTGGCTGCGCGGCCAGGCCGCCGGCGGCTACGCCGAGTACGACGCGGCGACCGGCCGGTTCTCACTGGCCGAGGAGCAGGCGTTCTGCCTGGCCGACCCGAACGGCCCCGACCTCGCCGCGGCCTTCCGCTTCGCCCTGGGAATGCTGCGCGCCGAGCCCCGCATCGCCGAGGCGTTCCGCACCGGCGAGGGTGTTGCCTGGCACGAGCACGATGACGAGGTGTTCGTCGGGGTCGACGCCTTCTTCCGCCCCAATTACGAGGCCGAGCTGGTCCCGAACTGGATCCCGGCGCTGGACGGCGCGGACGCGAAGCTGAGCGCCGGGGCGCGGGTCGCCGACGTGGGATGCGGTCTCGGCTCGTCGTCGATCCTGCTGGCCCAGGCGTATCCGCGGACGGAGGTCGTGGGTTCCGACTGCCACCGCGAGTCGATCGCGCTGGCGCGCCGGAGGGCTGCCGAGGCCGGGGTCGCCGGGCGCGTCACCTTCCAGGTGGCCACCGCGCAGACCTTCGAGGGCGCTGACTTCGACCTGGTGGCCATGTTCGACTGCCTGCACGACATGGGCGACCCGTTGGGGGCCGCCCGACGGGTGCGCGAGGCGCTCGCCGAGGACGGCACGTGGCTCCTCGTGGAACCGCTCGCCTCCGACCGGATCGAGGAGAACTTCCATCCGGTGGGCCGGCTGTACTACAGCGGCTCCACGTTCCTGTGCGTGCCCAACGCCCTGTCCCAGCAGGGCGGTTACGCCCTGGGCGCGCAGGCCGGCGAGGCGGCGGTCCGCGAGGTGGTCACCGAGGCGGGCTTCACCCGGTTCCGCCGGGCCGCGCAGACTCCCTTCAACGCGGTCTACGAGATCCGGCCGTAGACCGCGGGGCGCCGGGGGCCTGGCCGGCCCCGGCCCCCGCGAGAGCGTGCGCGGGCGGCCGGGCCGGGTACCTACACTGGGTGGGCGGGTGAGCGTCGACGGTGACGAGGGTGGGGCGGGAGCGGCTGTGACGGAGAAGGCCGGGGGCGTCGAGGACCCGCCCGCCGAGGTGCTCGCGGCGGCAGCCGCCGCGTTCGGGCTGCTCGCCGCCCCGGCCCGGCTGCGTCTGATGTGGGCCCTGGCGCAGGGCGAGTGCGATGTCACGCACCTCGCCGACCGCGTGGGCGGTGCGCTGCCCGCCGTCAGCCAGCACCTGGCGAAGCTGAAGCTCGCCGGACTGGTCCGCTCCCGCCGCGAGGGGCGGCGGCAGATCTACTCCATCGGCGACCCGGACGTCGTGGCCCTGATCCATGCCGTGATCGGCAAGCTGACCGCGCGGTCGTACCCCGCCCCCATCCCGGCGCAGGATTCTCGCCGGACGCTTACCAAGGGCACGTAGACTCCGGCTGCCGTGCCGCCGCGGAGGCGGACGGCCCCGCGATGAGATGCCTCGCCTGTGAATCGGCTGTGGATCCGCGCTGTTCCGGCAACGTGTTTGCTAGATTGCGCAATCACGCAACCGATGTGCCGCAGGCCCGACCGTTCAGGGGAGTGGGAGATGAGCGACCCGTGGGACGGGCCGGCCGGCCAGGGCACACGCCGCCGTGGCGCGCGGGTGCCCCGGCAGCGCGGGGCAGCACCGGACGACGCGCGTCCGCCGGGCGGCCGGGCCGCGGCCCGGGCGGCCTCACGGGCGGGCGGCGGCAGGCGGGCCCGCCGGGCCCGGCCGGTGCCACGCGGCCGGCGGGTGCTGAAGATCCTCGGAATCGGCCTGTCCGTCCTGATCGTGGTCACCGCCGGGGCGGGCTGGTGGTTCTACGAGCACCTGAACGGCAACATCCACAGCGTCTCCCTGGACGGCAAGGGCGGCACGGAGAAGGCCGACGCCTTCGGCCGCACCCCCATCAACATCCTGGTCATGGGCTCCGACGGCCGGACCAGCGCGACGGACTGCAAACTCGGCGGCGGCTGCGCGAGGACCGGGGTGCAGACCGGCAGCAACGCCGACGTGGAGATGGTGCTGCACATATCCGCCGACCGCTCGAACGCCACCGTGATGAGCATCCCCCGCGACACCATGACCAAGGTCCCGGCCTGCCAGGACAGTGAGTCGGGACAGTCCACGAACGGCTACTACGGCCAGATCAACAGCGCGCTCCAGTACGGGCCCGCCTGCCAGGTGGCCACCGTCCACCAGCTCACCGGGATAACCATCGACCACTTCGTCAAGCTCGACTTCTCCGGCGTCGTCAAGATGTCCGACGCGGTCGGCGGCGTCTCCGTGTGCGTCAGCGACGACGTCTACGACACCTACTCCCACCTGAAGCTGTCCAAGGGCACCCACACCCTCAAGGGCGTCGCGGCCCTGGAGTTCGTCCGCTCCCGGCACGGCTTCGGCGACGGCAGCGACCTCGGCCGTACGGTCTCGCAGCACATCTTCCTCAGCGCGATGATCCGCAAGTTCAAGAGCGCGGGCACGCTCACCGACCCCACCGCGGTCTACCACCTCGCCGACGCCGCCACCAAGGCGCTGACCGTGGACGACGGCCTCGGCACCGTGAAGAAGCTGATCTCGCTCGCCGACGACGTGAACAAGGTGCCCACCAAGCGAATCACCTTCACCACCATGCAGACGGCCCCCGATCCCGGCGACAAGGACCGGGTGGTGGTGGGCCCGGGCGCGAAGAGCCTGTTCGCCACCATCGCCGACGACCAGGCCCTGACCAACGGCTCCGGCAAGAAGTCCGCGGCGGCCTCCGCGACCGCCAAGGCGAAGGCCACCGCCTCCGCCGTGCCCGCGGCCGAGATCGCGGTGACGGTCGAGAACGGCACCGGCATCACCGGCCGCGCCTCCGCCCTCGCGACCGCCCTCACCGGCCAGGGCTTCAGCACCGCCACGACCACGGCCAACGCCCCCAGCCCCGCCACCGGCACCACCCTCACCTACGGCACCGGCGAGCAGGCCGCGGCCCAGACGGTGGCCAAGGCGCTCGGCCTGCCCCCGTCCCACCTGAAGCAGGGCACGGGCAGCGGTCTGACCCTGGTGATCGGCAGCGACTGGCCCAGCGGCATCAGCTACCCGGGCGGCTCGTCCTCGGCCACGCCCGCCGACACCAAGGCCGCCGTCGGAGGCGCCCACGCCTCCACCGCCGACCAGGCCAAGACCTGCGCCAAGGTGAGCCCCTACCGGACGGTCACGTACGACGGCGTCTCCATGACACCGTCCCAGGCCTACGCCGCGGCGCGGAACAAGCCCGACTCCGACGCCTGACCGGCACCGGGGGCCGGCCGCGGGACCGCCGGGTCAGAGCTTGCGCCAGCGCGCGTTGCACCAGGAGAAGACTCCGAACGCGGCCAGACCGAGCGCGACCAGGGCGAGCAGCCAGGGCCCGGCCGGCAGGTCCCGGAACGCGCGCAGGGTGTCGTCCATGCCCTTGGCCTTCCCCGGCTGGTGGCGGACGGCCGCGACGAGCGCGAACACACCGGCCGCGGCGAAGACGACGCCGCGCGCCGTGCCGCCCGTCACCCCGAGGCCCTCCACGACCGGCCGGACCCGGGCCGACATGGCGCTGATCCGCAGCTTGTCGCGGAACTTGCGGCGCACGGCCCGCACCGAGATCCACCCTCCGGCGATCACCACGGCGGCCCCCGCGATCCCGAGGAGCCACTGGCCGCCGGGCCAGTCCAGCACCCGTGCGGTGACGTCGTCGGTGTGCCGGTCGGAGGAGCCGCTGCCGCTGCCCCGGTCCCCGGCCGCGTAGGAGAGCACCGAGTAGGACACGAAGCAGTAGAAGAC
The DNA here is from genome assembly GCF_001514055.1 of Streptomyces corchorusii. NCBI lineage: Bacteria > Bacillati > Actinomycetota > Actinomycetes > Kitasatosporales > Streptomycetaceae > Streptomyces > Streptomyces corchorusii. The sequence goes on along the minus strand of NZ_KQ948353.1, from coordinate 229,014 downwards.
GGAACGGAACAGGGCCGCCGCCCGCCGGGAGAGCTTGGACCCGTCGGGGCCGTAGCCGCCGAACACCGCCTCGGACAGCCGCCACAGCGCCATCCCGGCGAGGGCGACGCCCACGATCCACAGCATCGCCGACCCGAACGGCTGCCCGGCCAGCTCACCGAGGGCACCGCCGCGGTCGGCCTGCTGCCCGCCGCCGTCACCGCCGAAGGCGATCTGCACGGCGATGACGCCCACGAGTACATAGATCAGCCCACGCGCCGCGAAGCCCGCCCGGCCCGCCGCGTCCACGGCCGGGCTGTCCGCCAACCGCCGCGCCCGGGACCGTCCCCGCAGTGTCCATGTCTGTGCATCCATGTACCGCCGGATGCCCCCGGGTACGGCTCCGACACCTTCCCCCGCGGGCCCGGCCCGCGGGATCCGGACGGCCCGTTGAGTACCGGGACGGGCGGTTTCCGTACCTCCCCCTGACGAACGGGTCCGGGATGCGAGGATGGGGGGTCATGACGGCGGGGTGGGGTGTGCGCACGGTGCGTACCGCGGTGTTCGCGGCCGTCTGCGTCGTACTCGCCGCCCTCGGGCACGTCCTGATGTCCGGCCGTGACGTGCCCCCGTGGGCACTGGCCGCCGGCCTCGCCGCCACCGCCAGCGCGGGCTGGTGCCTGACCGGCCGTGAACGGGGTCCGGCGCTGATCGTCCCGCTCGTCGTCGCCGTCCAGGCGGCCCTGCACTCGGCGTTCTCCCTGGCCCAGACCCCTTCCCCGGGCACCGCACCGCCGCCGGCCGCCATGTCCCCCATGTCGATGGACATGGGCGCCAAGCCGATGGACGCCATGAACATGGCACACATGGCGCACATGGCGGATATGACGCACATGGCGCACTCCACGGACGGGGCCGGATGGCCGGCGTCCGGGATGCTCGCCGCGCACCTGCTCGCCGCGCTCCTCACCGGGCTGTGGCTGGCGTACGGCGAGCGGGCCGCCTTCCGCATCCTGCGGGCCGTGGCCGGACGGCTGGCCGCGCCGCTGCGCCTGCTGCTGGCCCTGCCCGTCGCCGCGGACCGCCCCGGCCCGCGGCTGCGCCGGCCCCGCTCGGACCGGGCGCCGAGCCTCGACCTGCTCATCCACGCGATCACCTCGCGGGGGCCGCCCACGGGGACCGCTGTCGTCTGAAGACAGCCGGTACACACCGGGGCCGCCCCTGAGCGCCTCGGTCCACGGCCGTACGCCCGCGCACGCGCCCGCAGCGCGGTAGCCGCTCACGCCACTCGCCGGGTGCCGTCACATCGCGGCACGCCCGTGCCGGCGTGCCGTCGCCCGCTGCCCGTGCGCGCGTCGTAGGGCCGTCCTCCCCTCCCCGCACCGGACCGGCCGCGCCCAGGCGTGCCCCGGTCCGGTCACGGTCGACCCGAGAAGGACACCAGGTGATCACTCCTGTCCTGCCCCCAGCACGGACCGCGCACGACCGGACGGCAGCCGCCGACGAGTCGGCGACCGCGTGGGCGCTGGCCGCCCGTCGTGGTGACGCCGACGCGGTCGAGCACTTCGTCCGCGCCCTGCACCGCGACGTCCAGCGGTACGTCGCCCACCTCTGCGCCGATCCCCAGGCCGTCGACGACCTCGCCCAGGACACCTTCCTGCGCGCCCTCGGCAGCCTGCACCGCTTCGAGGGCCGCTCCTCGGCGCGCGCCTGGCTGCTGTCCATCGCCCGCCGGGCGGTGACCGACAGCCACCGCCGCGCCGCAGCGCGGCCCCGGCTGTCCGACGCGGCGGACTGGCAACGGGCGGTCGAGTCGGCCCAGCCGCGCGGCCTGCCCGGATTCGACGACGGCATCGCACTGCTGGACCTGCTCGCGGGGCTGCCGGCCGAGCGCCGGGAGGCGTTCGTCCTCACTCAGCTGCTCGGCCTGCCCTACGCCGAGGCGGCCGAGGCCGGCGACTGCCCCGTCGGCACGGTGCGCTCCCGCGTGGCCCGCGCCAGGGCGACCCTGATCGGCCTGCTCGACGCGGCGGAGCGGCCCGCCGCCCCGCCGGCCGCCTGACCGGTCGGCCAGAGTGGGGCCGGCGCGCCGCCGGCCCCACCAGGGTCACCGGGACCAGGAGGTGACCGGAGGCTTCGGATCAGCCCGTCTCCGCGCCGGCCTTCGCGTCCGCATCCGCCTTCGCATCCGTGTCCGCCTTCGCGTCCGCGCCCGCTCCCGAGCCCGCGTCAGCCTCCGCCTTCGCGTCAGCCTTCGCCTCCGCGCCCGTCTCCGCGTCCGTCTCCGCCTCCGCGTCAACCCCCCGCGACAAACGTCCGCCGACCAGCAGGACCGCGCACGCCCCGGCCGTCAGCAGGCCACCGGCGAGGAAGGCCCCCCGCGCACCGGCGAGCGGCAGGATCAGACCTCCGAGCGCGGCGCCCGCCGCGATGCCGGCGTTGTAGGCGCCGGAGTTCGCCGCGAGGGCGAGGTCCGTGCGGCCCGGCGCCCAGTGCAGCATCGCGTTCTGCGCGGTCATGAACACCGGTCCGAGCGCACCGCCCATCAGCAGCAGGCACACCACCGCCATGAGCTGACGGCCGCCCGCCGCGTACAGACCGAGCATGCCGAGCGCCTGGGTGGCCACGGCCGTGGGCAGCGCGGCACGCGGGAAGCGGTCCAGCAGCGCCGCGGTGACGCTCACCCCGGCGAGGCACGCGGTACCGAAGGCCGCGAGCAGCACGCCGACCGTGCCGGGGGCGAACCCGCTCACGTCCTCCAGGAACGTCACCAGGTAGGTGTATCCCGCGAACGCACCGGTGGCGGAGAGGAATCCGGCCGCCAGTACGGTCCCGAACCGGCGGACGTCGGGGCTGCTGCCGTAGGCGGCGGGCTCGTCGTCCGGACGCGAGGCCGGCAGCAGGGCGGCGATCGTCACGAGGCAGACCAGCCCCGGAACGGCGAGGGAGGCGACCGGCACCTGCCAGCCGCGCTGCCGGCCCAGCCAGGTCCCCGCGGGGACACCGAGCACCAGGGCGAGCGAACCGGCCACGGACAGCGCCCCGACCACACGTCCGCGCACCTCGGGGGCGAACAGGCCCACCGCGACCGGTCCCATCACCGCCCAGAACAGCGCCTGGGCGAGGGCGGTCAGCAGCCGTGCCCCGAGGAGCAGCCAGTACGAGCCGGCCACGGCCCCGACCAGACTGGACACGACCAGCGCGGCCAGCAGTCCCGTGAGCACATGACGCCGGGGCACCGCCCGCAGGGCGTGGGCGAGCGGCAGGGAGGCGACGGCCACCGTCACGCCGTAGCCGGTGACCAGCAGCCCGACCGCCGACAGCGACACCCCGAGGCTGTCGGACATGAGGTCCAGGAGGCCGATGGGCAGGTTCTCCGCGGTGTTGAAGGTGAAGGCGGCCAGCATGAGGGCCGCGAGCACCGCCGGGCCGCGCCGTGCGGCCGGTCGCGCCGGGACCCCGCGGTCTCCTCCCGGCCTCGCCCACCGCGCTGGTTGTGTGACACCGCCCATGCGGTCAGCTCACCGGCCGCACCGGTCCCACCGCAACCGAATTCCGCGCTCGCCGGCACGTCCGCAGGGTCCTGTGTCAGGCGCATGTGCCAAGTCCGCGTGAACCGCCCTTGCCCACCCTTCCGTTCAAACGGCGTGCGGTAGGGTACGAGCTGTTTGGTTTGATTTTCGGCTTGGGGGAGGGTCCATGGCTCAGCAGGAGCGAGCTGTACGGACCCGACGTGCTGTTCTGGAGGCCGCCGCCGCCGTCTTCGCGGAACGCGGATACGCGGCGGCCACCATCGCCGAGATCCTGAACCGGGCCGGCGTCACCAAGGGCGCCCTGTACTTCCACTTCGACTCCAAGGCGGCCCTCGCCCGGGGCGTGCTCCAGGAGCAGACGAGGACCGAGTACCACCTGCCCCGGGAACTGAAGTTGCAGGAGTGGGTGGACGCGGGCATGACCCTCGCCAAGCGGCTGCCGCAGGAGCCCGTACTGCTCGCCGGCGTCCGGCTCTCTGCCGACCTCCAGGGCCGCGACGTCCTCGGCAGCGCCTGGCCCGCCTGGGCCCGGATGACCTCGTGCGTCCTGACGGAGGCGAAGGAACGCGGCGAGGTGCTGCCGCACGTGGACCCCGAGGAGACCGCCCAGGTCTTCCTCGGCGCCTGGATCGGCGTGCAGTTCGTCTCGCAGGCCGTGGCCGGCTGGGCCGACCTGGACGACCGCGTGTCGGCGCTGTACGGGCACCTCCTCCCCGCCATCGCGGCCCCGGCCGTCCTCGTCCGGCTGGACACCGCTCCGGACCGGGGCGCCCGCGTGATCGCCGAGGTCCGGCAGAAGTCACAGGCACTCGCCGGCGTCTGAGCCCGACACCGGGTCTGAGCCCGGCACCGACCGCCGCGCCGGACCCCCGCTCGCGGCCGTCTCTCGGGCGGGGCGGGGGCACGCGTTCCGGTGCGTACCATACCGCTGAGACGGTTTGTGACGGGCCTCGCCCGAGCCCCTGTGATCGAGGACCCGGCACCCGGTCACGCCCGGTCGGCCGCGGGGACGAGACCGGGGGCGAACCGGAACGAGACCGCCTCCATCAGCGGCTTGCGCCTGGTGTTGTGGAAGGCGGCGATCCGCCATGTGCCGTCCGCCTCCCGTACCAGCGTGTACGTCTGCACCTTGCCGAGCCGGCGGGGCCGCCTGCCCTTGTAGGTGTCGCCGCGCCCGCTGACGACGGCGGTGTCCGGCCCGGGGAAGCGGATGCCGACGACCTCGTCCGCGAGCCGGGTGTCCTTGAGGAAACCCGTGAACAGCACGCGGTGGCTCTCGGTGATGTCCCGGCGCCCCTGGTAGAGCGTGCCGACATAGGTGGCGTAGGTGGCGTCCTCGGTGAACAGGCGGCCGTAGGCGTCGGCGTCGTGCTCGTTCCAGGCGGCGACCAGTGCCTCCAGGACGGCGGTGACGGCGGCGGTGTCGTGCGATGCGGGCATGACGGAGGCCCCCCTCGTGGTTAGACTGGCGCAGCATCTTACTGAGAACAGTATCTGCATACGTGCAGAGATTTGGGAAGGGGGCCACCGTGTCGAATCCCGGGAGCGGCAGGGACGGCGAGCACGTGATCTTCCGTCAGTACCTGGACGCCGTGGGCCTCCAGGGGCTGGCCAGCGCGGAGGCCGCGGGCCTGCACACCTCGGAGTGGTACGCGCTCAGCCTGCTCAGTCAGGAGGGCAGCCTGACCTCGGGCGAACTCGCCACCCGCACCGGGCTGACCACCGGAGCCACCACCCGGCTGATCGACCGCCTGGAGCGCGCCGGGTACGCGCGCCGGACGCCCGACCCCGCCGACCGCCGGCGCGTGCACGTCGAACCCGTCCCGGACGCGCTCGACCGCGTGGCGGAGGTCGTGGGCCCGGCCCGCCGCCGTCTCGCCGAGGTCCTGGCCCACTACACACCCGACCAACGCGCCCTGATCTTCGACTACTTCGCCCGCGCCGCCCCCGCGTTCCGCGCCGCGACCGAGGAGATCCGGGCGACGGCCCCGCCCAGGCGGGCCAGGAAGTCCGGCTGATCCGAGCGGACCGGCGCCCCGGGCCGCCGCGCGCTCGACGGGTGCTCCCGCGCGTTCGACGGGCGCTCCCGCGCGCTCCCGGGCGTGACATCATCGCCGTCGTCCGTACGACCGCCCCCACTGGAAGGGCACGGGCCACGATGACCGACTGGGAGTGGGACGAGACCCTCTTCGCGGGCGCCGCCCCCTACTACCAGCGGGGCCGGCTGCCCTACGCCCCCGGGCTGGTCCCGCGGCTCGCCGAGGTGCTCGCGGCCGACGGCACCGGACGCCTCCTCGACGTCGGCTGCGGACCGGGCACCCTCACCCTCCCGCTGGCCCCCCTGTTCCGCGAGGCCGTCGGCGTGGACCCGGACAGCGGGATGATCGCCGAGGCCGCACGCCGGGCCGCCACCGCGGGACTGTCCGCCAGGACCCGCTGGTCACGGCTGCGCGCCGAGCATCTCCCGGCCGGTCTCGGCACGTTCGACGTGGCGGTCTTCGCCCAGTCCTTCCACTGGACCGACCGCGAGCGGGTGGCGCGGACCGTCCACGGCATGCTCCGGCCCGGCGGAGCACTGGTGCACGTGGCCGACCTGAAGACCGAGCGTCGTACGACCGCGGGCCTGCCGTACCCGGCCGTGCCCTACGCCGATATCGCCGCCCTGGTCCGGCGGTACCTCGGCCCCGTCCGCCGCGCCGGCCGGAGCCTGCTGCCGCAGGGCACCCCGGGAGGTGAGGCGGCGGTGCTCTCCGGGGCCGGACTCGCCGGCCCCGAACGGCATGTCGTACCCGGCGGACAGGCGCTGGTGCGCACCACGGACGACGTCGTCGCCTGGACGTTCTCGATGTCCTTCTCCGCCCCGCACCTGTTCGGCCCGGACCGCGCGTCCTTCGAGGCGGACCTGCGCCGGCTGCTCGGCGGCGCCTGTCCGGCGGGCCGGTTCGCCGAACGGGTCCCGAGCACCGAGGTGTTCGTCTGGCGCCGGCCGCGGCAGGCTCGGTCGCGGACCGGCGGGACCGGCTGACGGCGGCTCAGGCCGGGCCTCAGACCGGCCGGTTCCGTACCCCGGCCGGGCCCGCGCGTATCCGATGGAGGATGTATGTCCACGGTCACTAGGATGTGAGGCCAAGACAACCATGCGACCGGCCGTTCGTTGCGGGCCGGTCGGGGTCGCCGATGCCAGGGACCGCTCCCCGGGCTGCGGTGATCTTCCTTCCCAGGAGGACCCTCCGCATGTTCCGACGAATAGGCAACGCCGTCGTCCGTCATCCCATTTGGACGATCGTGGCGTGGCTGATCGCCGCGGTGGCCATCGTCGCCACCGCTCCGAGCCTGCCCTCGAACAGTGACGAGAGCAGCTTTCTACCCAAGAGTTACGAGTCCATCCAAGCGGCGCAGCTCCAGGAGAAGGCGTTCCCCAGCGCCTTCACGCCGTCGGCGATCGTGCTCTACCAGCGCACCGACGGCGGCAAGCTCACCGCCGCCGACCTGCGCGATGTCGCCCGGATCAGTTCCGAGCTGGGTGAGAAGCACATCGACCAGGTACAGAAGGTCGTCCCCGGCCGGCCGTCCAAGGACGGCCGGTATGACCTGACCCTGGTCCAGATGGACAGCAAGGCCGCCGGTCAGCCCAAACAGGCCGACGCCGCCAAGGAGTTGCGTGACGAGGCCAAGAAGCTGGCCAAGGGCACGGACCTCGAAGCCAAGCTCGGCGGTTCCGCCGCGCAGGCGCTCGACCAGCAGGACTCGTCCAAGCGGGGCGATGCGCTGATCGGTCTCGGCACCTTCGGGATCATCCTGATCACCCTGCTGATCATCTTCCGGGCGCCGATCCTCGCCGTACTGCCCCTGGTGCTGATCGGTCTGGTGTCCGCCGTCGCCAACGGGCTGATCGCCTACGCCACCAAGCTGTTCGGGCTGGAGGCCAACAGCTCGATCTCGTCCATCCTGATCGTCGTGCTCTTCGGCGTGGGCACGGACTACTTCCTGTTCCTGATATTCCGTTACCGCGAGAGTCTGCGGGCCGGCGACGAGCCCAAGGAGGCCATGGTCAACGCGGTCGGCCGGGTCGGCGAGGCCATCGCCTCGGCGGCCGGAGCGGTCATCATCGCGTTCCTCGCCCTGGTGCTGTCCACGCTGGGCTTCCTCAAGCAGATGGGCCCGGCGCTCGCCATCGCGGTCGGCGCCACGCTGGTCGCGGGTCTGACCCTGATCCCGGCCGTGGTCTCGCTCATCGGGCCGAAGGTCTTCTGGCCCTCCAAGTCCTGGAAGACGGAACCCGAGAACGCCCGCTTCGCCGTTCTCGGCCGGGGTGTCCAGCGCCGCCCGGCGCTGACCGCCGTCGTCTCCGGTCTCGTCCTGCTCGTCCTGTCGCTCGGCACCCTCGGCTACAAAGCCACCTTCGACCTGGCGTCGGGCTCCATGCCCAAGACCAAGGAGTCCATGGTCGTCCAGGACGAGATCCAGAAGGCGTACTCGGCGGGCGCCGCGGCACCGACCGACGTCTACCTGTCCAGCACCGACGGCAAGCCGCTCGACAAGTCCGCCTTCGACGCGTACGCGAGGAAGCTCGGCGCCGTGGACGGCGTCGCGAGCGCCCGCCTGAGCCAGGTCAACAAGGCGGGCACCACCGCGGACTTCACCGTCACGCTCAAGTACGAGGCGTCGACGGACAAGGCGATCGACGCGGTGGGCAGGGTCCGCGACATCGCGCACTCCTCGGCGCCCCAGGGCACCAAGGCGCTCGTCGGCGGCATGTCCTCGATCTACAAGGACATCAACGCGGCGGTCAACCACGACTACCGGACGGTCTTCCCCGTCGCCGCCGTCCTGATCATGGTCATCCTGGGGCTGCTGCTGCGCAGTGTGGTCGCGCCCTGGTACCTCATGGCCTCCGTGGGCCTCGGCTTCGGCGCCACCCTCGGCGCCACCGTGTGGATCTTCCAGGACGCGCAGGGGCACTCGGGCCTGATGTTCATGCTGCCGGTGATCATGTACCTCTTCGTGGTCGCGATCGGCACCGACTACAACATCCTCATGATCGCCCGGTTGCGTGAGGAGGCGCGTGAGGGCCGGGAGCCGCGCGAGGCCGCCGGCATGGCGCTCCGGCACGCCGGGCCGACCGTGGCCGCGGCGGGCTTCATCCTGGCGGCGACCTTCGCCACGATGATGCTGGCCGGCAACTCGCTGCTCTCGGAGATGGGCTTCGCGGTCTCCTTCGGCATCGCGGTGGCCGCGTTCGTCATGGCGATGTTCTTCACCCCCAGCCTCACGGCCCTGATCGGCCACGCGGCCTGGTGGCCGGGCCACGCCGACCGGGCGGGGGTGCCGGCCGCCGGCACCGGCGCCGCAGCGGCCGGCTCCGGGCCGGTCCGGGGCGAGGAGGACCGGGATCCGGCCGGGCGCCGCGGTTAGGCGCCGTCGTCTGGACCATCCCGGCGCCGCGGGGCCCGGCGGAGGCCGGTGGGACCGCTGAGTTCCGCCGGGCGTCGTGACGGACGGCGGTCGGTCTGATCGATGAGTCCTGCCGGGCCATATGGCCCGGCAGGACTTTTTCGTGCCCGGTGCGAGGACCGGCCGGTCCCGTCAGCCCGTGGCGGCGGGGCCGTGGAAGTAGTGGCCCTTGTCCAGATCCGCGAGGAGACCGGGCTGGACCGGTTCCCAGCCCAGCAGTTCGCGGGTCAGGGCGCTCGACGCGACGGTGTCGAAGCCGAGCGGGCCGCTCAGCCAGCCGAAGTGCTCGGCGGCGGCCTCGGGCGCCACGGAGGCCACCGGCACCGCCAGATGACGGCCGATCACTTCCGCGATGTCCCGGAGCGCGACACCCTCCTCCGCCGATCCGTGCAGCACCGAGCCGGCGGGCGCCTTCTCGGCCGCCAGCCGGAACAGCCGTGCGGCGTCGAGGCGGTGCACGGCCGGCCAGCGGGTGGTGCCGTCGCCGGGATGGCCGGAGACGCCCTTGGCGCGGGCGACGGCGACCAGGCTCGCGACGAAACCGTTGTCCCCCTCGCCGTGGCAGGTGGGGGAGAGCCGCACCACGGAGGAGCGGACACCGCGTTCGGCGAGGGCCAGCGCCGCCTCCGCGGTGGTCTGCCGGATCGTGAAGTGGGAGCCGTGGAGCGCGGGCCTGTCCCGTTCGGTCGCGAGCCGCCCGGGTGCGACCCCGAGCAGCCCGGAGGCCAGGACGAAGGGCCGTCCGGTGCCGGCGAGAGCGTCGCCGAAGGCGTCCACGGCACGGCGATCGGCCTCGGCCGCCTCCTGGAACCCGCCGCTGAAGGCCAGGTCGTGCTTGAAGGCGAGGTGGATCACCCCGTCCGAGGCGACCGCGGCGTCCCGCAGCACGGCGAGGTCGTCGACGGTGCCGCGGACGACCTCGGCCCCGGCCGCGGTGAGCGCGGCGGCGGAGGCGTCGGAGCGGGCCAGCCCGACGACCTGGTGTCCCGCCTCGATCAGGTCGGGCACGAGGGCGGAGCCGATCCAGCCGGACGCCCCGGTCACGAAGAAACGCATGGGAGAACCCCAGACTCTTGATGTCAGTGACTGTCATGGACCCTAGCACTCGATGTCAGTGACTGTCATCGCTAGGATCTGGGCATGGGCAGATGGGAGCCGAACGCGCGCGAGCGCCTGGCGGCAGCGGCGTTGGAGCTCTACGGCGAACGCGGGTACGAGCAGACCACCGTGGCGGAGATCGCCAAGCGCGCCGGGCTGACCGAACGCACCTTCTTCCGCCACTACGCCGACAAGCGCGAGGTGCTGTTCGGCGGCTCGGGAGAGCTGGAGGAGCTGTTCGTGCGGGCGGTCGCCGGCACGCCCGCGGACGCCGCGCCGATCGAGGCGCTGGCCGCCGGGCTCGACGCGGCCTCGGAGATCTTCGCCGACCGCCGCCCGTACGCGCGCGCCCGGCACGCCGTGATCGCGGCGAACGCGGAACTCAAGGAGCGCGAGCTGATCAAACTCGCCTCCCTGTCGACCGCGCTCGCCGGCACCCTGCGCGGGCGCGGCGTCCCGGAGCCGGCCGCGAGCCTCGCCGCCGAGGCCGGGGTGGCCGTCTTCAAGGTCGGCTACGAACGCTGGCTGGTGGCGTCCGAGGACCGCGACCTGGTGCAGCTGGTGCGGGAAGCGCTGACCGAGTTGAAGGCGGTGGCCGCCGGCGGCTGAGCCGTGGTGGCGGACCGCCCGCTCGTACCCGGCGCCCGGACGGGCGCTCGGGGCGCCAGGGGGACCGGTGCCGGTACGGCTCAGCGGGAGGCGTCGGCCAGCCGCCGGAGGATCTCCACCGCCCGCTCGGCCTGATCGTGGGGCACGAAGAGGTGGTCGTGGTGGAAGCCCGCCACGACGTTGCAGCTCAGCCCCTCGTCGGCGAGCGCCCGGGCGACCGCGGCGGTCAGCCCGATCGCGTCCAGCGCGGAGTGGACGCGCAGGGTGATCCACCCGGCCACGTAGTCGTACGCCATCCCGGCCGCGTCCGCGTCCGCCTGCGGCAGCACGAGGGTGAGACCCTCCCGCTCGGCGACCGTGACCACCGGGGAGCAGCCGGAGGGCACTCCGCCCTCGGCCATGGTGAAGACGTAGCGGCCCGGATTCAGCTCCGGCCGCATGCCGCCGAGCAGGGTGCGCAGATCGCTCTCGCCTGTCACACTCCCACCCTACGGGCCGTGCGGAGGGTCGGCCGCTCGGCCGGGTGACCCGGTGGCGACGGGAGCGGGCGCGCGGCGCATGCTCGTGTGAGCCCTGTACGCGCCCCCGTTCGCGCGACAAGACTGCGCTGTCGGCGGGCAGCGGCCGGGCGCCGCCCGCGCGTCGTCCGAGCCCGGGAAAGGCAGGTCGGCCGCTGTGCTGTTGCGTCTGCCCACGTCCCTGACGGAAGCCCGGGAATGCCTTGCCGAGGGGGCCGTGCCGATAGGCGGGGCGACTCTCGTGTGGGCGACCTGGCAACGGGACGGATTCCCCCAACTGGCCATGTCCCTCAGGGAGTTGCCGGAGGCCAACGTCTTGGACCGGGAGACCGTGGGCGGCGCCGTGCTCCTGCACCGGATCGACGGACGGGTGCCGGACGTCCTGCGGCTGGCCGCCGCCACGATCGGCACCGGCGCCGTACGGCGGACGGCGACGGTCGGCGGCAACATCGTCGGCAGCACGCTGCGCTGCCTGCTGCCCGCCGCGCTCGTCCTGGACGCCCGGGCGACGGTCCTGGAGACCGACGGCGTCCGCGAGGCCGACCTGGCCGAGGTGGTCGCCAAGCGGCCGGTGCTGATCGGCCTGCGCTGGCGCACGCCGGCCGCCTCGGCGTACCGCAAGCTGCCCGGCGAGGCGGGCGGCGCGCCGCCCCTCGTCGTCGCCTCGGCCCTGCACGCCGGGCAGGGTGCGCCCGACCGCGTGCGGGTCGCCGTACGGGACGGTTACGAGGTGCTCGGCGGCACCGCCCCCGGTGACGCCGGTGCCGACGAGACCCTCGACGCACTGCGCCGCACCGCCCTCGGTGAGCTGCCGGCCGCCGCCTGGGACGTCGTACGCCCTCAGGTCGTCGGCCTGCTGGAGAGCCGCGGCACGGACTGAGCGGATGGCTGATCCCCGCGGTCGTTCGCGGTCGTCGCGCGGGCGTCGGCCGTCGGACCCGGAGCCAGGAGCGTCGGTGGCGTGTCATCGTGGCGGGTATGGCGACGGAACCGGACGTGGCGGTGCTGGTCGGGCTCCAGGCTGCCGGCAAGACCACCTTCTACGCGCAGTGCCTGGCCGGCCGGTACGCGCTGGTCAGCAAGGACCTGTTCCCGCGCGGTGCCCGGAACAAGCAGGACCGGCAGATGCGGCTGGTGGCCGAGCACCTGGCCGCCGGACAGGCCGTGGCCGTGGACAACACCAATCCGTCACCGCAGGAGTGGGGCCCGCTGGTGGAGGCGGCCCACGCCCACGGGGCGACCGCGACGGCCTACTGGTTCCCGCCGGACCTGACGGGCTCCCTGCGGCGCAACGCCGCGCGCGAGGGCCGCGACCGGGTCCCCGACGTCGGTGTCCTGGCCACGTCGAAGCGGCTGCGCAGACCGTCGCCGCGGGACGGCTTCGACGCGGTGCGCGAGGTCCGGTTCGACGGGCGGGGCGGCTTCCGGGTAGGGGACTGAACCGACAACACGAGGTCAAAGGAGTCCAGCCGTGGACGGATGGTACGTGGACGACCGCTGCGTCAACTGCGATGTGGCCCGGCAGTTCGCGCCCGAGCTGATCGGCGAGGCCGACGGGAAGTCGCGGATCCTGCGCCCGCCGGCCGACGACGCGGAGAACCGGCGGCTGCACGCCGCCGTCTTCGCCTGTCCCACCCGCTCGATCCGGCCGGTGACCGGCCGCGCCGACCCGGCGCTGGACCCGTTCCCGCTGGCCCTCGACGACGGGGTGCTGATCTGCGGCCACAACTCGGCGCGGACCGCGGGCGCCAACGCCTACCTGCTCCGGCGTCCGTCCGGCACCAGCATGATGATCGACACACCCCGCTGGAGCCGGGAACTGGCCGGACGGTACACGGCGTACGGCCCCGTCACCGATGTGCTGCTCACCCACCGCGACCACGCCGCGCACGGCCGCCGCTACGCCGACCACTTCGGTGCCCGGCTCTGGATCCACGAGGGCGATCTGGACGCCGCGCCGGACGCCGACCAGGTGATCCGCGGACTCGAACCGCTGGAGATCGCCGCGGGCGTCACCGTCCACCCGCTCCCCGGCCACACCCGCGGCAGCGTCCTGTACCTCGCCGACGACCGGTACTGCTTCAGCGGCGACAGCTTCTACTGGTCGCGGACGACCGCTGATCTGGAGGTCGCCGACAGCGTGACCTGGTACTCCATCGAGGTCCTGGCCGACTCCCTGGCCAGGACGGCGGGGCGGCTGCGGTTCGAGTGGGTCCTGCCGGGTCACGGAGACCGGCGCCGGCTGCCGGCCGAGGAGATGTCCCGGCGGCTGCACGGCCTGACGGAACGCACGCGCCTGCTGCGGCCCCGCCCGGTCGACTTCACGGGCGTCCGCTGGTGACGGGACGCCGCACTGTTCCCTGACAGGCAACACCCCGGGCGCTGTCGGGATCACCGCCCCCGCGCCGGGCTCCTACCTTTTCGGTGCACAGGGTCCGACCGAAGGGGACAGGAATGAAGCGCAAGGCGACGGCATGGGTGCTGCCCGCGTTACTGGTGGCGCTCAGCGTGGTGGGCTCCGGGGCGCCCTCCTCGGCGCAGAACGAGAACCGGGCCGCGGCCACGTCGACCACGGCGGTCGGCCCGCAGTACGACACCACGCACGTCTACGTCACCCCCGGCTCCACGGACGCGTTCGTCGCGAGCTGGGAGGCGACCTTCGGCGGGACGCACACGGCCAAGGTCGTCACGACCGTCACCCCGACGCCCAGCACCACCGAGTCCGAGCTGGTCTTCTCGCCGGTCGGCACCCTGTCCGTCTTCGACTTCAAGACGCCCGTGCCCTATCCGTTCGGCAGCGAACGGACGGGCTGGCTCATGAGTGACTTCGACACGGGCGTCCGCCTGGCCCGCAAGAGCGGGGCCCAGGTCGTCGTCGCGCCCTTCGACGACCCCATCGGCCGCGACGCGGTCGTCCAGTTCCCGGGCGGGATCAACGCCCAGTTGTACTGGCACACCAAGGTTCCGTCGTACGCGCCGCTGGAGACCGTGCCGGACAACCGGATCTATCTGACGCCGGACTCGGTGGACGCGTTCCTCCGCTCCTACCTGCGCTTCACCGGCGGCCGGATCGTCGCCGACCGGCGGGCGGCGGACGGCGGTGACCTCGGCCGACCCGGGGAGACCTACCGCCGCATCGCCCTGCGCTCCCCGTTCGGCAACACGGTCGTCAGCGTCACCGACGGCCACCTTCCCTACCCGTTCGGCCGGGAGACCACCGGCTACGCCGTGAAGGACCTGTCGGCGACGCTGCGCAAGGCCGGGGCCTCGGGCGCGAAGGTGCTGTGGGGGCCGTACGCTTCGGGGGGCCGGTCCTCCGCGATGGTGGAGTTCCCCGGTGGCTATGTGGCCGAACTGCATGAAGGAGGGGAGCGCGGGTGACCGACGCGACGATGGGCGATGACGTGTACCAGCCGGACGGGTCGGAGGTGCAGGACGACGCCGGCTTGCTGGACGCGTCCGACACCTTGGACTACCGCAGCGGCGAGGAGGCCCTGGACGAGGGGTACTCACCGCCGGAGCGCCCCTGGGGCGTGGAGCACACCGGCGTCACGGCGGCGGAGCGGTGGCGGGGGGAGAGTCTGGACGAGCGCCTCGCCGAGGAGGTGCCGGACATCGGCGTCCCGGAGGGCGACGGCATCGGCGACACCTGGGGCACGGACGGAGAGCTCCTCGACGACGAGGTGGGTGACGAGCGCGCCGGACGGCTCGTCGCGCCGGACGAGGGTGCCCACGAGAACACCGAGTCCGACCTGTTCGCCTCCGACCGGGGCCTGGACGGCGCCGGGGCCTCGGCGGAGGAGGCCGCGATGCATGTGATCCCCGGCTCCGAGAGCTACTGACGCCCACCACGGCCCGATACGGAGGACCACCGAATGAGCACTGCTGGACCGGAGCCGGACGCCGGCCACCACCGGCTGCGGCACCTCAGGGAACGGATGGCCGAGCACCACCGTCGAGCCCAGGCCGAGCAGGAGGAGTCCGCGCTGGAGGACGCGATCGACGGGGCCGCCTTCGACCTGGCCGCCGACATCGCCCACCCCACCGCCGCCGGTGGGCAGGAGCCCGGCTACGACGTCGACACGGACCTCGGCGTCGACCGGCGGTAGCGGCACCCCGCGCTTTGCACGTGGACACCGCCGGCCGGCCTCGCTCCGAGGCCGGCCGGTCTCACTTGAGGGCTCCGCTGGTGATCCCGGCGGCCAAGTGGCGCTGGGCGGCGACGAGCAGCGCCGCCGCCGGGACGGACGCCAGGACGGCGGTGGCCATGACGGCGTTCCACTGGTTCGTGTGGGCGCCGAGGTACTCGTAGATGCCGACGGTGACCGGCCGCACCGACTCCGTGGTGTTCAGGGTGAGCGCGAACAGGAAGTCGCCCCAGGCGAACAGGAAGGTGAAGAGCCCGGCGGTGATCAGCGCGTTGCGGCTCAGCGGGAGGACCACGGACCACAGCACGCGGAGCCGGCCGGCGCCGTCCACCCGGGCGGCGTCGATGATCTCCCCGGGGATGCTCCGCATGAAGGCGCGCAGGACGAGGATCGCGAAGGGCACGCCCGTGGTGGAGTCGGCGAGGATCAGCCCGCCGTAGGAGTTCAGGAGTCCCAGGTCGGTGTAGGCGCCGTACAGCGCGTTGGCCACGACGATGCCCGGCACCGTCTGCGTGACCAGGATGCCGAACAGCACGGCCGTGGTGCCCCGCAGGCGCAGCCGGGCCAGCGCGTAGGCCGCCGGTACGGCGAGTGCGAGGCTCAGCGCCACACTGCCGAGGGCCACGACGAGGCTGGTGACCAGGTTGCGCCCCTGATCGCGCAGGGCGGTGGCGTAGCCGCCGAAGTCCGGGTGGCGGGGGAACCAGCCTGCCGGCAGGGCGCTGCCCGCCGGTTGCAGGGAGGCGTTCACCATCCAGTACACCGGGAACAGCATCAGCGCGAGCAGGACGATGCCCACGGCCGTGGACAGGGGGCCGCGTGCGGGTCTGCGCTTCACCGGCGGGCCCCTCAGGTGTTCCGGGCGCGCCGGTCGGCACGCAGGTGGACGAGGGCGAAGGCGAGCGAGACGAGGACGAGCACGTTGCCCATGGCGGCGCCGCGCCCGAACTCGAACTGCTGGAAGGACAGCTCGTACGACCGGGTGGCCAGGGTCTGCGTCGCGCCCGCCGGTCCGCCGCCCGTGACCACCAGGATGATGTCGAGCACCTTCACCGTGTAGACGACGCCCAGCACCAGCACCACGCCGGCCACGGGCCGCAGCAACGGCCAGGTGACATGGCGGAACGACGCCAGCCGGCCGGCGCCGTCGAGCTTCGCCGCCTCGTAGTACCGGGCCGGGATGTCCTGGAGGCCGCCGTACAGCAGCGCGGTGTTGAAGGGGACGCCCACCCAGATGTTGACCAGGACCACGGACACGAGCGCCTCGGAGGTGCCGGTCAGCCAGGGGATGCCCGAGGACAGCAGGTGCAGGTCGCCCAGCGCCTCGTTGACGATCCCGCTGTCCGTGTCGAGCATCCACCTCCAGGTCGTCCCGGAGACCACCAGGGGCAGCAGCCACGGCAGCAGCAGAAGCGACCGCAGCAGGCCGCCGAGCGGGAACTTCCGCTGGAAGAACAGGGCGAGAGCCAGCCCGAGCACGAACTGTCCGGCGATCGAACCGACGGTGAACAGGACCGTGGTGAGCAGGGCCTGCCAGAACACGTCCGTCGACAGGACGGCCGTGTAGTTCCGCAGGCCCACGAAGGGCGCGGCACCGGTGTAGAACGTCGTGACCGAGTACTCCTGGAAGCTCATCACGACGTTCTTGACGACGGGGTAGCCGAAGAACAGCGACAGGTAGACCAGGGCCGGCAGCAGGAACAGCCACCGGGAGACCCGCGCCCACAGCCGGGCCCGGGACACCGCCCGGATACGCGCGGCCCCGTCAGGAACCGGTGGCGATCCGCTGCGCATGCCTGAGTGCTTCCTGAGGAGTCTGCTCACCCGTCAGCGCCGCCTGCACGGCGGTGTAGATCCCGGTCGCCGCTCGCGGCCACTCGACGCCGAGCTTGCCGGTACGGGCCCGCGCCCCCTCCACGCTCTTGACGAAGGCGGCCATCGACGGGACCTGCTCGGCGTACCGGGCCGCCACCGAGGTGCGGGAGGGCACGGTGTGGTACTGCTCGGCCAGGGCGAGCATGTTCGAGGAGTCGTTCAGACAGGCCACGACCCGGGCGGCCTTCCGCTGCCGGGCCTCGGAGGAGTTCTGCGGGACCGTCCACACCTCACCGCCGAGCGGGGTGAGCAGGGTCTGACCCGGCCGGCGGACGGGGAGGGGCGCCACGCCCCAGTGCAGGTCCTTCGTCTTGTCCATCGCGGACATCCGCCAGGGGCCGTTGACCATCATGGCCGTCTTGCCGGCGACGAACTGGTCGTGGACATCGGCCTGCGTCCAGTTCAGCACCGACTTCGACATGGACCCGCTCCTGACCAGGTCCACCCAGAGCTGGAGGGCCTGGGCGGCCTGCGGGGTGTCCAGCCGTGTCTCGTCCCCGCCGTTGGACCACAGGAAGGGCAGGAACTGCCAGGTGCCCTCGAAGGTGGCGTTGGCATCCACGGCCATGCCGTAGCGGCCGGGCCGGGTGAGCTCGGCCGCGGCCGTCTTCAGCTCGTCCCAGGTCTTCGGCACGGCGACACCGGCCTCAGCGAGCATGTCCTTGTTGTAGAAGAGGGCGACCGTGCTGACCGTGGGCGCGAGCCCGTACACCTTCCCCCGATACGTGCCGGCCGACTTGATGCCCTCGGTGTAACCGGCGGCGTCGATGCCGTACCGGTCCAGCGGGGTCAGCGCGCCGGTCCGCGCTATCTGCTGGAGGTCGGGGTTGTCGAGCATCAGCAGATCGGGCAGGGTCCGCGACGACGCCTGCCGCAGCACCTGCGGGACCAGCGACGCCCCCGGCACGCTCCTGTGCTCGACGGTGACACCGGCGGCCTTGCCGCAGGCGGTGAGCCGCTCGCCCCACTGGGCGTGCTCGGTCGCGTCGGTGTAGTAGTCGAGGGCGGTGATCGACGTCACCTTGCCGTCGGCGGATCCGGAGCCGGTTCCGCCACCGCACCCGGCGGCGGTCACTGCCAGGGCAACAGTTCCGAAGAGGGCGGTGATCCGCCGTGCCGACGGTCTGACCGCTGAAGTCATGGGGTGGTGCCTTCCGTTGCTGGTACCGGACCGACCCGGGTTCGGATGAGTTGGTCCATACCGGCATGTTCCGGTCCGAGCAGGGATGGTACCGGAAACAAACGATCGGAAGATCAGCGGATTTTCCGGCCGTCAGTACAGGGCTTCCTGGTCACCGCACTGGCCCGCCGCTTCCCGGATCATCGCCGCCACGGCGTCCGGCCGTGACATGACCACGGCGTGCGAACCGTCCACGACGCGTTCGGTGGCCGCCATGCGCTGGGCCATGAAGCGCTGGGCGGTGGGGCTGAGCATCCGGTCGGCGGCGGCGATGGCGTACCAGGAACGCTTGCGGGCCCAGGCGGGCGGTCCCGACCTCGCGGTCAGCGCACCCCGCGCGATCGGGCGCTGCGTCACGGACAGCACGCTGCCGACCCGGGGCGCCAGATCGGTGGCGTACACGTCGAGGAAGCGCTCGCGGCGGATGTACAGCTCGCTGTCCGGAGCCGCGGGAGACCACGCGGGAAGCCAGGCGGCGACGGTCGGATCCGGCCCCGGCATGGGGGAGAAGCGGCTCGTGACGTCCAGCAGGGACTCGCCGGCGTCCAGCCCGAACGCCGCGACGTAGCACAGCGCCACGACGTTGTCGGCGTCGGCCTCGGTGATGACCGCGCCCCCGTAGCCGTGGCCGGCCAGCACGACCGGGGTGCCGATCTGGCCCACCACGCTCCTGAGGTAGGCGGCGTCGTGCGCGAGGCCGCGCAGCGGGTTCGCCGGCGCGTACACCGTCAGCCCGGTGGCGTGCAGATGCCGGATGACCCCCGCCCACGAGGAGGCGTCGGCGAACGCCCCGTGCACGAGCACGACGGTCGGCGCTAAGGGCATGCGTCCGGACACCTCGGTGACCTCCGGTGAGTGGGGGGATCCCCAGCCAAACCCATCCGGGTCACGCCGGCATCGCGCGAACGTACCAGGAACCGCTCACTCGTCGGGCAAGGCCATGACCAGGTTGGCCAGCTGGACCCGGGAGTTGACCGACAGCTTGCGGAAGGCGGACGTCAGGTGCGTGTTGACGGTGTGCGGGGAGACGACCAGCAGCTCGGCGGCCGTACGGTTGCTGTGTCCCTCGGCGATCAGCCGCGCGACCTTCTTCTCCGAGACGGTCAGGGCCTCCCAGCCCTGGACGGGGCGCTGCTCGTCCGCCGTCCGCCGTCCGCCGGCCCCGGCACGCCGCAGATCGCGCTGGATGTGGGCCGCCGCGGCGTGCGCGCCCGCCGCGGCGAACGCGGCCTGGGCCTCGGTCAGGGCCGCCACCGCCTCGGTCCGCCGGCCCGTCGCCAGGAGCGCCCGTCCGAGGTCGGCTGAGGCCGCCGCCCGGACCAGCGGGCGCGGGCTGTGCCGGAGCAGGGCAACGGAACGTTCCAGCAGGACCGGGTCGTCGCACACCAGCCCGCGGGCGCGCGCCGCCAGCCCCGTGGCGGTGGGCACCGCCGGATTGCGCGCGGCGTGGGCCTCGGCCTGGGAGGCCAGGTCCTCGGCGAGTGCGCGGTCCGCGCCGCGCAGGGCCACGCGGATCGCGGTGCCGACCCATGTGCGCAGCAGCCGCCAGCGCAGGAAGGGCCCCTCCTGCTGCACTTGCCGGACCCGGTCGAGGGCGCGTCCGGCGTCCCCGTCGACCTCGGCATGGACCGCTTCCAGGAAGCGCACCGCGGCCGTGTTGCCCGGGTTCGGCTTGACCGCCAGCCGCTGCCGCGCCTCGGCCAGGTGCTGCCGCGCGGCCTCCCGGTCGCCGCGCAGCAGGGCGATCCGGGAGCGGATCACCCGGCCGTTCACCTGCTGGACGTGCGCCTGTACCTCGTCCTCCAGGCGCTCCATCGTCACGAAGTCGGCCTCCGCGTCGTCCAGCCGGCCCAGCTCCAGGTGCTGCTGTCCCTGGGCCCACAGCAGCATCCCCTCACGGATCCCGCCGGACTCGTCCGCCGCCTTCGCCAGCAGCCGCTCGCTGGTGTCGAAGTCGTCCATGTGCTGGTACGCGACGATCTCCTCGGGGAAGAAGGTGGGGTCGACGGCGCTGAGCGCGGTGAAGCGTTTCAGCGCGAGGGCGTTCTCCCCGGCGTTGAGCGCGATCTCCCCGAGCGCGAACAGGGCCTGGACATGGGCCTCCCGGTCGCCGGTCACGACGGCGGCACGCAGCGCGTCCTCGCCGGCCTGCCGCGCCGGTGCCAGGTCGTGCGCCCGGGACAGCGCCAGCGCGCGCAGGCCGGCCAGCCGCGCCTCCACCTCCGGGGCCGCGCCGCCGACCGCGAGCGCCGCCTCGGCCCGGCGGCGCAGCTCGTCGGCGAGGTCCAGGTTCCACAGCGTGCCGCCGAGGGCGGCATGGAGCCGGCCGAAGGTCTCCATGGGCGGCCGGCAGGCCAGCAGCCGGTCGCCGGTCGCGAGCGCCTCCCGGTTCCGGCCGGCCCGGGTCAGGGACACGATCGCCTGCTCACCCACGGCGAACCACAACGGGCGTGCCACCGGCACCAGGTCCAGCGCGCGCGTCATCAGGTCGGCCGCGAGCCCCGGCGTGACCGGCAGCACGTCGGCGGCGGCGCGCCTGAGCAGCGCCACCGCCTCCTCGTCCCCGGGCTGGGCGCCCCTGAGGATGTGCGACACCACGTCGATCGGCTGGTGGCCCGCGGCGACGAGCCGGCCCGCGGCCTCCCGGTGCAGCACCTTCCGGGCCGAGGGCGGGATGTCCACGTACACCGCCTGGCGCAGCAGGTCGTGCCGGAAGACGAGCTGGTCGCCGTCGTCGTCCAGAAGCCCCGCGCGCAGGGCCTCCTCCAGCGCCGGGAGCAGCGCGACGGACGGCCGGCCGCAGAGCGCGGCGGCGTCCTGGAAGCCGAAACGGCGGCCCAGCACCGACCCCATCTGAAGGAAGCGCAGTGTGTCGGGGTGCAGCGAGCCGAGCCTGCCGCGGACGCCCACCACCAGCCCCGGGGGCACGGGCTCACCGGAGGTGTCGGTGGTCCGCAGCCCCGCGAGCATCTCGACGGCCAGGAACGGGTTCCCGCCCGCTCCGGCGAGCAGCTCGCGCACCCGCTCGTCGACGGCCGCCCCCAGGGTGTCACCGGCCAGCTGGCCGATGGCCGCGCCGGACAGCGGGCCCAGGGACACGGTGCGCACCGGGAGCTCGTCCGCCCCGGCCGCGACGATCTCCTCCGCCGGGCCGCCGACGCCCTGCCGCTCGGTCAGCAGCCACAGCACGGGTGAGGTCCGCAGCCGGCTGGGCAACTGCTGCAGGGCGAACCGGCTCAGCGGGTCGGCCCACTGGACGTCGTCCAGGGCGATCAGCACCGGCGCGCCGCCGGCCCGGTCCTCGATCGCCTCCGCGAGACGCTCCACCAGCCAGATCCGCTGGTCGTGCCGGTGGGCGAGGTCGACCAGCGCGTCGCCGGACAGCAGCGGCCGGTCGCCGTGCAGGACGCAGGTCGCCAGCGACGACAGCGGCACGAGGTGGTGCAACTCGTCGGCCTTGCCGTAACCGACGGAGAACCCCGCTGCCTCCGCGCCGGTGACGACCTCGGTGAGGAGCGTGGTCTTGCCGATGCCCGGTTCCCCGCGGAGCACGGCGAGCGCCCCGCTGCCCGTGCGGGCCACCGCGTCGATCAGCGTCCGCAGCACTTCCAGTTCGGCCTCCCGGCCGCGCAGACCGCTGCGCGACAGCGGTCCGCCTGACCCCGCCACCTAGGCCCCTCCTGTCCGCACGCGCCGGTCAGGCCGGCGTCCCGGGGGCCACTATGACAAAAACGGCAGCTCAGCGCATTGTCAGGACGCGACGCGTGACCCGGCTCATGCCGACGCGGCCGGTCCGGCTCATGCCGACGCGGCTCGTCCGAGCGACAACGAAGCGGGGATCGCGGCCGTCCCGCCCCGGAACGGCGCGGACCACTCACGCAGGGCGGAGGCGCGCCACGCGGCGGGGGAGACCCCGTAGGCGGCCCGGAACACCCGGCTGAAGTGGGAGGCGCTGGTGAACCCCCAGCGGTGCGCCACCGCGGCGACGGTCAGGTCCGCCGACTCCCGGCGGGCCAGGTCGCGACGGCAGTGCTCCAGCCGGCGTTGCTGGATCCACCGGCTGACGGTGATGTCCTCCAGCTCGAACAGCTTGTGCAGATAGCGCACGGAGATGTGGTGGGCCCGGGCGATGGAGTCCGGCGACAGGTCCGGGTGCGCGAGGTGCCGGTCGATGTACGCCCGGATCCGCACCAGCGACATCCGGGCCCCGCTCGCCGGGTCCTCGGTTCCCCCGCCGAGCCGCTCCTCGGCCAGGGTCTGCACCAGGTCCACCACGTTGCGGGCGATCAGCTCGCCCGTCCGCTGCGGATACGTCGCCGCACTGTCCACGAGCCGGGACAGCAGCGGCGTCAGCAGGCCGCCGACCGCCGACTCGGAGCCGAGCGGAGCCGCTGTGATCCGCCGCAGCTCCGACTCGCTCAGCCCCAGCACCTCCCGGGGCAGCACGAGGGACTTCGTCAGGAAGGGCTCGGGGAAGGTCAGCTGGACGGGCCGCGCCATGTCGTAGACGAAGAGCTGCCCCGGCCGCACACGGGCCTCACGGCCGTCCTGTTCGACGTGGGCGGCGCCCTGGCAGAGCAGCATCACCACCACGTAGTCGTCGTTGCCGCCCTGCGCGATGACCCGTCGGGTGCGCGGAGCCCGCTGCGGATCGCCCTCCACGGCCACGGTCTGCATCGGGCCCAGCGGCGACGTGCGGATCGTGCCGCAGGCGACGTCGTCGGGGACGCCCGGGTCCACGGCGCCGAACGTCTGGGACAGGGCCTCACGCCAGTACGCCCGCCGCCGGTGCGCGGGAACCGTCTTCGTGCTGTGGAGGGTGCCTGGGGCCCCGGGGTCCGGTGTCGATGGATCCGACGACATGCTCTCCGCCCTTCGGCCGCTGCGCTTTCGAAAACGCAGCGTGCCAGGGTGGCCGGGTGACCACATCGCGTGAATGCGTGAGACCAGCGGTACAGGCCGGGGACCCGGCGGTTCCGCCCCGGACCGGCCGGGGCGGAAGCGCCCGGGATCGACCGGAGCGGTTCCGTCCCGGACCGATCTCAGGACGGCCGGTTCAGCGGGCGCCCGCCCAGGTGCGCCGTGCCCACTCCGCGAAGGGGGTCCAGCGGATCCGCGGGTGGGCGGCGTGCAGCGCGGGGATGTCGACGCGGTAGCCCGGTCCGTTCAGGAACGCCCACATCGCGTGCATGTCCGGATTGCCGATCGCCGCCAGCGGGACCTGCTCGTGCCGGACCTCCCGCCCGAGCGCCGAGCCGAGCGCGGCCGCCATCTGGTCGGGAGTGGGTGCGTCGCCGGCCAACTCGATGCGCCGCCCGGTGTAGGGAGCGGGGTCGAGCAGCACCTCCGCCGCGAACGCGCCGAGGTCCGGACGGGCGAGCTGCTGCAACGGCCGGTCGGGCGGCAGCGGCAGATCGAGGACGCCCTCCAGGACGCGCTCCGCTCCGCCCAGCGCGTTGTCGAAGAAGTAGGTCGGCCCCAGGATCGTGTACGGCACGTCGCCGGCGGTGAGCTCCGCCTCGATGCGCGCCTTGCTCTCGAAATGCGGCACCCCGCTGTCCTGGTCGGCCCCCGCCACGGAGCTGAACACGAGATGCGGAACGCGCTTGTCCCGCGCGGCGGCGAGGATGGCCCGCCCCTGCTCCACCTCCGCGTCGACTCCGGCCTCGAAGGGAGTGGTGAACGCGAACACAGCCGCGACCCCGCTCATCGCCGAGGCCATCGACTCACGGTCGCTCAGCGATCCCGCCACCACCTCGACGCCCCGCGCGGACAGTTCCCGGGCGGACCTCCGGCCCGGGTCACGCACCAGCGCGCGGACCCGCGCCCGGCGGCCCAGCAGCGCGTCGGTCACCGCCCCGCCCTGCCCGCCGGTCGCCGCGAGCACCAGAACCGGTTGGTCGGTCATCGAAGATCTCCCTCTTTCGTGTGCGGTGAGGGGCGCCGGCCGGAATGCGCCGCCCCTCGTAACCTTCCACCTCGGCCGTCGTACCCGGCGTCATGGCGCGCGGGTGGCCGGGACCGGCAGCGACGGCGCCACGGCGGCGAGGTCGCCCCCGAGGCGGACGACCTCGGTAGGTGGTCGTTCCAGCAGGTCCACGTCCTGGTCCTGGAGCGCGATCACCAGCGCGGTGTCGGGCAGCGCCCGGGGCAGCCCGGCCAGCAGTGCCTGGGCGGTGGGGCGGTCCAGACCGGCGACGGGTTCGTCCAGGAGCAGGACCGGGGGACGTCTCAGCACGGCCCGCGCGATGGCGAGGCGCCTGCGCTGCCCCTGGGACAGCAGGCGCCCGCCGGGGCCCACCGGGGCGTCGAGCGGCAGGGCCGACAGGCCGACCACGTCCAGTACGGCCTCCAGGGCGGTGGGGTCGGCCGAGGGGGCCGCCTGCCGCAGATTGGCCGCCACCGTGTCGTCGGCCAGCCAGTCGTCGGCCTCCACGAGGGTGACGGTCCCGGCGACGGCTCCGGCCGGCAGCCGGTGCACCGGGGTGCCGTCGAGCAGCACCGTGCCGGCGGGGGCGGGCAGCCGCCCGGCGAGCCGGCCGAGCAGCGTCGACTTGCCGCTGCCGTTGGGGCCGGTGATCAGCGTCAGGCCGGGGCCCGACAGGGTCGTGGTCAGGGTCGCGGAGGAGCCGAACAGGGGCAGGCCGGACGCCTCCACGCAGCGGGCTCCGTCAAGCGCGGTGACATGTCGCGGCCACCGGTTCCAGGGCTGGTCCGCGGGCCGCTCCGTGCTCTCGTCCACGGGTCCCTCGCCGGGCTGGTCCACGGGCTGCTCGGCGCCCCCGTCCACAGGCCGCTCCACGGGCCGCCCCGCGCCCCCGTCCGCAGGCCGCTCGTCCGCCGCGAGCGGTGCGAGGCGGTCGGCGGCGTCTCCGGCCGCGGCCAGGTGCTGGAGTAGCCGGGGCAGTCGCTCCAGCAGGTCCCAGCCCGCGGCCAGCAGCAGCACCTCGCCCACCACGACGGCGACCGGCTGGGCCGGGGCCGAGCCCAGGGCGATCACCAGGACCGCCGCCTGTCCCACGGCGGCCAGGAGTCGCAGGCTCAGCCGGCCGAGCCGTTCGGCTCGGGCGGCGGCCCACTCGGCGGACTCGACGGCCGTCACGGCGGTCGCCGCCGCCCGCCGTGCCTGGGGAACGGCATCCAGACAGCGCAGTTCGTCGAAGGCGGCCCGGCTGCCGAGCAGCACGGTCCGCAGTGCCGCCCTGGCCTCGGCGGCGGTGGCGAGCTGGGCCCGCGCCCGCCGGTGGGCGTGCCGGGCGCACCAGAGACCGGCCGCCCAGACGACCAGTTCGGCCAGCCCCAGCCGGGGCATCGCCGCCAGCAGCAGGATCTCCACCAGGCACGCGGTGACGACCGCCGCTCCCAGTGGCGCGCAGACGTTCGCGGGCAGGCCCGCCACGGTCTCCACGTCGGTGGTGAGCCGGGTGAGCAGCGTCCCGTCGCGCTGGGCGCGCAGCTCCCGTGCGGTGAGCCGGGCGGCGCCCCGGGCCGACCGGGCGCGCAGCGCCACCTGGGCGGAGAGCAGGGCCCGGTGGCTGACCAGGCGTTCCAGGTACCGCAGACCGGTACGGCCCAGGGCCAGCGCCCGCACGGCACCGGACGGATACATCCACGACCAGGTGGTGTCGGCCTGGAGCGTCACCACGGCGCAGGTCGTCAGGAACCACCCGGAGACACCCAGCAGCGCGGCACCGGCGAGTTCGCCCGCGGTCGCCAGCAGCATGCCGGTGAGCAGGGCGCGGAGCGGGACGGCCGTCCGCAGCAGCCGCCAGGCACGGCCCGGCCTCATCGGGTCCCCTCGTGGTCGCCTCGGGGGACTTTCCCGTGGTCCAGCGTGATCACCTGGTCGGCGAGGGACAGCAGCGCGGGGCTGTGGGTGGCGAGCAGGACCGTCCGGTCGCGGGTCAGGGTGCGCAGCGCGAGGATGACGCGCCGCTCCGCCTCGGGGTCGAGGTGGGCGGTGGGCTCGTCCAGGCACAGCAGCGGGGCGTCCCGCAACAGCGCGCGGACGAGGGCGAGTTGCTGCGACTGCCCGGAGGACAGGCCGGTGCCCCGCTCGCCCACCGGTGTGTCCAGCCCCTGGGGCAGTGCGGCCGCGAGGTCGGTGAAGCCGAGCGAGTCGAGGGCGTCCAGCAGATCGTGGTCGTCGGCGGTGGGCCGGGCCAGCAGCAGGTTCTCGCGCACGGTGCCGGGCAGCAGGTGTGCCGGCTGGCCCACCCAGGCGACCCGGCCGGGATCGGCGGGCACGGGCCGGCCGTCGAGCACGTGCTGCGCGCGTCCGTCGTGCGGTGCGCGCAGCCCGGCCGCCACGGCCAGCAGGGTGGACTTGCCCGCCCCGCTGGGCCCGGTGACGGCGAGGCACCGCCCGGGCGCGAGGTGCGCGCTCACCCCGTCCAAGGCCGGTGTCTCCCGGTCCGGATGCCGGACCGTCACGGCGTCCAGGCGCAGTCCCGGCGGTGTCCCGGACGGCCGCGACGGCGGGCCGGCCGGCGTCTCGTCCTCGCCCTGGGCGTCCAGGAGCGGGGCCAGCAGGTCGGCGGCGGCGGTCGCCCGGGCGCGGGCGTGGTAGCCGGCGGCCAGGTCCCGGGCGGGCGCGAAGTAGGCGGGCACCAGGACCAGGACGAACAGCGCGGCCGGCAGGCTTATGTGGTCCGGTACGAGGGGCAGCCGCAGGTAGTCGAGGAGGGCGAGCCCGCAGTAGGTGGCGACCACGGCGAGCGTGCCGGTGATCAGCAGTTCGACCCACGCGGTCGACAGGAAGGCGATCCGCAGCACCTTCTCGGTGCGACCGGCGACCTCCCGGTCGTGGCGGGCCAGCGCACCGGCCGCCTCCTCGTGCGCGCCGAGCCCGACCAGGGTGGGCAGCCCGCGCAGATGGTCCAGCAGCCGCGCCCGGTGGGTGCGGATGGCCGACAGCTGGGCGCGTACGGCGGTCTGCGTGCCCAGGCCGATGACCTTCAGGTTGGCCGGCAGCAGCGGTGTCGCCGCCAGCACGAGCAGGGCGACGAACCAACTGCGCCAGGCGATGGCGGCCAGGGTGATGCCGCTGCCCAGCAGCATGGTGGTCCGCGCGGGCACGTACTCGGTGAGCCAGTCGCTCAGCTCGTCGACCTCGCCGTCGACCGCCTCGGCCGGATCCGTGTCGTCCCCGTCGGTCCGGGCCGGGCCGTGCAGCGGCAGTGCCGACGCGACGAGCCGGACGCGCAGGGTCTCACGCACGGCCCGGGCACCCCGGGCGGCGGCGGCCTCGCCGGCGCAGAGCAGTGCGGCCCGCAGGGCCACCCCGGCCGCCGTCACCAGGGCGGGCGCCAGTACGGCGGACAGGGGCGCGCCGTGCAGCGCGTCCAGTCCGCGCTGGGCCGCCCAGGCCAGACCGCCCGCCCAGACGACGGTGCCCGCCTGGGCCGCGCCGCGCAGGAGCCCCGCGCGGCGCAGCTCAGGCCGGCCGGCGGAGGCCCATTCCCGCAGTCGTCCGGTCGCCGGGGTGCCGGCGCGGTCCGTGGCCAGTTCGTCCAGCAGCACGGTGGTGGCGGTGCTCACGGAGTGCGCTCCGCCTCCGCGTCGAAGCAGCCGGACCGCAGGTCACGGCGGTCGGTGGCGATCCACGCGGCCAGTGCGGCCCCGGCGAGCACGGTGACACCGAGCGGGCCGATCCACTCGGCCACCCCGCCGAAGACGTCCTGCGACAGGGCCGTCGCCAGGATGCCGAGCACCACCAGCAGGATCCGGCGCAGCACGGTCCGCACGGTGCCGG
Organism: Streptomyces corchorusii; assembly: GCF_001514055.1. NCBI lineage: Bacteria > Bacillati > Actinomycetota > Actinomycetes > Kitasatosporales > Streptomycetaceae > Streptomyces > Streptomyces corchorusii. The sequence continues at coordinate 200,866 of NZ_KQ948353.1, read as the reverse complement.
AGGGCGCGGGAGGAGCCACCGGCGGGCGCGGTACCGCCCGCAGCGGCGGAAGGACCTGTTCCACCGGATCGGCGTACTTGCCCCGGAAGCTGCGCCACGCGTACACGTTGTAGGCCAGGACGAACGGCATGCACAGTCCCACGCCCAGCACCAGGAAGAGCTGGGAGGAGTGCGGGCTCGCCACCTGGTGGACCGTCGACGCGGGCGGGACGACCACCGGGGCGGTGAGCGCCACCAGAGCCAGCAGACCCGCGGCCGTCAGGGTGGCCACGGCGGCGAACGGCCGCCAGTCCGGAGCGCGGCCGAAGCCCGACCACGCGACCGCTCCGGCGCCGACGGCCACCGCGACCGCGAGCCAGAACGGTACCGCCCGCAGCGGCTCGTCCAGCCGGAGGTGCTGCGGGTCGGCGCCCGGCAGCAGCAGGCCGAGCACGACCGCCAGGGCCGCCGTGGCCGCGAGCAGCGCCCGTCCGGTGCGGCGGGTCCGCGACCGGGACCAGCCCTCGGTCTTGTCCTGCAACCAGGCGGCCCCGGCCAGCAGGTAGACGACGACCAGACCGAGCGCGCACAGCAGGCTGTAGGGGCTGAGCCAGTCGAAGGCCCCGCCCGTGAAGCGCCCGCCCTCCTGCCGGGGGCCGGTGAGCACCGCACCCAGCACGAGACCCTGGCAGACGGCCGCCGCGAGGGACGCCCCGCCGAACAGCAGCGCCCAGCCGCGCCGGTAGCCGCCGGCCGCGCTGTGCATCTCCAGGCCGAGCCCGCGCAGGATGACGGCGATCAGCATGCCGACGAGCGGCAGGTAGACGGCGGGCAGTACGACGGCGTAGGCGCCCGGCAGACCGGCCCACAGGACGACTCCGGCCAGGATGATCCAGCTCTCGTTGGCGTCCCAGGCGGTGGCGACGATCTCGCCGTACTCCCGTCGGCGTTCGGGCCCCGCGGCCAGGCTGAGCATGCCCACCCCGAGGTCGTAGCCGTCGAGGACGACGTACATGCCGAGCGAGAAGAGGGCGAGGGCATAGGCGGCGTACTCAAGCAACGAGGGCCTCCGGGACGTCGGGCGCGGCGGGCCCGGTGGGCAGTGGCTCGGGGCCGGCCTTGACCGTACGGACGATGTAGCGGACCCAGATGGCCAGCAGGGTGACGTAGAGCAGGACGAAACCGGCCAGGGTGGCGGCGACTTCGAAGATGCTGAGGTGGGAGACGGCGTCGGCGGTGCGCAACTGGCCGTAGACGACCCAGGGCTGGCGGCCGGTCTCGGCGACGATCCAGCCGCCGGTGATGGCGATGATCCCGGCCGGGGTCATCCACACCATCCAGCGCAGGAAGCGGGGGGAGTCGAACAGGCGCCGCCGCAGGCGCAGGACGACGCCGGCGAAGGCCGTGGCGAACATGAGCAGCGCGGTGAAGTACATCGCGCGGAAGCCGTAGAACGTGGTCCACATGTTGGGGCGTTCGTCGGGCGGGGTCTGGAGCAGTCCGGGCGTGTTGGTCTTCCCGCTGAGGTCCTGGGCGATGACCGAGCCGAGGTAGGGGACCTCGACGTGCAGCCGGTTCTCGCCCCGGTCGGTGTCGGGCACGACGAGCAGGTTGTAGCCGTTGTTGTCGCTCTTCCAGTTGCCCTCGAACGCCTCCAGCTTCGGTAGCTGGTGCTGGCCCATGAAGACCGCGGTGCCGTCTCCCACGTAGAGCTGGATCGGCATCAGCACCCCGAGCACCCCGAGGGCGATGGACAGGCACCGGCGCGCCATGGGCTGCGCGGTGACCCGGTTCTTGACCAGGTACCAGGCGGAGATCCCGCCGACGAACCAGGCGGCGCTGATCAGCACGGCCAGCAGCATGTGCGGGAAGCGGTGGGCGAAGGCGGGGTTGAGCAGCACGCTCACCCAGTCCTCGGCGTGGAACTGGCCGTCCACCTTGCGGTAGCCGACCGGGTCCTGCATCCAGCTGTTGGCCGACAGGATCCAGGTGGTGGACAGCAGGGTGCCGAAGGCAACCATCCAGCAGGCCAGGGCCATCGTGCGGGGGCGGATCCGCCCGTCGCCGTAGAGCATCAGGCCGATGAAACCGGCCTCCAGGAAGAAGGCCGTGATCACTTCCATGCCGATGGTGACGCCGATGACCGGTCCGACCGCGTGGGCGTACGTCCCCCAGTTGAGGCCGAACTCGAAGGTCATGACCGTACCGGCGACGACGCCCAGGCCGAAGCCGACGGCGAAGATCTTCTTCCAGAACCGGAAGATCTGGAGGTACAGCGGGTTTCCCGTGCGGACGTACACCGTGTACACGACGGCGAGGAGCACGGACAGGCCGACGGTGAGCGCCGGGAAGGTCATGTGGAAGACCGCGGTGATCGCGAACTGCCAGCGGGACAGTTCGACGACGGCGGGCGAGGCCATGGGTACTCCGGGAGCGGGGCTGACGAGGGTGTGGGGCGGGCGGGGGCGCGCGGCCAGCGGGATCGGGTCCGTGCTGACGGACGCCCCCGCCCGTTCCGCCGTGGGCGGTCCCCGCCGGGCTCAGGAACGGACGAGCGGGGTGTCCACCAGGTGCTCGGCCAGGAACCAGGCCTGGAGTTCGCCGGTGCGGATGATCTGCGACACCAGCAGGTCGTTGGTGCCGTCGTCACCGAGCTCGACGGTGCGGGCAGCCGCGTCGTGGGCCTCGGTCAGGATGGTCTCGTGGGCCTCCAGCAGACGCGAGAGCATCGCCGGGACCTCCTCGACACCGTCCGGCGGGCGCGGGATCGACGTGATCTCGGCGACGTGCCGCGGGTCGCCCACCGCGACGCCGCCCAGGGTCTGGACGCGCTCGGCGAGGGTGTCGACCAGTTCCAGCTGCTCGCCGGCGTGCTTGTCCAGGAGCAGGTGCAGCTGGTAGAAGGTCGCGCCCCGCATGATCCAGTGGTGCTTCTTGTAGAGGCCGTAGAGGATCTGGGTGTCGGCCAGCACCTTGTTCAGGCGCTGGCAGGAGTACATGCGCGCCTCGTAGGACAGGGCGATGGGGAACTGCTTGACGGTTCCGAACTCCTGGATGACCGCGCCCTTCTGGTGCAGCCAGGGCTGGCTGCTCGGGGGCTGGGTTCCGGTGGTCATGACGTGCCTCCTGCGGATGGCGTGCTTGCGTACGTGGTCGACGCTAGGTGCCGAACCGGGGGGCGCGTTGCCCGGGAGTGCACGCATTGGTGCTCGTCAGCGCACCGGGCGGCACATCGGGCGGGTCACTCGCTGCCGGCCGTGAGCTGTTCCACGACACGGTCGAGGTCGATGTGGCGGTGCTCGGTGCCCGGCGGCACCAGTACCTCGGTGCGGTGCAGGAAGGCCGTGACGGAGGCGCTCGCCAGGTCCAGCAGCGCCGATCCGGCGCGCGTCCTGAGCAGGACGCGGATCGAGCCGGGCCGGCCCTGGTGCCGCGGGTAGACCACGACGTCCCCGGACCCGCTGGGCCGGCGCAGCCCCTGGGCGAGGAGCGAGCGGGCGAAGACCCATTCGACGCAGAGCGCGGAGGGCGCGCCCAGGGACAGGCACACGGCGTAGGGATCCGCCGCGGAGTACCTCAGTTCGGCCGGGACCGGTATCGGCAGTTCGCCGGCCACGGTGACGCGGACGCTGGTCTTGCATACGATCGGGTCCTCGTCCGCGGCCCCGGCAGGATCGTGTCTCATGCCGTCCCCCTGTCTGCGACGGTTCGCTTCGGTGTGTCGGCCCGCCCTCTGACGGGCCGGGGTGCTGACGACGGTACGGCGGGTCCGGGGGAGCGGCTTGCCGACGAGCGCACGGGTTGTTGTCCGATGAAGAAGCGCCTCGGCGCGGCCCGTGCGTGCGGCGCGCGGACGGTTCGCGGGGATGGCGGGGGCCCTGTCCGCCTGGCGCTCGGGCCGGTCCGGCCGGATGATGGTTGAATGTAGAACAATTACTGGGTGGAGAGGTGATCCCGATGAGCAATGTCGAGACGGAGCCCGTCGAAGTGCGCTGCGGCACCGAGGAGGACGGCGGGCCGCCGGCCGGGACGCCGCGGGTCGACGTACTGACCCCGCGTGACGTGCCCCTGGGCGGCCCCCGCGCGATGACCGTGCGGCGCACACTGCCGCAGCGCGCCCGGACTCTGATCGGCGCCTGGTGCTTCGCCGACCACTACGGCCCCGACGACGTCGCCGAGACCGGCGGGATGGACGTCGCCCCGCACCCCCACACCGGGCTCCAGACCGTGAGCTGGCTCTTCAGCGGGGAGATCGAGCACCGCGACAGCCTGGGCAGCCACGCCTTCGTACGGCCCGGCGAACTGAACCTCATGACCGGCGGGTACGGCATCAGCCACTCCGAGGTCTCCACCCCGCGCACCACCGTCCTGCACGGCGTCCAGCTCTGGGTGGCGCTGCCCGAGGAGCACCGCGCCACCGCCCGGGACTTCCGGCACCACGTCCCCGAGCCCGTGACGACCGACGGCGCCGAGATCCGGGTCTTCCTCGGCTCCCTCGCCGGCAGCACCTCCCCGGTGCCCGCCTTCACGCCCCTGCTCGGCGCCGAGATCGTCCTGGAGCCGCACGCGTCGGTCACGCTCGCCGTGGACCCCGGCTTCGAGCACGGACTCCTGGTCGACCAGGGAGCCGTCCGCCTCGCCGACGTCCTGCTGAAGCCGGCCGAGCTGGGCTACGTCCACCCGGGCCCCGGCACGCTGACCCTGACCAACGAGTCGGACGACATCGCGCGGACGGTCCTCCTCGGCGGAACTCCCTTCGAGGAGGAGATCGTCATGTGGTGGAATTTCATCGGCCGGAGCCACGAGGATATCGTCAGGGCCCGCGAGGAATGGCAGAACTCCTCCGATCGCTTCGGCGCCGTCGAAGGATATCCGGGAGACCGTCTTCCCGCCCCCGTCCTGCCGAATGCCACCATCACTCCGCGCAGGAATCCGCCGCGTCACTGACGCCATCCGAAAGGCACCCCATGAGTCAGCCTTCCACAACCCCCGTCGTCGAGCGTGTGGACGCCAGGAATCGCTACGAAATACTCGTCGACGGCAAGCGCGCCGGGCTGACCGCCTACCGCGACCGCGACGCGCAGCGCGTCTTCTACCACACCGAGGTCGACGAGGCCTTCGCGGGACAGGGCCTGGCCTCCCAGCTCGTCCAGGAGGCACTCGCCGACGTACGGGAATCCGGGAAGCGGATCGTGCCCGTCTGCCCGTACGTGGCGAAGTTCCTCAAGCGGCACGAGGAGTTCGCCGACCTCGTCGACCCCGTGACGCCCGACGTCCTGCGGTGGCTGGAGACCGAACTCGGCTGACCGCCGTCCTCCGGCCGCCGGCCCTCCCAGGGCCGGCGGCCGGCTGTCCGGGCAGCGCACCACTTCTGGCCTCACAGCGCACACTGCCCGTGTTCCACTCGCCCCGCGCCCGCCTCCGTGGTTAGTGTCCAAGCAGTCGAATTCCACCGGCGTGGCGTTCCCCGTGAACCGCCACGCAGCGACGGGCCGAATATCCCGCACGCGTTCGCTGCCGGGTCAGGCCGTCGACCGGTCAATTCCCGCCCCCACACGAACGAGGTGTTGTTGTGGAGCGATGGACAAGGCGCGAGGACGAACGGCTGCTCACCGGGAAAGGCCGGTACGTCGCCGATATGCACGTGCCGGGATGTCTGGACGCCGCATTTGTGAGAAGCAAGGTCGCCCACGGCACGCTGCGGAGCGTGGACTGTGCCGCGGCGCGCGACGTGCCCGGTGTCGTGGGCGCCTGGTCGGCCGCGGACCTGCCGGACCTGCCGCCGGTCCCGTACACCCTGCTCGCCCGGCTGTCCACGGAGGAAGCGGTCGCCGGCCGGGAGTGGCCGGCGCTCGTCAAGGACCGGGTGCGCTATCCGGGCGAGGCGCTGGCGGTCGTCCTCGGCGAGGACCGCTACCGGGCCGAGGACGGGGCCGCCGAGGTCACCACCGTGGTCGATCCGCTGCCCGCCGTGGTCACACCGTCCGCGGCCCTGGAGGACTCCGTCCGCCTGTTCGACGGCCTCAGCAACACCGCCCTGCGGGGCGAGGCCGGCGCGCCCATCGACCCGTCCGTCTGGCAGGACGCCGCCGCCGTGGTCGAGGCCACCTACCGGCAGCAACTGCTCATGCCCAGCCCCATGGAGTGCCGCACCATCCTCGCCGTACCCGAGGGGGACCGGCTGACCGTGTGGTCGGGGCACCAGATGCCGCACCGGCTGCGCCGCGAACTCGCCGCGCTGCTCGGCTGGTCCGCCGACCGCATCCGGGTCGTCGTCCCGGACACCGGAGGCGCCTTCGGCTCCAAGAGCGCCGCCTTCCCCGAGTTCGTGGTCGTCGCCTACCTGGCCGTCACGCTCGGCCGACCGGTGCGCTGGATCGAGGACCGCCTGGAGTCCATGCTCGTCGCCACCCGCGGCCGGGGCCAGGACCAGACCGTCCGGCTCGCCGCCGACGCCGAAGGGCGCCTGCTCGCCTACGAGTTGACGATCAACGCGGACGTCGGCGCCTATCCGCACCTCGGCGTGGGACTGCCCATGCAGACGGCCTGGATGGCGCCCGGCGCGTACACCACCCCGCACGTCCACGCGACCCTGCGCTCGGTGCTCACCAACACCATGGTGACCTACCCCTACCGCGGCGCCGGACGCCCCGAGGCCGCCATCGCCATCGAACGCACCATGGACCTGCTCGCCCGGCGGCTCGGCATCGACCCGATCGAACTGCGGCGGCGCAACTTCATCCCGCCCGACGCCTTCCCGTACGACACCCCCACCGGCCGCCGCTACGACAGCGGGAACTACGCCGCCGCACTGGACCTCGCGCTGGAGACGGTCGGCTACGAGGAGTGGCGCGCCGAACAGGCCCGCCGCCGCAGCGACCCGGACGCGCTGCCGCTCGGCATCGGCGTCTCCTGCTACGTGGAACGCTCGGGCGGCGAACCCGGCGGACTGCACGAGTTCGGCAGCCTGGAGGTCCACGAGGACGGCACCGTCACCGCCCGCTGCGGCGCCGCCCCCAGCGGCCAGGGGCACGAGACGGTCTTCCCGGCGCTCGTCGCCAAGACCCTCGGCATCCCCGAGGCGCAGGTCCGTCTCGTCGAGGGCGACACGGACGAACAGCCCGAAGGACTGGGCTCCTTCGCCAGCCGGTCGGCACAGGTCGACGGCGCGATGTTCCAGCAGACGGCCGGCCTCCTGATCGAGCAGGCCCGCGAGCGCGCGGCGCGGCTGTGGGACCTGCCGGCCGACAAGGTCGCGTGGGCCGACGGCTCCGTCCACACGACCTCCGGCGATTCGGCCGTCCTGGGCCTGGGCGAACTCGTCAAGGCGACCGGGCCGCTTCGCGTCGAGAACCGCTACGAGGCCGGCATGGCCTTCCCCTTCGGCGCGCACGTCGCCGTGACCGAGGTGGACCCCGACCTCGGCACCGTGAACGTCCTGCGGCTGGTGGCCGTGGACGACTGCGGAGTCGTCCTCAACCCCACCGTGGTGCACGGACAGGCCTACGGATCCGCCGTCCAGGGCATCGGCCAGGCCCTCTACGAAGGCATGACGTTCGACGAGGACGGCGTGCCGCACCTGGCGAGCGGATTCCTGGACTACCTGCTGCCCACGTACACGGAGATCCCGCCCATCGAGATCAAGGACACCTGCACCCCCAGCCCCAGCACCCCGCTGGGCGCCAAGGGAGCGGGGGAATCGGGCTGCATCGGCACCCCGGCCGCCATCGTCAACGCCGTGGCCGACGCCCTGCGGATCGCCGACCCCGACCTGCTCCAGATGCCGCTCACCCCGGACAGCGTCTGGCGGGCGGCCCGCGCCCCGCAGCACGAGGAAGGTGTCCGGTGAAACCCGCGTCCTTCGACTACGCCGTCCCCCGCACGGTCGCCGAGGCCGTCCAGGCGCTCGGCGACACCGACCGCACGGCCCAGGTGCTCGCCGGCGGGCAGAGCCTGATCCTGGAGATGCACCTGAAACGCATCCGGCCGCAGCTCGTCGTCGACATCAACCGCATCCCGGAACTCGACGGCATGCGCGTCGACGGTGACGAACTGCGCGTCGGCGCCCTCGTCCGGCACGCGACCTTCGAGTCGGCCGACGCCGTCCCCGGCCCGCTCGGCACCCTGCTGTCCCGGGCCGTCGTCAACATCGCCCACCCGCCCATCCGCTCCCGGGGCACCATGGCCGGCAGCTTCGGCTGGGCCCACCCCGCCTCGGAGTGGTGCGCCATCGGCGTCGCCCTCGACGCCACCGTCGAGGTCACCGGTCCCGACGGCGCCCGCTCCATCCCGGCGCGGGACTACTTCCTCGGGCCGTACCGCACCGCGCGCCGGCCGCAGGAGCTGATCACCGCCGTACGCCTGCCGCTGCTCGGCGAGAACACCGGCGTCGGCTTCATCGAACACCGCCGCACGCACTTCTGCTTCGCCCAGGTCGCGGTCGCGGCGGCCCTCACCGTGACCGACGGCGTGATCAGCGACGCACGCATCGGACTGGTCAACTCCGCCGACCGCCCCCTGCGCGCCCGCGCCGCCGAACAGGCCCTGATCGGCGCCGGCTTCGCAGCGCTCCCCGAGGGGTCCCGGCTCCCCGACGGCCATCCGTTCGCCCGCGCCGGCCGGGCCGCGGCCCAGGAGGACGCCGCACCGCTCGCCGAACCGTACGCCGACGTGGAGTACAAGCGGCAGGCCATCGCCGTCCTGGTCGGCAGGACGCTCACCGAGGCGGCGACCGACCTGCGCTCGCGTCTCGCCCCACGACAGGGAGGCCCCCGATGAAGATCACGCTCACCGTGAACGGCACCGCGCACGCCCTCGACGTCGAACCCCGCCGCCTGCTCGCCGACGTCCTCCGCGACGACCTGGGCCTCACGGGCACCCACCTGGGCTGCGAGCACGGCATCTGCGGGGCGTGCAGCGTGCTCATGGACGGCGAGGCGGTCCGCGCCTGTCTGGTGCTGGCCGTACAGTGCGACGGCCGCTCGATCCGCACCGTCGAGGGCCTCGCCGGGCCCGACGGCGAACCCCACCCGCTGCAACGGGCGTTCTCCGCCGAGCACGCGCTCCAGTGCGGATTCTGCACCCCCGGCTTCCTCATGGTGGCCGCCGGAGCGCTCGACGCCGACCCCGACCTCGCCGACAAGCCCGACGCCATCGAAGGCGTCGTCGGCTCCAACATCTGCCGGTGCACCGGCTACGAACCCATCCGGCGCGCCATCGCCCGCGCGGCCCGGGAAAAGCGGGAGACCACCGCCTGACACGCGCCGGCCCCGCACGGACCGCCCCTCACCCGGGGCGGTCCCGGACCGACCGAGGAGACACACATGAACGGTGACATCCGCGCCGGAGTGATCGACGTGCACGCCCACTGGCTGCCCCGCGACCTGCTCCCCCTGCCGCCCGGGAACCCGCTCGGCGGCATGAACGACCGCGACGGCGAACTCTTCCTGGGCGACGCCCCGCTGTCGTTCCCGACCACCGCGATGACCGACATCGACACCATCGTCGCCGACACCCTGAAGGCCGGACTCGGCGCGCGCGTCATCTCCGCACCCCCCTTCGCCTTCCCCGTGCACGCCCCCGCCGAGGCCGACGACTACATCGCCGCCTACAACGAACAGCTCGCCCACGCCGTCTCCCGCACGGAGGGCACCCTCGTCGGACTCGGACTGGTCCGGCTGGACGACGCCGACGCCGCCCGCAGGGAACTGACCCGGCTCGCCGCCGCCGACGGCATCGCGGGCATCGCGGTCCCGCCCGTGGTCGACGGCCGCTCCTACGACCGGGGCGTCCCCCGGCAGATCCTCGGCATCGCCGCCGAACTGGGCCTGTCCGTCCTCGTCCACCCGATGCAGCTGCCGCGCGCCGAATGGGACCACCACTACCTGGTCAACCTCATCGGCAACCCGGTGGAGAGCACGACCGCCGTGGCCGGGGTGCTGCTCGGCGGCGTCCTGGAGGAGTTCCCCGGCCTGCGGATCTGCTTCGTCCACGGCGGCGGCTGCGCCCCCGCGCTGCTGGGCCGGTGGGGACACGGCTGGCGCACCCGCGACGACGTGCGCCGCGGCAGCAGCCGCCCCCCGGCGGAGTCCTTCGGCCTGCTCTACTTCGACACGGTCACCCACGACCCCGAGGTCCTCACGCTGCTGCGGGCCCACGCCTCGCCCGACCGGATCGTGTGCGGCAGCGACTACCCCTTCGACATGGCACAGCCCGACCCGGTCGGCTTCCCGCTGGCGCACGGCATCGACGCCGCGACGCTCGAAGCGAACGGCCGCCGGTTCCTCGGGCTGACCACGGCGAACCACGGCTGACGGCAGATCGGAGAGATCCCATGCGAGACCTGGCGCCCCGCCTGCTGGAGTGGCAGGCCGCCGGAGCCCGCTGCGCCCTCGCGAGCGTCGTCGCCGTCCGGGGCAGCGCGCCGCTGCGCCCCGGAGCGGCGCTGTGCGTCCACGAGGACGGCACGGCCCTCGGCAGTGTGTCGGGAGGCTGTGTCGAAGGCTCCGTCTACGACCTGGCCCGTGAGGTGCTGGACTCGGGCGAGGCGCGGTGCGTGTCCTTCGGGTACGCCGACGACGACGCGTTCGCGGTGGGGCTGATGTGCGGAGGCGAGATCGACGTCCTCGTCCAGGCCGTCGACGACGCCACGGCACGGGTCCTCGGCGCCGCCGCACTGGCCGCGGCGGCGCGGCGCCCGGTCGTCGTGGCGCGCGTACTGCCGGGACCCGACGCGGGCGCCGGCTGCGTCGCCGTGTGGCGGGACGGCCACCTGGGCAGCACCGGCGACCCCGCCCTGGACCTCGCCGTCCTCGCCGACGCCCGCCGCATGCTCGACCGGGACGGCACCGTCGTACGGACGTACCAGGCCGGTGCGTCAAGGCCGCACGACGCCGGCGTGTCCCGTTCCCGCGAGGCCGGCGTGCCGAGCGGGTCGCGGGCCCCGCGCGTGCTGTTCGAGGCCTGGGTCCCGTCGCCCCGGCTGCTGGTGTTCGGCGCCAACGCCCACGCCGCCGCGGTGAGCCGGATCGGTGCCCTCCTCGGCTACCACGTCACGGTCTGCGACGCCCGGGCCACCTTCACCACACCCGAGCGCTTCCCGGACGCCGACGAGGTCGTGGTCGACTGGCCCCACCGGTACCTGGCGGCCACGGAGACCGACCGGCGGACCGTGGTGTGCGTGATGACGCACGACCCGAAGTTCGACGTCCCCGTCCTCGCCGAAGCCCTCGGCCGCCCCCTGGCCTACGTCGGAGCGCTCGGCTCCCGCCGCGTCCAGGCACGCAGGCGGGAGGACCTCGTCGCGGCCGGCGTGTCGCCCGACGCCCTCGCGCGGTTGCACGCGCCCCTCGGCCTCGACCTGGGCGGGTCCACCCCCGAGGAGACCGCCGTGTCCTTCGCCGCGGAACTCATCGCCGTCCGCTCCGGCCGCACCGCCCACCCGCTCTCCCTGCTGGACGGGCCCATCCACCCGACCGCCACCAAGGAGCGCCCCGGCGCCGGCGAGGCCCGGTGCGCTGCCGGAACCGATCCGGTGCGCGGACGGACAACCGCGGCGCTCCGCGCTCACTAGCGTGGGCCGGGCGCGAGGCAGGCCCTCCGTGCCCCCGCCCGGAGGGTCGTGCCGCAAGGCCCGAACCCGAGGAGTCCCATGGCCAAGCAGACCATCGCCGAACAGTACGTCGACCTCATGGCGCGCGCCGGTGTGCGCCGCATGTACGGCGTGGTCGGAGACAGCCTGAATCCCGTCGTCGACGCCGTCCGGCGGCACGCCGACGTCGAGTGGATCCAGGTCCGCCACGAGGAGGTAGCGGCGTTCGCCGCCGGGGCGGAGGCCCAGCTCACCGGCCGGCTCGCCGCGTGCGCGGGATCGTGCGGGCCGGGCAACCTCCACCTGATCAACGGCCTGTACGACGCCCACCGCTCGATGGCGCCCGTGCTGGCGCTGGCCGCCCACATACCCAGCGGCGAGATCGGCACCGGCTACTTCCAGGAGACCCACCCCGACCGGCTGTTCGCCGAGTGCAGCCACTACTCCGAGCTGATCTCCTCACCGCGCCAGATGCCCCGCGTGGTGCAGACGGCCATCCAGCACGCCGTCGGCCGGCGCGGCGTCTCGGTCGTGGCACTGTCCGGTGACACCGCCGCCGAGGAATCCCCGGACGCGGCACCCGAACTCGCCATGCCCCTGGACCTGCCAGCCATCCGCCCCAGCGACCAGGAGATCGCCCGGCTCACCGAGCTGGTGGACGGCGCCGAACGCGTCATGGTGTTCTGCGGCCGGGGCGTCGCCGGAGCCCACGCCGAGGTGATGGAGTTCGCCGGGAAGGTCAAGGCCCCGGTCGGCCACGCCCTGCGCGGCAAGGAACACATCCAGTACGACAACCCGTACGACGTCGGCATGTCCGGACTGCTCGGCTACGGCGCCGCGTACGAGGCCATGCACGAGTGCGACCTGCTCATCCTCCTCGGCACCGACTTCCCGTACACCGACTTCCTGCCCCGCGATGTGCGCACCGTGCAGGTCGACGTGCAGCCCGAGCGGCTCGGCCGGCGCACCCAACTCGACTTCGCCGTCTGGGGAGACGTACGCGAGACCCTGCGCTGCCTGACGCCCGCGGTGCGGGAGAAGCAGTCGCGCCGGTTCCTCGACCGGATGCTGGAGCGGCACGCGCACGCCCTCGAAGGCGCCGTCAGCGCCTACACGCGCGACGTCGAGCGGCACACCCCCATCCACCCCGAGTACGTGGCCTCGGTGCTCGACGAGGAGGCCGCCGACGACGCCGTGTTCACCGTCGACACCGGCATGTGCTGCGTGTGGGCGGCGCGTTACCTCACGCCCAACGGCCGCCGCCGCATCCTCGGCTCCTTCGTGCACGGCTCCATGGCCAACGCGCTGCCCCAGGCCATCGGCGCCCAGTTCCTCGACCGCGGCCGGCAGGTCGTCTCGCTCTCCGGCGACGGCGGGTTCTCCATGCTCATGGGCGACTTCCTCACCCTCGTCCAGTACGACCTGCCGGTGAAGGTGGTCGTCTTCAACAACTCCTCCCTCGGCATGGTCGACCTGGAGATGATGGTCGACGGCCTGCCCCCGCACGGCACGACCTACCCGCACGCCGACTACGCCGCCATCGCCACGGCCGCCGGAGCGCGCGGCATCCGGGTGGAGCGGCCCGGTGACGTCCGGGACGCGCTGCGCGAGGCGTTCGCCCATGACGGGCCCGCGCTGGTGGACGTCGTCACCGACCCCGCCGCGCTGGCCGTGCCCCCGAAGATCACCACCGAGCAGCTCACCGGCTTCGCCCTGTCCGCGAGCCGGACCGTGCTGAGCGGGGGCGTCGGCCGCATGGTCCACCTGGCCCGGGCCAACCTCCGCAACATCCCCCGCCCCTGACCCATCGCCCCTACGGGGCGGGCGCGGGGCCGGACCCGGCCGGTACGGCCGGCCCCGCCACGGTGTCGAAGGCATGGGTCACCTCGGGCACCGTCCCCGGCGCGAGCAGCTCACGGGCCTCCTCCTCGCGCCGGCGGTCGGTGTCCGTCCACCGGACGTGGTGCTGGGCGCGGTGTTCCGCCCAGGTACTGACCAGGTAGTTCTCGACGAAGCGCGCCGGGTCGTTGCCGTCCTGGTAGAGACCCCAGGACAGGGCCCCCGTACGGCGCCGGGAGCGGGCGACCTGGCGCATGCGGGCCGTGAACGCGGCCCGGTTCCCGGCGGGGACGCGGTAGACGACGGAGACCAGGACCGGGCCGTCGGCCTCCCCGGGCTCGAACACCAGGGGCGGAGCCGGCCAGTGGTCGGACGGCGTGGGGTTGATGCCCGCGGCGTCGTACAGCGGCCACCGGCGCACACTGGCCGCGCTGAGCAGCATCACCGCACCGGCGATCAGCAGGCACGCGCTGAGCCCGACCCAGTCGGCGACCGCGCCCCACAGCGGTGCCGCGAGCGCCTGGCCGCCCTGGAACACCAGCAGGTACACCGCGAGACCACGCGCCCTGACCCAGCCGGGCAGTCGCGTCTGCACGGCCGCGTTGAGCGTCGACAGCACCCCGATCCAGGCGAGTCCCGCCGGCAGCAGGGCGACCGCGACCACCCAGGGGGTGCGGACCGTCGCCAGCACGGCGAGCACGCCGGCGAACACCACGGCGCCCGCGGCGAGCGTGCCGTTGATACCCAGCAGGGCGCGGACGCGCCGCAGCGCGAACGCCCCCGCCACGGCCCCCACACCCACCGCCGCCAGCAGGACCCCGTACCCGGCCGAGCCGAGGCCGAGGGAACTGCTCGCGGTCAGCGGCAGCAGCGCCCACAGCGCGGCACCGCCGGGGATGAACAGGACCGTGCGCAGCAGCACCCGGCGGACGCCGGGCGCGTTCCACACATAGCGGCGGCCGGCGTACAGGGCCGCCAGCAGCCCGTCGTTCCCGGGGAGGGTCGCGGTCGCCGGCTCCGGGCGCCGCCACGCCATGAGGACGGCCGCGATGCCCAGGTAGGAGGCCGCGTTGAAGGCGAAGACCCAGCCCGCGCCCGCCGCCGCGACCACCGCCCCGCCGAGCGCCGGGCCGACGGCACGGGCCAGGTTCACGTTCACCGCGCCCAGCGCCGCCGCCTGATCGAGCCGCCGGCGCTCCACCAGTTCCGGCTGGATCGCCTGCCACGCCGGGCCCATCAGCGCGGTGCCGCAGCCCAGCAGGAACGTGAGCACGAGCAGCACCGCCGGCGTCAGGGCGTCCAGGAACGCCAGCACGGCCAGCACACCGGACACGGCGAGCATCGCGAACTGCGCGGCCAGCAGCACCGAGCGCCGGTCGAAGCGGTCGGCGACCACCCCGGCGGGCAGGGCCAGCAGGACCACGGGGAGGCCGGCGGCGGTCTGCACGAGCGTCACCAGCGCGGCACCGTGTCCGACCAGCAGCCACTGCGCGCCCACGGTCTGCATCCAGCTGCCGACGTTGGAGACCAGCTGGGCGATCCACAGGGCCCGGAAGACGTGCGCCGCGAGCGGGGCCCAGGGGGAGTCGGTCGCGGCGGGTGCGGGGGCTGAAGGGGGGCTGCTCATGTCCGGGACAGTAGGGGCCGCCGCCCTCCGGCTCTTGACCATGAGCGCATGGGGTGTGATCCGGCAGCGCAGCCCCGGTCACTGTCTTGTCACTCTTTTCGCACAGCCACCGGCCTACGCTCCCGGCGAAGCGGAGCCGACTACGGATTCCCCGGAACGGCCGCTTCAAACACGGCAACGGTTCGAAGGCAAGGGCGGTTCATGTCCCGCACAGGCACGTCCCTCATCGGCAGGCGCACGGCCGGCACGTCCACGGCCGGCACGTCACCGGGCAGCAGAGTGCGGCGGATGCCCATGGGCCTGGACATCGTCATCAGGGACGCGGTGCCCGCACGCCTGCCCGGGGAGAGGCCGCCGGGCGCGCCGCCGGCTCCCGCGGCAGGTCCCCGGCGGCTCATCGCCCGGCAGGGCGGCGAGTACCTCTTCGTGGGGCTGCGCGGCGCCGCCGGCTTACCCGCGCGGCAGCCCGCCACGGACATCGTCCTCGGCCCCGGCGACATCTGCTTCTACGACGTGCACCAGCCCCCGGTGCTGGACTTCCCCCGGCACGCCCGCCTGAAGGTCTTCCTGCTCTCGCGTCAGCTGCTCGGGCTGGCCCGGTCGGACGTGCCCCGCCTCACGCACGCCCCGGTCACCCCGACGTCCCGGCTGGGCGCCCTGCTCTCGCCGTTCCTGTCCGACTTCGCCGACACGGCGGCGGTGGCCCGGTCCGCGGTCGGCGACATGCTCGCCTGGAACGCCGTGAGCCTGCTGTCCACCCTGGCCGGCGAGCATCTGGCCGACCAGGCGCGGGGGCGGGAGCCGGACACCCGGGCGCCGCTGATGTCGGACATCCTGGACTTCATCGACCTGCGGCTCAGCGACACCGGCCTGTCCCCGAAGACGATCGCCCGCGCACACCACATCTCCGTCCGCTACCTGCACAAGCTGTTCCGGGAGGAGGGCATGACGGTCGGCCGGCTCATCCAGCGCCGGCGGCTGGCCGAGTGCCGGCGTGTCCTCACCCTGCGGTCCGCGGAGAACATGACCATCGCGGCCGTCGCGCACCACTGGGGCTTCGCGAGCCCCACCCACTTCAGCCGTGTGTTCCGCGACACCTACGGGATGTCGCCCAGCGAATGGCGGGAGTTGGCCGGACGGGGCGACCGGGAGGCCGGGGAATGACCCGGCCTCCCGGTCCGTGACCCCTCCGTCAGGACGTCGGCTTGGTCCAGGCGGCACCGTCGGCGGACAGCCGGTGGGTCAGCACGGAGGTGACCGCCAGGAGCAGCAGGCACAGGACCAGGGTGAGCACCAGGTGCCCGTGCAGGACGAGTTCCGCGCCGAGGAGGGCGCCGAGCAGCATGGCCACCACGGACAGGATCCGCCGGCCGGGCCTCGGCGCCGCACCGCCCGCCGGCGGCGAGTCCGCGGCCAGACCGGTGAGGGTCAGCGTCAGTACGGTCGTGGTGAGGTCCGGCACGCCGAGGCGCCGGGCGACCGCGTTCTGCAATCCCATGGCGAGCCCGAGGCACACGATGAGCGTGTACTCGACGCCGGTGGTGACCCGGCCGTCGGCGACCGCCGTGACGACGACGGTGACGGCGACCAGCACCGTCTGCGCGGCGGTGGCCGTCTTCAGCAGGTTCCCGCGGTGCCCCGCGAACCGGGTCCCCAGCCGGCCGCCGGCCAGCGCGCCGGTGAGGAAGGCCGCCAGCGCGACGACGGAGGCGAGCACGGACAGGGTCTGGGCACCTGCCAGGGCGAAGCCGAGGAACACCACGTTGCCCGTCATGTTGGCGACGAAGACGTGGCCCAGTGCCAGATAGCTCACCGCGTCGACCAGACCGGTGACCACGGTCAGGGTGAGCATCAGGGGAGGCAGCGGGCCGTGCCGGTCGCCCTTGGGCGGGACGAGCGTGTGGGCCGCGTCAGTCAGCAGGCTGCGCATAGGTCTTTCCTTCCGGTACCAGGGGCGGGCGGTGCAGCACGAGCCGGGTCAGCAGCCCGCTCGCCGGGCCGATCACGATCGCGGCGACCGCGATCCACACCCTCCACGGTGTGATGCCCAGCGCGTGGTCGAGGGACCACGCGCCGGGCCCCGTGAGGGCCAGCGCAGCGGAGATGACCACGAGGACCAGCGGGTACTCGTAGCCGTCGTTCTGCACCCACAGGCCCTTGGGCCGCTTGACGGTGCCCGCGACCGTCATCACGCCCATGGCGGCCATCGCCGCCAGGGGCGTGAGCAGACCGGCGGTCAGGAACAGGCCGGCCCCGATCTGGCTGGCGCCCGCGACGACCGCGGTCAGCCGGCCCCCGCGGAACCCGTCGTGCCGGAACTCCTCGGTTCCGCCTGCCAAGCCGTGGCCCCCGAGCCGGAAGCTCACCTTCTGCACCCCGTGGCCGGTGATGAGGAGTCCCGCCACCACCCGGAGGACCAGCAGTCCCGCGTCCATCTCTTCCTGCCTGTTCCTGACTCAGTCCTTGATCGCTGTGCTGGGGAGGGGCTCAGCCGGCCGCGTGGCCACCGATGAAGGTCTGGGCGTACACCAGGCCGAGGCCGTAGGCGCCGCCGTGCTCCTTCACGACCTCCGTCACCGGCACGTACGTCTCGCCGCGGGCCCAGTCGCGCTGGAGCTCCAGCAGCACCTGCACCCAGGTGACCGGCACGGCGCCGCCCTGGATCATGCGCTGGACGGCGTGCTCGTGGGCCTGCGGGCTGACACCGCCGGACGCGTCGGTGACGACGTACACCTCGTAGCCCTGGGCGATGGCGGAGAGCACCGGCAGCACGACGCAGACCTCGGTCCACAGACCGGCGATGACGAGCTTCTTGCGGCCGGTCGCCTTGACGGCCTCGACGAACGCGGTGTCCTCCCAGGCGTTCATCGTCGTGCGGTCCACGATCTTGTGGTCCGGGAACACGTCCGCGAGCTGCGGCAGGATCGGACCGGAGAAGGACTCGGCGGCCACGGTGCTCAGCACGACCGGCACGTCGAACACCTTGGCGGCCTTGGCCAGACCCAGGGTGGAGTTGATGATCGCGGTGCGGTCGCCGCTGCCGGTGCCGAAGAACATCTGCGGCTGGTGGTCCACGAACAGGACCGCGCAGTTGTCCGGGGTCAGCAGGTCGGGGCTGGGGGACGCGGTGACCTGGGCGATGTCGACCATGAGAGTGCCTTTCCATTCTTGGGTAACGGCGCGGACGGGCGTCCGCGCCGGGCAACGACCGTCCTGGGGACGGAGTCTGCGGGTGTGGACGGAGCGGGGACCGCTCAGAGGACGAAGCAGGGATCGAACGGCATGTCGGCCGCGCCGGGGGCCAGACCGCGCCGTGCGCGCCAGGCGCGGTGCTGCTCCGACTCCGCGACGGCCTCGCCGAGGGCCTCGGCCTGGCGCACACCGGCCGGCCGGGACGCCTGGTAGCCGCCGAAGTGCGCCACCGGGCTCCACGCGGGGGTGACGGGCGGCAGCTCCTCGTCCAGGCCCTCGTACTCGCGGGCGGCGTAGACGATCCGGCCGCCGGTGACCGTGAGCAGGGACTCGATGTTCGCGATCTCCGGCTCCGGCACGGTGAAGTAGTCGTCGGACAGCACCGCGAGGTCCGCGTAACACCCCGGCCGCAGCACGCCCTTGACCTGCTCCTCGCCGGTCAGTTCGGCGCCGGCGACGGTGAACATCCGCAGCGCGGTCTCCCGGTCGACGCGGTTGGCGGGGGAGCGGAGCACCAGGTCGCCGATGTCCCGTCCGCTCACCAGCCAGTGCAGGGCGACCCAGGGGTTGTAGGTGGACACCCGGGTGGCGTCCGTACCGGCGGCCACGGTCAGCCCGCGGTCCAGCATGGCCCGGATGGGCGGGGCGTCCGCAGCGGCTCCGGGGCCGTAACGGCGCAGGAACGCCTCGCCCTGGAAGTACAGCCGGTTCTGGACGGACATGGCACCGCCGAGCGCGGCCACACGGTCCAGGCTCTGCGCGGACACGGTCTCCGCGTGGTCGAACAGCCACCGGTTCCCCGCCGGGAAGAGCCCCTCGGCGGCCAGCTTCTCGAAGACCGCGAGATCCCGGCGGATCGTCTCGTCGTACGTGGCGTGCAGCCGGAACCCCCAGCCATTCTCCATCAGGAGACGCACGGCCTTCTCGAACTCGCCCTCGTAGTCGCCGAGTTCCGGGCGCGGCTGGCTGAAGTTCTCGAAGTCCGCCGCCGCCCAGGTGAGGTTCTCGCCCGCGCCGTTGAGACGCAGCCACGCGTCCCCGTCCTCCGGACGGGCCATCTCGATCCAGCGGGTGAGGTCGGCTATCTCCTGGCCCGCGGTCTGCGGGAAGAGGTGATAGGCGATGCGCAGCGACAGCTGACCGGCCTTCGCCAGCTCGACGACGGTGCTGTAGTTCTCGGGGAAGTTCTGGAAGCCGCCGGCGGCGTCGATCGCCGAGGTCAGGCCGAACCGGTTGAGCTCGCGCAGGAAGTGACGGGTCGACACCTTCTTGTCCTCGCCCTCCAGGACCGGCGCCTTGGCCAGCGTCGAGTAGAGGATGAGGGCGCTCGGCGCGGCCAGCAGCATGCCGGTCGGCTCCCCGTCCCGGCCGCGGACGATCTGCCCGCCCTTCGGGTCGGGCGTGTCCTTGGCGAACCCGGCGGCCCGCAGCGCCGCCCGGTTCAGGACGGCCGACTGGTACAGGTGCAGCACGAACACCGGGGTGTCGGGGGCGGCGGCGTTCAGCTCGGCCACCGTCGGCAGCCGCCGCTCGGCGAACTGGTCGGCCGACCAGCCTCCGACCACCCGCACCCACTGGCCCTTCGGCGTCCGCGCGGCCTGTTCCCGCAGCATCGCCAGGGCCTGGCGGAGCGTCCGGACGCCGTCCCAGCGAAGCTCCAGGACGTAGTTGAGGCCACCCCGGATCACGTGCAGATGGGCGTCGTTGAGCCCCGGGATCATCCGCCGGCCGAGCGCGTCCACCACCTTCGTGTCGGGCCCGACGTGCGGGGCGACGTCCTTGTCGTCGCCGACTACCGTGATGACACCGTCTCGCACCGCGAGCGCCTCGGCACGCGGGCGGCGCGGGTCCCCCGTATGAATGCTGGCGTTGCGGACGACCAGCTCCGCGGCGTCGTCGATGGCCTGGGGAACAAGCCCGCCGACCGGCATGACAGACACGTGTGCGAGACCTCCTGCGTGGTGGGCGTCCTGGATGTCCGCCGCGCCCGCGCTCGGCGCCCAGTAAGAGCGGCGAGCGGGGCGACGGGAAACGCGATCGAAGACGCGGGCGAGAACAGCGGTGATGGCGTGGGAGTCCGCCGTCGTATCCGATGGGCGAAGCGCGACCGCTGTGCCCTCACGCTAGGGCCGGGGAACAGCGCCGGGTATCCCCTCCGTGCACTGACCCGTACCTCACAGTGCACTCGGCCCGCGACGGGCGGCACTCGTGCACTTTGGGGACGTCATGCGTGCACGGACGGGCAATCGCCCGCCGGGAGCGGTCCTACTGTTGCCCTCAGCGGCGCCGGAGTGCCCAGTACGTCGATCCGGCTCGTACGCCGGAACGACCGGTGCCCCCTATGCAAGTGCAGGAGATCGACATGTCTGATGCCCAGGCGCCGGTGACCCCGGTGCTGGAGCCCGCCGCGGCCGAGTTCGTGGCGGCGACCGCCAACCCGCCCTACCTCTTCGACCTGCCCCCCGCCGAGGGCCGCAAGGCCGTCGACGAGGTCCAGTCCGGCGAGATCGACAAGCCCGCCGTCGACGAGGAGTGGATCACCGTCGAGGGCGGCCCCACCGGCAGCGTCCGGGCACGGATCGTCAAGCCCGCCGGCTCCACCGGCACCCTCCCCGTCATCCTCTACATCCACGGCGCCGGCTGGGTCTTCGGCAACGCCCACACCCACGACCGCCTGGTGCGCGAACTCGCCGTCGGCGCCGACGCGGCCGTGGTCTTCCCCGAGTACGACCTCTCTCCCGAGGTCCGCTACCCGGTGGCCATCGAGCAGAACTTCACCGTCGCCAAGTGGGTCGTGGAGCAGGGCGCCTCCAAGGGCCTGGACGGCTCCCGCCTCGCCGTGGCCGGTGACTCCGTCGGCGGCAACATGACCGCCGCGCTGACCCTGATGGCCAAGGAACGCGGCGGCATCCCGCTCGTGCAGCAGGTGCTGTTCTACCCGGTCACGGACGCGAACTTCGACACGCCGTCGTACCACCAGTTCGCCACCGGCTACTTCCTGCGCCGCGACGGCATGCAGTGGTTCTGGGACCAGTACACCACCGACGAGACCGAGCGCGCCCAGATCACCGCCTCCCCGCTGCGCGCCACCACCGAGCAGCTCACCGGTCTGCCCCCGGCCCTGGTCATCACCGGCGAGGCCGACGTGCTGCGCGACGAGGGCGAGGCGTACGCCAACAAGCTCCGCGAGGCCGGTGTGCCCGTCACCGCGGTCCGCTTCCAGGGCATCATCCACGACTTCGTGATGCTCAACGCGCTGCGCGGCACGCACGCCGCCGAGGCCGCCATCACCATGGCGGTCCGCACGCTGCACGCCGCCCTGCACACCGCCTGATCCCGGGGAGAAGCACGGACATGAGCACCACTCCTACCGTCGTCCTGGTACACGGAGCCTTCGCCGACGCGGCGAGCTGGTCCGGGGTCATCGAGGAGCTCCAGAGCCACGGCGTTCCCGTGATCGCGCCGCCGAACCCGCTGCGCGGCCTCGCGTCCGACGCCGCGTACGTCGCCTCCGTCGCCTCCCAGATCGACGGTCCGGTCGTGCTGGTCGGCCACTCGTACGGCGGTGCGCTGATCACCGTGGCCGGCACCACCGAGAACGTCGTCGGCCTCGTCTACGTCGCCGCCTACGCCCTCGATGAGGGCGAGAGCCTCGGCGAGCTCCAGGGCCGCTTCCCGCTCTCGCCGCTGGTGAGCAACCTCAAGCAGTGGACGTACCCCGTCCCGGGCGGCGAGCCCGCCGTCGAGGTCACCATCGCCGAGGACGCCTTCCCGTCGGTCTTCGCCGCCGACGTGCCCGCGGAGGTCACCAAGATCCTCGCGGCCGCGCAGCGTCCGCTGGCCGCCGCGGCCTTCGAGGAGACGGCCTCCGCCGCCGCCTGGAAGACCAAGCCGTCCTGGGCCCTGGTGGCCGGCGCGGACAACGCCATCAACCCGGAGGTGGAGCGCTTCGGCGCGAAGCGGGCCGGGGCGACGATCGTCGAGATCGAGGGCGCCTCGCACGCCGTGGCCGTCTCCCAGCCGAAGGCCGTCGCCGAGCTGATCCGCGACGCGGTCCGCGCGACGGGCTGACCCGGCTCCACGAACGACCGCGCGGACGCCTCCCCCGTATCGCGTCCGCGCGGTCTCGCGCGCCCGCGCCGCGGGCGGACGGTGGGCGGTTCAGCTCACCCGGTCGTACCGGCCGAGGAACCGGAAGGCGTCGTCCCTCACCTGGTACAGGAAGTACACGGCGTCCGGTTCCAGCGCGAGGGCGTGGGAGGCTTCGAAGCGGAGCGTCTTGGCGAGGCCCCGGTAGGTGAGGCCGAAGAGGCGCTGTGCCACGGCACCCGGTGCGGTGTCCGCCGAGCCGCCCAGCGCCTCCAGGGCCCGCGCGACCAGCCCCACCGCGTCGTACGCCTCCGGTGCCCAGCGGCCGGGTGCGGTGCCGTAGGCCGCGCGGTGGGCGGACACGAACGCCGGGGACACGCTGCCGGGGTCGGTGAAGGGGGTGCCGAACAGCCAGCCCCGGGCGGCCGGTCCGGCCTGCTGGAGGAAGGCCGGGCGCATGATGTGCCAGGTGCCCAGCCGCGGCCCGGTGAAGCCCGCGTCCGCGAGAGCACGGGCGCAGCGTGCGGCGCGCTGCGGTGAGGTCCCGCTGAAGACGACGGCCTGCGCCCGGTCGGCGAGGACGGCGCGCACGGCGGGGCGGAAGTCGTCGTCGGCGGCGGCCACGGAGTGCACGCTGGTCGTGTCCTGGGGCAGGCCCTGGGTGAGGGCGCCGGTGAGATCGGCGCCCGCCTGGCTCGCGGCCCGGTCGTCGATGACGGCGGCGCGGTCGATCCGTCGTACGGCGTTCAGGTACGTGATGAACGCGAGCGCCACCTGCCGTTCCGGGCCCCGGGTGACGCAGAGGGTCCGCAGCTCGCCGGTGTCGAGTCGTGGATCGGACACGGAGATCAACACCATGGCGGTGTTCGCGGCCTGGTAGCGCGGGCCCGCGGCGAGGGCGGCGGTGGGTGTGCCGGGGCCGAGGACCGCGCGCACGCCGGTCCGGGTGAAGCGCTCGGCCGCCTGCCGGGCCCGGGCGGCGTCACCCCGGTCGTCGTAGGTGTCGAGCGCGAGACGGAAGGCGATGCCGGCGCGCGCGTTGTGGTGCGCCACGGCGAGGCGCGCCCCGCGTTCCTGGGCCACGCCGTCCGCCTTGCCGTCGCCGGTCAGATCGGCCTGGAAGCCGAGGGTGTGCACGGGCAGGCCGCTTCCGGAACCGCCCCCGGCCCCGCGTCCGGCCGTCAGGTACGCGGCGGTCCCACCGCCGACCGCGACCACGGAGGCCGCCGCGCTTCCCATGAGCAGGACGCGCCGCCGCGTCGGTGGCCGGGCGGCGGCCGGTTCGGCGGCGGCCGGGCCGTTGACGGTGTCTTCGCTCGCCGGCCGTCGGGGGGTGGGGACGTCCAGTGCGCGCGCGGACCGTTCGGCCACCAGGCGGAGGACCGCGGGCGGCAGCCAGTCCTCGTCCCGCGCTGCGGGAACGTCCCACGCCGGCGAGGTCCGGGGGTCCCGCAGGGCGGTCCCGAGCCGGGTGGCCGTCGGGCGCCGCGCGGGGTCCTTGGCCAGGCAGGCCCCGATCAGTGACCGCAGGTCGGCGGGTACGCCCGTCAGGTCGGGTTCCTCGTGCACCGTGCGGAACAGGACGCCCGCCGCGTGCCCGGTGCCGAACGGGCGCCGTGCCGATGCCGCGTACGCCAGGACGCAGCCCAGGGAGAAGATGTCGCTCGGCGGGCCGACCTCCTGTGCGCGGGCCCGCGCCTGCTCCGGCGAGAGGAAGCCGGGGGTGCCCACGACGGCGTCGGGTGCGGTGAGCGCGGTGGCGCCGGCGGCGTGGGCGATGCCGAAGTCGATCAGCCGGGGGCCGTCCAGGCCGAGCAGGACGTTGTCCGGCTTCACGTCCCGGTGCACCAGCCCCGCCGCGTGGACGGCGCCCAGCGCCTCGGCCAGCCGGAGGCCCAGGGTCCGTACCGTCGCGACGGGCAGGGCACCGTGGCCGTCGACCGCCTCGGACAGGGCGGGACCGGGAACGAACTGCGTGGCCAGCCAGGGTTTTGGGGCCTCCGGGTCGGCGGCCACGACCGGCACCAGCCCATGGCCGGTCAGGGCCCGCACGGCCGTCACCTCGCGCCGGAAACGGGCGCGGAAGGCCGGGTCCGCCGCGTGCTCGGCGCGGATCACCTTGAGCGCGACCAGCGACCCGCCCGCACCGCGGGCGAGGTAGACGACGCCCATGCCGCCGGCGCCGAGCCGGGCCAGCAGCCGGTGGCCGCCGATGTCCTCGGGGTCGTCCGCCGTGAGCGGGCGCATCAGAGAGCCGCCTCCCCCGCGTAGGCGTACCGGCCGCCCTTCACCTCGTAGCGGAAGACGTCGTACCCCTTGAGCATCCGGTTCTTGTCGAACGCGTACGTCCGCACGAGCCCCTTGTAGGTGCCCTTCGCCAGCAGGTCGTACAGCCTGGTCCGGGAGGGCCGGCCGCCCGCCTCGGTGACGCGGGTGATGACCATCCGGGCCACGTCGTAGGCCTCCGCCGCCCAGTACGGGGGCGCGGAGCCGTAGCGCCGGCGATAGGCGGTGGCGAAGCTCCGCACGCGCGCGGCCGACGGGTCGATGTACGGCGCGAAGACCTGCCAGCCTTCGGCGGCCGGGCCCGCGGCGGTCAGGAACTCCTGGTCGGCGGCCGGGTAGCCGAGGACGCGGACGCCGGTGAAGCGCCGCTCCGCGAGGGCACGGGCGACGGCCGCCGCGCGCGCCGGTGTGCCCGTGTAGACGATGCCGTCCGGCTCGTGGACGAGCAGCTGCGCGACCACCGGGGCGAGATGCCGGGCCAGCCGGGGTACGACCCGTGGCTCGGCCGGGATCCTCATGACGCCGAGGGACTGGAACGTGGTGTGGCCGAGCTGCCAGGCCGCGATGCCGCCGTCGCGGTCGATCAGGACGCCCGCGCGCCTGGCGCCCGCCTTGCCGAGCCGCAGGGCGATCAGCGCGGGTGACACGCCGTACCCGGGGACGGCCTGGAGGAAGTGGCGGGGCTGCGAGGTGCCGTACACCTCCTGTGCGGAGGAGGCCGTGAGCTGGGGGACGAGCCGGGCGTCGTACGTGTCGAGGCTCGCGCCGGTGGTCCGGTCGCCGGTGGAGCCGATGACGGCGAGCAGGTCGCGGTCGGCGGCGAGGCTCTGGGCGGCCCGGACGGCGCCGGTCTCGTCGCCCCGGTCGTCGGCGACCGCCAGGGTCAGCGTGAACGGCTTGTCCTCGCGGGCGTTGAACTGCTCGACGGCCAGGCGCACGCCGCGTTCCTGGGCCCTCCCGACGGCTCTCTGCGGGCCCGTCAGGTCGGCCTGGACGCCGAGTGTCCAGCGGCGGGCGGCGGGTGCGGGGCCGTCGTCGCGACGGGACGCCCAGAAGGCCGCGCCGCCGCCCGCGGCGAGCAGGGCCCCGCCGCCGAGGAGCAGGAAGGCGCGGCGGCTGCCGGGGCGCGGTGACGCGTCCCCGGGAGCCACCGCCCGCCGCTCGTCCGTTGTCGTGTCGAGGGCCGTCGCGTCGAGGGCCGTCGCCTCGATGTCCGGCAGGGCGAGCATCGCGGCGGAGCGGTCCGCGATGAGCCGTACGACGTCGTCGGGCAGCCAGTCCGCGGTGCCGGCGGGAGTGCGCTCGCCGAGCGCCTCGTCCACTTCACGGGCGGTGGGCCGGGCGGCCGGGTCCTTGGCGAGACAGCGCTCCAGCGGCTCGCGCAGGCCGTCGGGGAGGCCGGCGAGGTCGGGCTCGTCGTGCACGGTGCGGTAGAGGAGGGCGTCCACGGCTCCGGTGCCGAACGGCGGGCGGCCGGTGGCGGCGTAGGAGAGGAGGCAGCCGAGGGCGAAGACATCACTGGCCGGAGTGGCGGGGTGCGCCCGCGCCTGCTCCGGCGCCAGGAAGCCGGGGGTGCCGACCACCATGTCGGCCGAGGTGAGGGCCGTCTCCTCGGCGGCGCGCGCGATGCCGAAGTCGATCAGGCGGGGGCCGTCGAGGGCGAGGAGGACGTTGCCGGGCTTGACGTCGCGGTGCACGAGTCCCGCGTCGTGCACGGCGGTCAGCGCCCGGGCCAGCATCCGGCCGAGCGCACGTACCCCGCGCGGCGGCAGCGGGCCACAGGCGGCGACCGCCTCGGCGAGCGAGGGTCCGGGCACGAACGCGGTGGCCAGCCAGGGCGCGGGCGCGTCCGGGTCGGCGCCGGTCACCGGCACGGCCCACGGGCTGTCCACGCGCCGGGCGGCGGCCACCTCACGGCGGAACCGCGCGCGGAACTCGGGCTGGTCGGCGTACTCCGGCAGGATCACCTTGACGGCGGCCAGCTCCCCGGACTCCGCCCGGCCGAGGTAGACCACGCCCATGCCGCCCGCGCCGAGCCGGGCGAGCAGACGGTGGCCGCCGATCCGGGCCGGGTCGGAGCGGGCGAGCTTCTCGGTCATCGGCGGCTGCCCTTCGTGACGGGGGACTCGGATCCCGAGGGGGCGCCGGTACCGGCCGGGGCGTCCCGCTCGACCGCGCGCCGCAGACCGGTGCGCATCCTCGTGTGCGGGTCCCTCAGCCGGTCGAAGAGGTCGGTCTTGGACCAGCCCTTGGCGCCCTTGGCCGAGACCACGACGGTGAACGGGCCGATGCGGGTCTGCTCCCAGACGTACGGGTGGGGTCCGCCGAGCCGGTCGCTGGTGTACGTGCCGGTCTCGGTCAGGGTGTCGTCGCCGTAGTCGTTGCCTAAGTCGCCGAGGGCGTTCGGGACGTCGGTCAGGTCCGTGAGTACCTCGGCCGAGCGCAGCAGCTGGGAGGGGCAGCGCAGCATCTCCTCCAGTACCTCGGCGTTCTCCTGGTCGGCCTGCTCGGCGGTCCGGTGCACGGTGACGACGGCGCTCAGCGCGAGCGGACCCCGGCCGCCGCTCGCCGGGATCTCGTAATGGCGGGTCAGGGAGGCGAGGACGTCCTTCGGGAGCGCCTGTTGCTCCCAGACGCAGTCGTCCCCGAGCACCGCCCAGCGCCGTGGGTCGCTCTCGTACGGGCTGCTGCGGACCGCGTCCGGACCGAACGCGGAGGGCTGCGCGAGGACATCGCGGACCAGGGCGGCGGCCTGAGCGGCGGTCGTCGGCAGCTTGGCCGGGTCGATGCCGGCCACGCCGGTCGGCGAGGGACTCGGGCTGACCGCGCTCTGGGCCGTCGTCCCGGCCGCCGGTCCGCGGGGCCCGTCCCCACCGGAGGTGCAGCCGGCCAGCAGCGCGCCGCACACCGCCACGGCGCAGCCGAGCCGCACCGCCGAACCTCCCAGCACCACACGTTCCCCCAGCCGTCACCGGATCACCCGTCGGCCTCATGCTAGGTGCCAACTTGCCTTGACCGGCCGGTGGTTGACGATCGTGCCCCAGCTGTGCCACGGCTGTCACACAGTCCCGGCGCCACCGTGCCGGGGGGCGGGGTGCCGCCGAGGCGGGGGAAGTGCGCTTCCGCGTCGGCGTGGTCCGCCGCCTCGCCCGGGTCGGTGCGGAAGCCGGTGCCGGGTGGGGAGACGGACACGATCGCCGTGGCGGTGCCCAGCGGGTCCATCAGCTCCGGCGCCCGGCCGCCTCGTACGAACAGACCGGCGGTGAATGAGGCATGAATGGAAGCGGTATCGGAAATTCCAGAATTTCGGGCGCGGCGAAAAGGCGCCCCTTGATGGCGTGTTAGCGACTAGGCGAACCAGCAGGAGAGCCGTCTCGCAGGTCAAAGGCGCGCTCACGATCGTTCCTTTCGGCCGACGCGCCCTTCACAAGCGGGCTCGCCGCTGTTTACAGTCGGCGAGAGCGGGCTCGGGTTTTCTTCCACTGTGCAGAAGAGATGGCCGAAAGTCAGGTGACGCATGGTCGACTTCCAGCTCAGCCAGCAAGAGATCGAGCAGTTCCACCGCGACGGTTACATCGGTCCGTTCGACCTCTACGAGCCCGAGGAGATGGCGAAGAACCTCCAGGCCCTGCGGCCCAGGCTCCTGAACACCAAGCGGGCGATCTACGGGCGGGGCAGGGGGATCTCGGGAGTCACCAATCTCGCCAACTACGACCGCCACCTGGACGTCGACTTCCTGGCCGAGCACATCACCCGCCCGGAGATCGTCCACCGGGTCTCCAGCCTGCTGGGCCCCGACGTCCTGTGCTGGCGCACCGAGTTCTTCCCGAAGTACCCGGGGGACGAGGGAACCGACTGGCACCAGGCCGACAACTTCTCCAATGTGGCCGGATCCAAGCACCCGCAGATCGTCTGGCCGGAGGACTCCGAGTTCGGCGGCACGATCACGGTCTGGTCCGCATTCACCGAGGCGAGCGAGGAGATGGGCTGCCTCCAGTTCATTCCGGGCTCGCACAGGACCATGAACTACGACGAGTCCAAGGTCATGGAGTACAACGCCGATTCCATCGGAAAGGTGGAGAAGGACGGCGTTCGGCGGGGGTTTTTCGGCTACGACTACCGCCAGTTGCAAAAGGATCCGGACTGGAGCCCCGACGAGTCCAAGGCGCAGTCCATGGTCATGCGCCAGGGCCAGTTCATCATCTTCTGGTCCACGCTCATGCACGCCTCGCACCCGCACGCGGGGCTCACCGAGGACATGCGCCTGGGCTACGCCGCGCGATACCTGCCGACCCAGGTGAGGGTCTACCCGTACTCCGACGCGCTCTCCGAGTTCGGCGGCGAGGCCAGCCTGGAGAAGTTCGGGTGTGTGCTGGTCTCCGGCAAGGACGAGTACCAGCACAACAGGTTCGTCGACCGGACGGTCAACGGCACGCCGTTCCAGGTCGCCGGCTGAGCGGGCGGGAGCCGATGCCCCCGTCGTCACGGCCGCCGGTCCCGCCGGGTGCCGCGCCACCGGGCGGCCTCCCGGAGACCGCCAGGCCCATCCGGATCACCGGATCCCCGGCCGCCCTGGCCGTCCACCGCGACGTGAACCGCACCGCCGTCGCCTACCCGCGTGACCGCAGCGTCCCCGAACTGTTCGGGGCCTGCGCCACCCGGTGGCCCGACGCGCCCGCGGTCGTCCACGGCGGACTGACCCTGACCTACCGCGCACTGGACCGGCGGGCCAACGCGCTCGCCTGGCGTCTCGCGGAGCAGGGGGTGAGGCCCGGGGCCGTCGTCGGCGTCTGCGTGGCCCGCTCACCGGAGTTGATCGTCACGCTGCTGGCGGTGCTCAAGTGCGGGGGCGCCTACCTGCCCGTCGACGCCGCCTGGCCCGACGAGCGTCTGCACCAGCTGCTCACCGGCGCCGAGTGCGCCTGGATGGTGACCGACCGGGAGTCCGAGCTGGACCGCCGGCTGAGCGGCTGCCGGGTGGTGGCCGTGACCGGCGATGACCCGGCCGGCCGTGACACGGGGCCCGCAGTGGCCGTACCGGCCGACGCCCTCGCGTACGTCAACTTCACCTCGGGCTCCACCGGACGGCCCAAAGGCGTCGCCATCCGTCACCGCGCCATCACCCGGCTGGTGTACGGAGCGCGGTACGCGCCCCTCGACCGCACCAGCCGGCTGCTGCAACTGGCCCCCGTCACGTTCGACGCGGCCACCTTCGAGATCTGGGGCGCCCTGCTGCACGGCGGCACCTGTGTGCTGTACCCGCACGACTTCGTGCGCCTGTCGCGGCTCGGAGGGGAGCTGCGCCGGCACCGGGTGACCGTCCTCTTCCTCACGACGGCGCTGTTCAACACCGTGCTGGACGAGGCGCCCGACGCGCTGGCCGAGGTGGGCACCCTCCTCACCGGCGGCGAACCGCACTCCGTACGCCATCTCGCCGCCGCGCTGGACCGCTTCGGCCCCGGACGGCTGGTGCACGTCTACGGCCCCACCGAAGCCACCACGTTCGCCACCTACCACCGCGTCGACAGCATCAGCGAGGACTCCGCGGTGGTGCCGATCGGCCGGCCGATCCAGAACACCCGGCTGTACGTCGTCGACGGCGGCGAACTGTGCGCACCGGGCGCCGTCGGCGAGATCTGCCTAGCGGGCGACGGCCTCGCCGCCGGCTACCTCGGCATGCCGGAGCCGACCGCCGAGAAGTTCGTCGACGCGGTGGTGGACTCCGTTCCCGAACGGCTCTACCGCACCGGGGACTTCGGCTACCTCCTGCCCGACGGGCGTCTGGTCTTCCACGGCCGGGAGGACGACCAGGTCAAGATCAACGGGTTCCGTATCGAGCTGGGCGAGATCACGCACCAGCTCGACCGGCACCCGGCGGTGCGGCGGAGCTACGTCACCGTGACCACCCGCGGCGAGAAGGCGCTGGTCGCCTTCGTCGTCCCGGACGCCCCCGTCACGGAGGCCGAACTGCGCGCTCATCTGCGGGCCCGGCTGCCCGGCTACATGGTGCCCCACCGCATCCACACCCGTGACCGACTGCCCCTGACCCCCACGGGCAAGACCGACCGTCACGCGCTGCTCGCCACGCACGAAGCGGCGCCACGGCCGTGCTGACGCCGCACCACGACACTCCCAGGAGAGCACGATGACGTCCCAGGAACCCACCGCCCCGGAGCCCGGCGCTCAGGCGCTCACCAGCACGGAGAAGGCGCTGGCCGACATCTGGCGCAGTCTGTTCGGCATCGACGAGGTGAGCGCGGACGACGACTTCTTCGCCCTCGGCGGCAACTCCCTGACGGCAATACGGTTCCTCGCACGGGTCGAGGAGCAGTTCGCGGAAGACGTCCTGCCGCCCGAGACCCTGTACGAGGATCCCCGCCTCGCGAGCCTCGCCCAGGCCATCGACACGGCGATGGCCTAGGACGGTGCACCTGCTCGCACCGTTCGGCGGCGCCACCGCGGTCAGCCGGGACGGCCGAGGCGGGGCGGACGCCGCCGACGTGCGGCTGTACTGCTTCCCGTACGCCGGAGGCGGCACCCAGGTCTTCCGCGGCTGGCAGTCCCGGCTCACCTCGCGCGTCCCGGTCGTCGCAGTACGGCTGCCGGGCCGCGAACAGCGCTTCCGCGAACCGGCCCACACCTCGTGGGACACGGCACTGGCGGAACTGACCGCCGCCTTCGCCCCGCTGAGCGACCAGGGGCCGTACGCGTTCTTCGGGCACAGCCTCGGCGCCCGACTGGCGTACGAACTGGCGCACCGGCTGGTCGACGACGGCCGCCGCCCTCCCGAGCTGCTCGTCGTCTCCGCCTGCCGCGGGCCCGGCAGACCCCCGCGCCACCCGGACATGCACTCCCTGGACGGCCCGGCGCTGCGGGCCCGGCTGCGCGCGATGAACGGGGTGCCGCCCGAGGTCCTGGACAACCAGCCGCTCATGGATCTGCTGGAACCGATGCTCCGCGCCGACCTGCGGCTGGCCGAGACCTGGCGGCCCACCCCCGGCCGCCTCCCGGTCCCGGTCCTCGCCCTGTGCGGCGACCACGACGACGTCGACCCGTACGAGGACATGATCGACTGGCAGCACCACACCTGGAAGGAATTCGCCATCCACTCGTTCCCCGCCGGCCACTTCTTCCTGCGGGAGCAGGAACCCGCCGTCGTCGAGGTCATCGCCGAGCGGCTGCGGGGAGGCGCCCGATGACCATGCAGGCGGCGCCGTCGCCCGTCCGGTCCCCGTACCTCACCGCCGAGCACGAGGCGTTCCGGCACTCCGTGCGCACCTTCCTCCAGCAGCGGATCGCCCCCCACGCGGCGGAGTGGGAACGCGGACGGACCATGCCGCGCTCGGCCTGGCGCGCCCTCGGGGCGGAAGGACTCCTCGGCCTGAACCACCCCGTGTCGGCGGGGGGTTCCGGCAAGGACATCTTCCACTCGGTGGTCTTCCTGGAGGAGCTGGGCCGGCTGGGCTTCGGCGGGGTGCGATTCGCCGTCGCCCTCCACTCCTACATGGGCACGAGCTACCTGGCCGCCGACGGCTCGGCCGAACTGCGGGAACGGTTCCTGCGTCCGGCCGTGGCCGGCGAACTGGTCGTCGCCCTGGCGATCACCGAACCGCAGGCGGGCTCCGACCTGGCACGGCTGGCCTCGACCGCGCGGGAGGAGGGCGACGACCTGGTGGTCGACGGCGAGAAGCGCTTCGTCGTCAACGGCGGGTTCGCCGACTTCTTCGTGACCGCGGTGCGGACCGGATCACCCACCGCCGGCCGATCCGCCCACCAGGACCTGAGCCTGCTGGTCGTCGAACGGGACCGCGCGGGAGTGAGCGTGCGCCCCAACGACTGCGCGGCCTGGCGGGCCTCGGCGGTGGCGGACGTCGGCCTGCGCGGTGTACGCGTCCCGCGCACCCACCTCATCGGCCGGCGCAACAGCGGCTTCATCCAGATCATGAAGAACATGCAGCTGGAGCGCCTCGCCGCGGGCATCACGGCCGTCGGCGCCGCGGAGGAGTGCCTGGAGGCCACCTGGCGGCACCTCAAGGGGCGCGCGGCCTTCGAGTCGACCCTCAGCGGCAAGCAGGCGGTCCGGCACCGGATGGCCGACCTGCTGACCGAGCTGGAGGCGACCCGCCAGCTCGTGCACCACGCGGCCTGGAGCTACGCCCGGGACCCGCTGTCGATCACCGCGTGCTCGATGGCGAAGCTCAAGGCGACCGAGCTGTCCCGGACCGTCGCCGAGGAGTGCCAGCGTCTGTACGGGGCGGAGGGCTTCCGCGAGGACGCGGCCGTCGCCCGCGCTGTGCAGGACGCGCGCGCCGCCACCGTCGCCGCCGGGGCGAGCGAGGTCATGCGCGACATCATCGCGCAGGCGGGATACGACGAGCGGGGCTGAGCCCGGCGCGCACGCGCGACGTCCTCAACAGCCCGGCGGCTCTCCGGGCGCCCCGGGGGCCCCGGGCTCTCCCGGGCCGAGGAGGTACCTCTCGATCGTGTCGTTGTAGGTGCGCAGAGCGAACTCCTGCGTGCCGAAACAGTGTTCCTCATTGGCTCCGGACGCCAGGCCCCGCTGGATCTCGCGGTAGATCTCCAGGTCCTCGTACTGCACCTGGTACGTCAGTTTCCGGTTGTCCTCCCAGCGTTCGGCGTCCTCTCCGGTCGTCGAACCGGGGGGCACCAGAAGACGGAGTTTCACCAGGGTCCTGGTCGGACCGAGCGGGTGCGAGGTGATCCAGAGGAAATGGTCCGACTGATGCAGGACGGTCTCGTTCGGGAATACGGTGTGGATGACATTGGCCACCGACAGCAGCCGTCGCTCATCGCGTTCCGTCTCGGTGATGAAGTTGATGGAACGTTTCGGGAGGATGGACCGCAGGTGGGGCCCGAAGGAGTCGAAAAAGAAGGTGTTGGGCTCGAAGAGCGGATTGGCACTCTTGGTGTGGAGGAAGGGGAAATGGTATCCCTCCAGCGTGCCCTCGACGACCAGTTTCCAGTTGATGTCCCACTCGTGACTCTCGGCCCCGTACACGTCGAAGTCCGCCAGATTCAGGTCCTCGATGTCCCGCCGGAAGTCCCCGAGGAATTCGTCGAGATCCTTGAGTTCCGACCTGCCCTCGGGCATCAGCCACACGAACCCGTACGCCTCGACCGAGGGACACTCCCGCAGGTTCCTCGTGCCCGGCTCGACCCCGGGGAAGCAGTGCGCGCTCGGGATGGCGCTCAGGGTGCCGTCCAGCTCGTAGCGCCAGGCGTGATACCCGCAGGTGAAGTGGCGGCGCTGCCCGGACGGGTCCGGTTCCACCCGCGCACCGCGGTGGCGGCAGGCGTTGAGGAGGACCCGGGCCGTCCCGTCGTGGCCGCGGGTGACGATCAACGGCCGCCCGAAGTGCTCGAACGTGACGAAGC
The DNA here is from genome assembly GCF_001514055.1 of Streptomyces corchorusii. Taxonomy (NCBI): domain Bacteria; kingdom Bacillati; phylum Actinomycetota; class Actinomycetes; order Kitasatosporales; family Streptomycetaceae; genus Streptomyces; species Streptomyces corchorusii. The sequence continues at coordinate 166,868 of NZ_KQ948353.1, read as the reverse complement.
TGCCCGGCTCCGGGATCTCGGAGGTGTGGACGAGCATCGACGGAAGACGGGTGAAGACGCGTTCGATCTCCGCCCGGTACCAGTCGGGCGACCGATAACGCTCCACGCCGACCCGGGTGTCGTTCTCGGTGAGTTGCTTGCGCTTGTTGCGGAGGTGCTCCAAGGCCCGGTCCAGCAGGCGGAGTTCTTCCGTGCGATCCATGCGGCGGGCTCCCTCGAAGCGACCCTCACCTCAACTGTGCATGATTGTTTCCAGCCGGCCCTGACGAACGGGAAACAAGACTGACAGACCGGTGAAGTCCGTGGCAGAGGGGATTTCGGCCAGACATCAGTGGATCTCGGCTTGTTCCGGGAGGGTCGGCGGACGGGGCGGAGGACGCGGTGCCGGCAGCGGCCGGATGCTCGGTGGCCGACTTGAGGCGCCTCAGGATTGGGTCGCGAGAACAGCGGGGAATGCTGACGTCGTACTCCACCGGGAAAGGCAGATTTCGTGGCGGGTAACGCAGACCTGAACACCGATTTCGACAGGCTCCAGAAGAACCTGGTCTCTCCCCTCGACGGCACGGGACGGCCGCGGGTCGTCGTGGTGCTCCCCAGCTTCACCCTGGACCAGGCGGGGATGACCAAGATCCCGGGCATCATGTACTACGAGGAGCGGTTGCTGTCCTTCCTGCATCTGCTGCGCCACCCCGACCGGCACCTCGTCTACGTCACCAGCATGCCGATGCCGGACCACGTGGTGGACTACGCGCTCGGCCTGGTGCGCTCGCTGCCGGCCGAGGACGCCCGCCGCCGGCTCACCCTGGTGGACTGCGCGGACCCCGGCCCCGAGCCGCTGACGCGGAAGATCCTGCGACGCCCCGAGGTGATCGAGCGGTTGCAGCGGTCCCTCACCGGCCCCGAGGACGCCTGCCTCCTCGCCTTCAACGGAACGCCGTTCGAGCGGGAACTCGCCGTCCGGCTCGGTGTGCCCCTGTTCGCCTGCGACCCGGAACTGGCCCCCCTCGGCTCCAAGAGCGGGGCCCGGCGCGTGTTCGCGGAGGCGGGCGTGCCGACGCCCGCCGGCGTGGAGGATCTCCGGGACGAGGACGACCTCGTCCAGGCCCTGGCCCGGCTGCACGCCACCCGGCCCGCTTCCGGGCGCGCCGTCATCAAGCTCAACGAGAGCTTCGGAGCCGGCGGCAACGCTCTCTTCGACTTCCGGGGGGCGCCCGGGCCGGGAGGCGTCGAGGCGTGGATCCGGCGGGTGCTGCCCGACCGCGTCGAGTTCGCCACCCCGCCCGACACCTGGGACCACTACGCGGCCAAGTTCGCCGAGATGGGCGGGGTCGTGGAGGAGTTCGTCACGGGCGCCGAGGTCAGGTCGCCGTCGGCCCAGGTGGGAGTCTCCCCCTCGGGTGACGTCCGGGTGCTGTCCACCCAGGACCAGTTCTTCGTGGGCGCCGCGGGGCAGACCTACGCCGGCGCCACCGCCCCCGCCCTGGAGGACTACCGACTCGAACTGCACGCCCTCGCGTCGCGGACGGGACGCGCGCTGGCCGCCAAGGGCGTGGTCGGCATCGCGAGCGTCGACTTCGTCTCGGCACGTGAGGAGGGCGGCGGCTGGCGGCACCACGCCCTGGAGATCAACCTCCGGATGGGCGGCGGAACGGCGCCGCTGAACTTCCTGGAGGGCGTCGCGCAGGCGCGGCTCGACCCCGCCACCGGCAGCTACCTCACCCCGGACGGCGTACCCCTGTGCTACGTCGCCACGGACCGGCTCCAGCACGAGCGGTACCGGACCCTGACGGCGCAGCAGGTCCTCGACATCGCGTCCCGGGAAGGTCTCCTCTACCGCGACGAGGACCGTCGCGGCGCCGTCTTCTCCATGCTGGGCGCCCTGCCGGAGTTCGGGAAGATGGGCGCCGTGGTCATCGACCGCAGCCACGGCGCCGCCCGGGAGCGGTACCGCGCAGTGGTGGCCGCGCTCGACGCGGCGTGCGGAGCGGAGCGCGGCTAGCCGGGCACCGGGGAAGCGGTGAGGCCCGGAGCACGGGCCACCGGACGCGCCGCAGACGCCGGCCTCGGCCGAGGGCGCGGACCAGGTGCCGCCGGCGGCGCGCGCGGGGGTGCGAGTGGTGCACGGGTGCCCGTCGGGTGAGGCCCCGCCCCCGGCATCGGGATCGGCATCGGCATCGGCGGCGGTGGGTGTCGAAGCCCCAGCGGGTGTGGGTGGCGGTGGGTGTCGAAGCCCCAGCGGGCGTCGGTAGCGGTGGGCGTCGAAGCCCCCCTCGCGGGCGAATCGCACCCCCGGCGATGTGACATGCCGTCACCACACGATTACTGTGGGTCTGTGATCATGTCGTGGGGCAGCGGTGGCGGACGCGCGGGGCGCTCCCGTCGTGCCGCCCTGCTGGTCGGGCTGGTCCTGGTGATCGCCGCCCACCTCTCCGGCGCGGTGCACGCCTGCTCCTTCGCCGGCCCGGACCCGAGTGCCCTGGTGACACAGGACGTCCGGCAGGTCGCGGACGGAGCCGACGAGACGGGTTCGAACGGACCGCCCCAGCACCGGCACGCGGCGGACGGGCACGTCGACCACACGGCGGACCGGCCGCGTGCCGCCCTGGACGACACCGCCCTCGACGGTGAGACGCACCAGCCGCTCCTTCCCGCCGGGCTCCGCGGGCCCCTCGCACACACCGCTCGGTGCAGACCGCCCGGTGTCTCCCCCTCCTGTGCGCACAGTTCCTCGCTCGCGCTCGTCCGGGTGCTACGGCAGTAGGCCCCGCCCGCACGCCCCCCCGCCCCCGCGCGGACCGGGGCGTGCCTCGCGCGCCACCCCCCACCCGCACAGCGCCCGCCGCACGGCCGCCGGGCGCGAAGGAGCCGTACGCCATGCACCCCTCCCTGCCCGGATTCCTCCCCGATGCCCTGCCCGGAGTCCTCCCGGAACCCCTGCCCGAACCCTTCCGGACCCGCACCCCCCGCCTCCGGACCGCCCGGCGCCCCGCCCACCTCGTCGGCGACACCCCGGTCCTGTGGGTGGACGAACCCTTCGCCCCGCCCGGCCGCGGCTTCCACGCCAAGCTGGAAGGCGCCAACCCGGGCGGCCTCAAGGACCGGCCCGCCCTGCACATGGTCCGTGAGGCCCGCCGGCGCGGCGACCTCGCGCCGGGCGCGCCGATCATCGAGTCCTCCAGCGGCACGCTCGGCCTCGGCCTCGCCCTGGCCGGGCTGACCTACGGCCACCCGGTGACCGTCGTGACCGACCCCGGCATGGAACCGGCCATGGCTCGCCTGCTCACCGCGCGGGGCGCGCGCCTCCTCCAGGTCGCCGCGCCGCACCCCGAGGGCGGCTGGCAGGAGGCGCGCCGCGCGTGCGTCACCGAACTGCTGGCCCGCACCCCGGGCGCCTACTGCCCGGACCAGTACCGCAACCCCGACAACGCCGCCGCCTACCGCCCCCTCGCGGCCGAGCTGATCGCCCAACTCGGCTGGGTGGACGTGCTGGTGACGGCGGTCGGCACGGGCGGACACTCCGCCGGCGTCTCCGCCGTACTGGGTGAGGCCTTCCCGCGCCTGACGCTCATCGGGGTGGACTCGGTCGGCTCGGCGATCTTCGGCCAGCCGGCGGGACCGCGGCTGATGCGCGGCCTCGGTTCCAGCATCCACCCGGACAACGTCGCCTACGCGGCCTTCGCCGAGGTCCACTGGGTGGCCCCGGCCGAGGCGGTCTGGGCCTGCCGCCAACTCGCCCTACGGCACTACGCCTCCGGCGGCTGGAGTGTCGGAGCGGTGGCGCTGGTGGCCGGATGGGCGGCGCGGACGTACCCCGCCGGGACGAGGATCGCCGCGATCTTCCCCGACGGCCCGCACCGCTACCTGCACACGGTCTACGACGACGGCTGGTGCCGCGAGCACGGCCTCCTCGGGCGGACACCGCCGCCGGAGCCCGACGACATCACCGAGCCGGACGCGTGCGTCGTGACCCGGTGGACGCGCTGCGGCCGGGTCCGCGACCCGCTCGCCCGCGACCTGACGAAGGCGGGTGCCCGGTGAAGCGGCTACGGCTCCCGCCGGCCTCCTTCGACCGGCCGGCCCGGCTGCTGATGGTGAACCAGTTCGCCATCAACCTGGGCTTCTACATGCTCATGCCCTACCTCGCCGACCACCTGGCCCACGGCCTCGGCCTCGCCGCCTGGGCGGTCGGCCTGGTGCTGGGGGTGCGCACTTTCTCCCAGCAGGGCATGTTCCTCGTCGGCGGCACCCTCGCCGACCGCTACGGCTGCAAGCCGATGATCCTCACGGGGTGCGCCCTGCGCGTGGTCGCCTTCGGGCTGCTGGCGGTCGCCGGCTCGCTCCCCGCCCTGGTGGCGGCGTCGGCGCTGACCGGCCTGGCGGGCGCGCTGTTCAACCCGGCCGTCCGCGCGTATCTCGCGGCGGACGCCGGCGAGGAGCGCCGGGTGGCGGCGTTCGCCGCGTTCAACGTCTTCTACCAGGCGGGCATCCTGGTCGGCCCGCTCGCCGGACTGGCCCTGCTGACCTGGAACTTCAGCGCGGTGTGCGCGGTCGCGGCCACCATCTTCGGCGCCCTCGCCGCGGTGCAGTCCCGCGCCCTGCCCGCCCGGCCCCCCGCCGGCCGCGGCACCGGACCCGCCTGGCGGGCGGTCGCCGCCGACTGGCGTGCCGTCGCCGCCAACCGCCCCTTCCTGCTCTTCGCGGTCGCCATGAGCGGCTCCTACGTCCTGGCCTTCCAGGTCTACCTCGCCCTCCCGCTGCACGCCCGCGCGCTCTTCGGCCAGCGGACCGGATGGGTCACCGGGGTGGTCTTCGCCGCGTCGGCGCTGGCCGCGCTGGCGGGCCAGCTCAAGCTGACCGCGTGGGCGCAGCGCACCCTGTCCGGACCGCGGGCCGTCGTGTGGGGGCTCGTGGTCATGGGCGTCGCCTTCCTGCCACTGCTGCCCCGCTCGTACGGCGCGCCGGCCGGGCTCTGCGCGCTGACGCTGTGCGCGGTCCTGCTGGCCGGGGGCGGGGCGCTGCTCTACCCCTTCGAGATGGACACCGTGGTACGGCTCTCCGGCGACCGGCTCGTCGCGACGTACTACGGCGCCTACAACACGGCCTCCGGCATCGCGGTCTCGCTGGGCAACCTCGCCGTCGGGGCGCTGTTCGACACCGGGGTACGCTGGCTGCCGTGGGCGGCCCTGGCCGCGACCGGCCTCGGCTGCGCCGGCCTGGTCGCCCGGCTGCACCTGGGCGGGCACCTCGTGGTACGGCCGGCGCCGGTGGCCGGCTGACGTGTCGCCCGGCAGAGGGGTGTGTCCACGTCTCGTCGGCGGCAGGATGGACGGATGGCGGCAGAGAGGCACCCCATGTTCGACGACCTGGACGTCCGCGCGCTGTCCCGGCGGCCCGGAGCCAAGTGGAGCCGCGTCGAGCCGGACGTACTCCCGGCGTGGATCGCGGAGATGGACTTCCCGCCGGCGCCCGCCGTGCGTGCGGCCCTGGCGCGGTGCGTGGACCACGACCTCGGCTACCCCTCCTGGGACGGACGGACGGTCCGTCCGGAACCCCCTGCGGGACGCCTTCGCCGAGCGGATGCGCGAACGCCACGGCTGGGTGCTCGACGCCGCGCACGTCAGGGAGTTCACCGACATCAACCAGGGCCTCCAGGCCGTACTGCACGTCGCCACGCGGCCCGGCGACGGCGTCGTGGTGCACACCCCGGCCTACCCGCCGTTCCTGGAGACGATCGCGAGCATGGGGCGGCGCCCGCACCCGGTGCCGTACACGCCGGACGGCGACACCTGGACGTTCGACGCCGACCGGCTCGACCGGGAACTGCGGGAGAGGCCCGCACGGGTGCTGCTGCTGGTCAACCCGCACAACCCGACAGGACGCGTGCTGCGCCGCGAGGAACTCCGGACACTGGCGGGGCTCGCCCTCCGCCACGGCCTGCTGGTCGTCGCGGACGAGATCCACTCCGACCTCGTCCACGCCCCGCACCGGCACCTCCCGTTCGCCTCCCTCTCGGCCGAGGTGGCCGCGCGCACGGTGACCCTGACCTCGGCCACGAAGGCGTTCAACGTGCCGGGACTGCGCTGCGCCGTCGCCCACGTCGGCGCGGCCGAGGTGCGCGAGGCACTGGCGCACCCCACCCACCTGTACGGCGAACCGAACACCTTCGGCGTCGCGGCCACCCTGGCCGCCTGGCGGGACGGGGACGCCTGGCTGGCGGAGCTGAGGACGGTCCTGGCGCGCAACGCAGCGCTGGTCGCTCAGGAGCTTCCGCCCGGTGTGCGCCACCGCACGCCCCAGGCGACGTTCCTCGCCTGGCTCGACTGCCGTGAGCTGGACCTGGACACCGACCTGCAGACCTTCTTCCTGAAGGAGGCGCGGGTGCTGCTCAACGACGGCCGCACGTTCGGAGCGGAGGGCGAGGGCTTCGTACGGCTCAACTTCGGGACGTCGGAGGGCATCCTGCGGGAGATCCTGCACCGAATCCGGAACGCCCTGACCTGAGGCCGCAGGTGTGTCCGCCGGCCGGGCGGTGGCCGGCCGGCGGCGCCCCGGGCGAGGACCCGTCCGGCGGACGTCCGGGCGGTCGCCGCGTCAGCCGCCCCTGGCGCAGGAGTCGTTCCGGTGCGCGCTGCCGGGGACGACACTGGCGCACGACGCCGGCTGACGGCTGACGGCTGACGGCTGACGGCGCCCGTAGGCCGCCGCGCAGGACCGCGCTGCCCAGGCGAGCAGCGATGCCGGGCGCTGCCTCGGCGGCGCCCGGCAGACGTCCGGGGCGGCGAGCCCGACCCGACCGCGCGCGGAACCGGCGCACTCGGCGGAGCGGCGCGCTCGGTGGAGCGCCGGTCGGTGGCGGCCGGCCGTGGCGGTCCCGGCGCGAAGAGCCCGGCCGTGCCGCACCGAGCGGGTTGGGGTCGGGGGCGCCACCCGCGCAGCCGCTGCCACGCGCGGGCGCCGGGCGCGCGCCCTCGGCGGTCGTGGGTGGCCGGTCGGTGGCGGCTGGCCGTAGCGGTCCCGACGCCAAGTGCCCGCGCTGTGCCGCACCGAGCGGGTCGGGGCCGGGGCGCCACCCTCGCAGCCGCAGCCGCAGCCGCAGCCGCAGCCGCAGCCGCAGCCGCAGCCGCAGCCGCAGCCGCAGCCGCAGCCGCGTGCGGGTGGCGGGCGGGGTCGCAGGTGCCGGGCCCCGCGCCGTCGGCGGTCGCGGGGCCCGGCCGCGTGGCAGGCTCGTGCGGGAGGGGTCCGGTGGTCAGGGCAACGGGCGGCACAGCAGGGCCGCCGGGCCGGGGCGGCTGCCCACGCGGGTGGTGAAGGCGATTCCGGCGGCGTACTCGGTCGCCGCGCACTGGCCCTTGAAGGCGCCCTCCGCGAAGTCCCCGCCGGCGCCGTCGGCGGGACGGTTGTCGGACCGGTCGAACCACACCGTGCGCCCGGCGCCCGGCAGCGCGGTCCGCGCCGGGACGCACAGCGCCGCCGACACGCGCTCCCCCCGCAGGCTGTAGCCGATGAGGAACTCCCCGGCCGGGCACTGGTACTTGGTGTACCCGGACGCCCAGTCCCCGCCGCCCGGCACGTACCGCTCATCGGTGACGACCGTCTGGCGGGCGTCGGCGGCGCGCAGGTCTCCCGCCCCGGTGTCGGTGCACAGACCACGCCCGCCGGTGTGGCTCAGCCCGGCCAGCCTCGTACCGTCGGGGCAGGCCGCCTTGTGCGCTCCCGGGTCCCAGTCTCCCGTGGCGCGCACCCGCGGCGACGTCACCGCGTCTCCGTGATCGGTGCTCAGCATGCGCCAGAGCGGGACGGACGCCACGGGGCCGGTGGTGCCCGGCGCGGACATCAGACGCTGCCACGCGGTGGCGCGCCAGTCCCCGGAGTCGAGGATGCCGGAGCGGTGCCCCGCGGTGTCGTAGCGCAGCAGGGCCCAGTCGTCGTGGCCCTCGAAGCCGACCAGCGGCCAGAACGCGAAGTCGGCGTCGTGGTCGGCGAAGTAGTCGGTGACGTGGCCGAACCAGGTGCGGGCCGCCGCCTTCGTCTCGCCCGACCCGATGCCGAACTCGCTCACCCAGACGGGCGCGGTGTAGTGCCGGCCGGTCTCCTCCACGAAGAACGCCTCGTCGTCCAGGGCCGCGGCCAACTCGGCGCGGGACAGGTCCTGGTAGCGGGCGTCGTGGGTCTCGCCGATGCCGGTGGCGCCGCTGTGGCGGGGCCCCGTGTAGCCGTAGAAGTGGGCGGAGTAGACCAGTTTGCGGGCGTCCACGAGGGTGTGCGAGAGGGTGCGCGCGGGGGTGAGCACCGGCCGGCCGTGGGGGAGTCCGTCCACGGGCACACCGGTCCAGTTGATGCCCTCGATCACGATGAGGAGGCGCGGGTTCACCTCGGTGAGGATGCGGTCGGCGGCCAGCCGGGCCGCGCCGTACCAGTCGTGGTCGTCCCCCAGGCCCCAGTTCGGGTCGTCCAGCACGTCACGCCGGACCTCGTTGTACAGATCGGCGCCGACCACGCGGGGCACGGAGGCGTAGCGACGGGCCATGAACACCCAGTCGTCCGCCCACCGGGCGGTGGACTGCCCGCTGTTCCAGCGCTCGTTGCCGTCGATGCCGCAGCACCACCGGGAGGTGTTGGTGTGGTTGTTGAGCACGACGGCGAAACCGCTCTGGCTGAGCGCCTCCACCACGGCGTCGTAGATCTCCAGCGGTGTCCTGCCGCGCAGTTGAGGGTTGGCCGCGACCGCGCCGTCGGGTACGGGCGCGGTGCTGTGGATCATCTCGTTGGAGAACGGCAGCCGGATGGTGTTGATGCCCAGCTGGTGGAAGTCCGCCAGCAGTCGGGGCAGCGGTACGCGGTCCAGGCCGAGCGGTATGCCGTGCGAGTCCTGCCCGGCGTGGTGGTTGGCCGGGTCGGTGGCGCTGCCGCCGCCGGTCCAGGAGCCCTGCGCGCCGTCCCAGTTGGCGCCCTTCAGCCGGAAGCGGTCGCCGTGCGCGTCGACGATGTACCGGCCCCGGGTCGACAACGGCGCGGACCAGCCGGCCGGGTTCGGCGTGTCGGCGGCGATCCGGGTGGGCGCGGTGCGCGGCGGCACGGCGGCGAGGGCCGCGGTGCCGGCGCCGGTGGTGGCCGTGAGGAGGAGTCCCACGGCGGTGACGGCGAGTCGCAGCGCGGCTGGTGGCATCGGCATGAGGGCAGCCCCTGGGGTCGGAGGTGGGGGAGCCGGGCGGTGACCGGTCGACGGCACCGCCCGGCCGGGGTGCCCACCACCGTGCCGGGAAGGACCGAGAAGGTCCATAGCCCTGACGGCCGACCGGCGCCGGCCTCAGCGGTGGCAGGTGGTGACCCCGGGGTGCCAGCGGCAGGCGATCCCGGCGAAACCGCCGCCCGCGACGACATCGACGCCGAGCGTGTCGCCGCCGCGCACCACCCGCCTGTCCTGGACCAGCCCGCCGGCGCCGTCCCGGATCGTCTCGACCAGCCACCGTCCGGCCCCGAGGGACAGCGGCACCCCGGCCGTGCGCGCGGGACCGGCGTACACCCCGCCCAGGAACCAGCGGTCGCCGCCACGCCGGGCGAGGACCGCCTCCCGCCCGGGTGCGCCCGCGAGCAGCCGCGTGTCGTCCCAGGCGGCGGGCAGTTGGGCGAGGAAGTCCCGGGCGAGCGGCCGGGCGTCGTACGACTCCGGGCTGCCCGCGAGCATCTGGAGACCCGACTCGTAGGTGACGGCGAGACCGGCCTCGGCCGCGTCGGAGTTCGGGCGTTGGCCGACGCGCTGGAAGCCGCCGGGGGTGAAGTCCATGGAGCCGAGGACGTTGCGCGTGAACGGCAGGGTGGTCAGGTGGGCGGACGTGTTGGTGCGCTTCTCCTCGCCGCCGACGCCCTCCATGGTCATCACCTGCGGCCAGGTGCGCTGGATGCCCTTCGGGATCGTGGAACCGTGGAAGTCGACCATGAGGTGGTGTTCGGCCGTCTCCTTGAGGATGGCGTCGTACCACTGGAGCATGGACTGCGACTCCGAGTTCATGAAGTCGATCTTGACGCCCTTGACGCCCCACCGCTCCAGCGTGGGCAGCCACTGGGCGCGTTCCTCGGGCGTGTCCAGGTCGCGCTGGTGGATCCAGACGACGATCCCGACGCCCTTGGCCCGCGCGTACGCGGTGAGCTGGGGCAGCCAGCTGTCCGTCTGCCAGTCGGGGTCGGTGGTGTCCCACTGGTCGCTCCGGAAGTACCAGCCCGCGTCGACGGCCTCGTACGGCCAGTGCCGTGCGGCGGCGTAGTAGACGTACGCCTGCTGCGCCGTGAGGCTCTGGCCGGCCGCGCGGCCTCCGGCGAGCCAGGTCCACAGCACGGTGCCGGGCCGGATCCAGGAGGTGTCGGCGACCCGGGAGGCGGGGGCGAGGTCGTCGGTGAACGTGGACCGCGTGACGGTGGCCAGGCTGCCGGTGACCATCGCCCGCCATGGCGTGGCGAGGGGACCCCCGGTGCTGTGGATCCGATCGTCGGCGAGCGTGACCCGGTACGTGCCGCTGCCCTGGTCGTGCGCGAGCCGGGCACCGGAGTAGGCGCCGCTCAGGCCCGACTCGGCGAGCAGGGTGTAGCCGCCGTCGGTCGCGAACAGCGCCTGGTCCGAGTAGGAGCCGGTGGGCGCGCTGCCGGCGGAGTACTCGGCGAACTGGCCCTCGTTGTCCGCCCGGTAGGCGCTGAGCCACGCGCGCGCGTCCGCCGGCAGGGTGAACGCGGAGGTCTCGCCGAGCACGTCGCCGTATCCCCCGGGCAGTACGTACCGGTAGGCGACACCGTCGGCGGCGGCACGCACGACGAGGTCGAACCGGGCGCCCGCGGCGGTGCCGAACGACAGCCGTGTCTCGTTCATCCAGGACCGCCGGTCAAGCCGTTTGCCGGACTTCGTCCGGTAGCGCTCGTCCACCAGCCGGTCCGTGCGGTGCAGGAAGCGCAGGCCCTGGGAGAGATCGGCCCGCTCGGTGCGGATGCCGACGGGGGACGGCTCGATGACCGTCCGTCCGCCGCGGGACACGGACAGGTCCAGGGTGCCGGTGGTGCCGTCCAGGGACACGCGGGCGCGCGGTGCCTGTGCCGCGGCGCCGGGCCCGGGCGCGGACACGGTCCAGACGTGCGCGGCGGAGCCGGTGTCCTGGCCGGCCCGCGCGGGCCCGCCGCCGAGAAGTGAGGCCGCCAGCCCGGCGCACAGCGCGGCGACCGCGGTCCTGATCGGAACCGCCATGGGAACCCTCCCGGGGTGATGGGGTGGAGGTGGGAGAAGGGTAGGGACGGCCGCTCGGTGCCCTGCGGGGAGGAGCGGGGCGCGGGACGGGGTGCGCGCGGCGTCCTGCGAGGCGGACGCCGGTGGGGACGGGCACGCGGCGCCGCGCCGGCCGAACCGGCGGCGGGGGACGGCCGCACGGCCCCGTGCGGGGCAGGGCCGTGGCGATGGGGGACGGCCGCTACGGCAACCCCCACGCCGGACCGGGTTCGCTGACGGCCACCGGGGCGATGAGCAGGTCGGGGCGGGACCCGGAGTGGACCAGCACCTCGCGGTCCTTGGGCAGGTCGATGGCGAGGGTGCCGTCGCCGAGGTCCCGGGTGTGCGCCGGGGAGCCGTCGTCCAGCAGCACGGTGAGGGTTCCGCTCAGGCCGTGCCGGAGCTTCAGCGGCTCGCCGGCCAGACTCCTGACCCGGATGAACCGGGTGACGCCCGCCTTGCGGACGGCGCTCACCAGGAAGGCGCCCTGCGTGCGGAAGTCGTGCAGGGTGACGTCCGCCCACGCCGAGGGGACGGCCGGGAAGACGCGGATCACCCCGCCCCAGCTCTGGCAGAACATGTCGTGCAGCGACTGCGAGGCGGACAGCGGCGTCTCGATCACCGGACCGGCCTCGGTGTAGTGCGTGTTGGCCCGGCACGGGTAGCGGGTAGCGGGGTCGAAGAACTTCCGCAGGTAGCCGAGCGCGGTGTCACCGTCGCCGGTCATGGCGTGGATCGACGCGGCCCCGGTGTAGCTGTAGCCCCGGTGGGCGCCGGTCAGCGCGTGCCAGTGGGTCACCGACTTCATGATCAGCTCGCGGTTCTCGGGCTGGTCCCAGTTGACCAGGTACAGCGGGTACACCATCAGCATGTGTGAGTAGTGCCGGTGGGACTGCGCGTACGGGGTGTCGGCACCGATCATGAACCCGTTGTCGTCGACCGGGTACGGCGTGAGCCGGGCCAGCACCTCCCGCCAGCGTGGCGCCGCCTCGTCCTGGACGCCGAGCAGTTCGGCCGACTCCAGGAGCGTCCGGCAGCCCCAGCGGATCAGCGCCAGGTCGTAGTTGGTGTCCTGCGGCGGCACGACGGGGTACTCCGGCGAGAGCGTGCTCGGCAGATGGAGCTTGCCGTCGCTGCCCGGGGTGAGGAAGTGCAGGTAGTAGTTGACGGCCCGGCGCAGCACCGGGTAGACCGTGTCCCGCAGCAGGGCCTTGTCCATGCTGTGCCGGTAGGACAGCCACACGTTGTGCAGCGCCCAGGTGAGGTCGCCGGTCTCGGCACCGGTGCCCGGCTCTCCCACGGAGCGGTTCGCGAACATGTCGGAGCTGCGGCCGATCCCGGAGCTGTCCTTGCGGTACGCGGCGGGCACGTTGGCGACGAGTTGTTCCTGGTTCTGCCGCAGCGTGCCGGCGAGCGCGTCGAGCTCCAGGTGGTTGGAGCCGTGGATGAGCCAGTACTCCAGCTGGACGTTGAGGTTCCACCAGACCGCCGGCCAGGGTGTCGGCTCCAGCCAGGGCCCGCTGGTGGCCATGACGGGCCCGCCCGCGCGGCTGGCGGAGGCGACCTTGTAGAGCTGGATCCAGTGGAAGCTCTGCAACCGCTGGTCGGGGAAGGACACGAAGCTCTTCCGGTAGAAGGCGTGCCACCAGCTCACGTGCCGCCGCCTGAGGGCCGCGTACGACGTCCCGTGCCGCAGGGTGCGCAGCGAGTCGGCCTCGGCGGCGGTCCCGGAGGGGAAGCTGTGACCGACGCTGAGCAGCAGTTCGTCGCCGGTGCGGCGGTAGGCGGTGGCCGTCTGCCCGCCCCCGGTGAGCGGCTGGAGCACCTGCTCGGTGCCGTCGGCGGCGGTCCGGGTGGTCCACGGAGGGTTGCCGGTGTAGCCGGCGGGCGGGGCCTCCTGGATCTTGCGGGGGCTGATGGCCTCCTCGGGGTGGAAGGTCCACGTGACCCGCTCGCCGCCGCTCGCCGTCACGCGGACCGCCAGGACCTCGTCGTGGATGAGGGCGGCCAGGGTGAGCGTGCCCGCGGTGGTGGTCACGGTGCCGGTGAGCTCGGCGTTCCACAGGCTCAACCGCCAGTCCACGGCGGTGATGGCGCCGACCGGTTCGAGGGTGAGGTGTCCGACCGGCAGCCGGCAGGTGCCCCAGCCGCTGCCGAGCTCGGGCCGGTGGTCCTGGACCCGGCCGTGCTGGACGGTGAACCGGATCTGCTGGGCGTCCGGCTCCCGGTAGATCATGCTGCCGAGCAGCCCGTCGCCCAGGAAGGGGCCCTCGTGCCAGAGGGCGGGCAGCCGGCTCCACAGCAGATCCTGGCCGCGCAGGAACGTCTCCCAGGCGCTGTCGTCGGCCAGGGCGGTGCCAAGCCGCCACGGCCGTCGGCCGCCCGCCGGGCCGGCGTCCCCGCCCGCCCCCGCCTGCTCCGCGTGCGCCGCCCCCGGCAGTGCCGCCACCGCGGCTCCGCCCAGCGCGGTACCGAGCACGGATCTCCGGGCCACCGGTGAGCGCTTGTCCGACTGTGAGGCCATCGTCGTCCTCCAGACCTGACGGGTCGTCAATACATCGGGTGTATTGGCGAACCTAGGCACCCTTCGTGCACCTGTCAATCGTCTAGACGGTGAACGAACCCGCCATCCAGCGGGAGACACATCGGATGTATGAGCGGTCTTTGATTGGAGGCCGCAGGTGAAAGGGGTTGCCTCCGGTCGCGTCCGGCTGGTCTTCCGGAACCCGGCGGCACAACGAGGAAACCCCTGGCGCGCGGGCCCGGTTCGTACCGGCCCGTACGCCAGGGGCGTGGTGCTGGAGGTCGGTCAGCAGTACAGGTTGCCGCCCGGGCTGACGCCGAGGATCTGGGTGAACCTCTGGTAGGCGTCGACCCGGCTCTGGACCTGCGCGGGGTTCTTGCCGTCGCACTCCAGGGAGCCGTTGATCGAGCGGATGGTCTGGCCGAAGCCGGCGCCGTTGACCATGGCGTTGTGCGGGGTCATCGTGCCGGGACCGGACTGGGTGTTCCAGTACCACAGGCCGGTCTTCCAGGCGACGGCGGCGTCGTTCTGCACCAGCCAGGGGTTGTTGAGCAAGTCGATGTGGAGCGCGTCGCCGGCGGCCTTGTAGTTGAAGTTCCAGGAGAGCTGGATGGGGCCGCGCCCGTAGTACGCCGCCTGACCCGCCGGGCAGCCGTACGGCTGGTTCGGGTCGCAGTAGTGCGGGTAGTTGGCGGTGTTCTGCTCCACGATGTACACCAGGCCGCCGGTCTCGTGGCTGACGTTGGCGAGGAAGGCGGCGGCCTCCTGCTTCTTCACGGTGTCGCTGCCGGTGTTCGCGAAGGCGGGGTACGCACTGAGGGCGGCGGTGAGACCGCTGTAGGTGTAGAAGGGGTTCCGGTTCGGGAACATCTGGTTGAACTGGGCCTCGGAGACGACGAATCCGGACGGCGTGGTGCCGCCCCCGCCGCTCGCCGGCGCGTTCCACTTCTGGTTCGCCCCGCCGGTGCAGCTCCAGATCTGGAGGCGGGTGCCGTTGGCGGAGTTGTTGTCCCGCACGTCCAGGCACTTGTTCGCCGCCGGGTTGACGATGTCGTGCGCGGCGGTGACCACCCACTGCTGGTTGGCTCCGCCGGAGCAGTCCCACAGCTGTACGGCGGCTCCGTCGGCCGTGCCGCGGTCGACGATGTCGAGGCACTTGCCGAGCGCCCGCAGGGTGCCGTCGCCGGGGTTGGACCACCGCTGGGCGTTCGTGCCGTTGCAGTCGTAGAGCTGGACGGCGGTGCCGTTGGCGCTGTTCGCGCCCGCCACGTCGACGCACTTGCCGGCGAGGCCGGTGATCTGCCCGTCGGCGGCCTGGGCCGGGGTGACGGCGCACAGCGCGGCGAGGCAGGCGGCGACGGAGGCGGCCAGCATCCGTCCGAGGTGCACGCGTCTCATCGGTATCCGTCTGAGGTACGGGACATTCATGGGGGATGCGCTCCAGTTCACGGGGCGTACTGCGAGGGGGGACGTACGGACGTGCGGAGGCGAGGCGGCACGTCGGCCGCCAACTCCGCTTGTCGGCTGATCAGTTGAGGACGGTCTGCGTGACGACTATGTGTCCGGCGTCCGGGTTCAGGCTTCCGCCGAGCCGGCCGAACGCGCCGTCGGTCAGGTCGAGGCACTTGGGCTCCTGCGGCGTCTGCGCGAAGGTGCCCCGGTCGTTGATGCGGACCACCAGTGAGCGGCCGTTGGCGACGTTGGTCACCTGGACGCGGGTGCCGAACGGCAGTTGCGGCTGGCGGCTGAGGGAGGTCGCCGCCGTGTCGGCGTTGTTGTCGAAGATCTCGCCGCTGGCCGTCAGGGCACCGGGCGGCTGGGGCCCGTAGTGCGTCGCCCAGCACTGCTCGGCCGGCTGCTGCGCGGCCGTGGGCGCGTTCCACTTCTGGTTGGCGGCGCCGGTGCAGGTCCAGATCTGTGCCCGGGTGCCGTTGGCGGAGTTGTTGCCGGTGACGTCG